>NZ_CP137549.1:3753749-4054998 GCF_033335955.1 Streptomyces sp. N50
CGCCCTGGCCCGGCCGGTGCTGCCGCTCGCGCTGCTGGTCGACCCACTCGGCGTGGTCGGTCTGCTCGACGAGGGCGCGGC
Source organism: Streptomyces sp. N50 (assembly GCF_033335955.1). GTDB lineage: Bacteria > Actinomycetota > Actinomycetes > Streptomycetales > Streptomycetaceae > Streptomyces. Next base: position 3,753,831 of record NZ_CP137549.1, read on the forward strand.
GGTCGGCGGCGAGCGCGGACAGCCCGGGGTCCGTCTCCGGCTCCGGACCCTCCTCGGTGTCGTCGATCCCGGCGTCCACGGACGCGCGCCTGCGCGGCTGACGCTCCCTCAGTCGCTGCGCGGCGACCTCGGCCCGGCGCCGGTCCATCTGGTAGGCGAAGCGACGGCGTTCCTGAGTGCGCAGGTAGGCGATGTACCCGCTGAGCAGGATCGCCGGTACGCCGGGGGCCCAGAGCAGGGCGAGCCCGCCGACCGCCGCGACGATCGCGCCGAGCGTGAAGGCGAGGAAGAGCATCACGGTGGTACGCCTGCGGCGCGCGAGCACCTTCACACGCCGGGCGCGCGCCGCCGCGGCCTCCTCGGCGGGCGAACGCCGCGCTACCGGGACACGCTTGCGCGCAGGCGCGGAGGCGGGCGCGGGTGCGGACTTGGGTGCCTGGGCAGGCACGGAGGCTGGGTGCGGTGCCGACTTGTGCGCCTGCTCACGCGCCGGTTCGCGGACCGGCTCACGCTCGGGTTCGCGCGCCGATTCCCGTGCCGCCGCGCGCTCCGACTCACGGACCGCCCCACGCTCCGGTTCTCGCGCCGCTTCCGGCCGTTCCTGGCTCTGCTGCCGGACGGGCGCGTGCACCTGGGGACGGGCCGGGGGCATGGCGAAGGCCCGGACGTCCACCGAGTCGGTGACGGCGTCCGGCACGACGGCGCTGGGCTCCTCCTCCTCGGTGGAGCGCGCCCGCAGGTCCTTGGCGTACCGGCGCTCCATTCCCGCCCGTCCGGACAGCAGCCGGATGGCGGTGCTGAAGCGTTCCGTCGGACGGGCCTCGTTCAGCTCGTCCTGCCTACGGAGCCACATCGGCACCAAGTAGGCGGCCCAGGCCCCGACAATGACTGCGTAGATGAGGCCGCTGCTGCTCACGCCTCACACGGTAGAGGGGTTTGCGTGAGGCCATCTGCCAATTGAGCCGGTGTGTCGCACGATCTGGCTGATATTTCGAGCTTTTTTTGTGATGGATGCGATCAACAGGCCGCCGAGTTGGCGAATTCATTGCCCGAAGACGGTCATCCGTCGATCACTTTCGAACACGTATTCCATTTCCGGAGGGACCGAGGCGCCGGGGACTTCCCGCCTCCACGCCCCTGCTGCGCTGCTCCTCCACGCCTCCGGGTTATGCGGGATTGTCGTGCGGGGTGCTCCGGGAGCGTGCCCGCTGCCAGCGGGCCAGCAACCCCTCGGGCACCTCTTCCGCGGTGAGCGCGAAGACTAGGTGGTCGCGCCAGGCGCCGTCGATGTGGAGATAACGGGGCCTGAGCCCCTCCTCACGGAATCCGAGTTTCTCGACGACCCGGCGGCTGGGGCCGTTCTCCGGGCGAATGCAGACCTCGATGCGGTGCAGTCCCACGGCCCGGAAACAGTGGTCCACGACGAGTGCCACAGATGTCGGCATCACTCCGCGGCCGGCCACCGACTCGTCCACCCAGTAGCCGATGTGGCCCGAGCACATGGAGCCCCAGGTGATCCCGGCGACCGTCAACTGCCCGACCAGGCGCCCCTGGTACTCGATGACGAACGGCAGCATCCGGCCCGAGTTCGCCTCGGAGCGCAGGTGCCGGACCATCTGCCGGTACGTCGGCCGGTGCGCGATCGGCCCGCTGGGGGTGGGCGGCGGAATCGTCGCCTCCCAGGGGCGCAGCCAGTCCCGGTTGCGCCGATTGACCTCGCGCCAGGCCCGCTGGTCACGGAGTTTTATCGGCCTCAGGACGATGTCGCCGTCCACCAGCACGGCAGGCCAGGATGGGCTGTTCAGCTCGCACCCCCACTGGTGTCGGCGGGTCTGGTGTGATCGCCGCCTCGGATCTGGTCGACGGTGTGCGCCAGTAGGGGCTCCAGGACGGCGAGACCGTCCCTCACCCCGCCGGTGGACCCCGGCAGGTTGACGATCAGGGTGTACCCGGCGACTCCGGCCAGGCCCCGGGAGAGCGCCGCGGTCGGCACCTTCTCCCGGCCGAAGGCCCGGATGGCCTCGGCGATGCCCGGTACCTCGTAGTCGATGACCGCGCGGGTCGCCTCAGGGGTGCGGTCGGTGGGCGAGACGCCGGTGCCGCCGGTGGTGACGACGGCGTCGTAACCGGCTTCTACGGCGGCCCGCAGCGCGGCCTCCACCGGGTCGCCGTCGGGGACCACCCGCGGGCCCTCGACCGCGAAGCCGAGGCCCTTCAGGCCGTCGGCGATCAGCGGGCCGCCCTTGTCCTCGTAGACGCCGGAGGCGGCGCGGTTCGAGGCGGTGACCACCAGGGCGCGGTACCGCGCGGGCAGGGTGCCGTCGGGCGTCATGTCCGGCTCCAGTCGCCCGACTTGCCGCCCGTCTTCTCCTCCACGCGCACGTCCGTGATGACCGCTCCCTTGTCGACCGCCTTGACCATGTCGATCACGGTGAGCGCCGCGACGGAGACCGCGGTGAGGGCCTCCATCTCGACGCCCGTGCGGTCCGTCGTCTTCACGGTGGCCCGGATCCGTACGGCGTCGTCCGCGACCGACAGATCCAGTTTCACACCCGACACCGACAACGGGTGGCAGAGCGGGATGAGGTCGGGGGTGCGTTTGGCGCCCATGATCCCGGCGATGCGCGCGGTGGCCAGGGCGTCGCCCTTGGGGACGCCCTCGCCGCGCAGCAGTTCGACCACGCGGGGCGAGACGAGGACGCGTCCGCTGGCGGTGGCGGTGCGCGCGGTCACGTCCTTGCCGGACACGTCGACCATCCGGGCGGCGCCCGCGTCGTCGATGTGCGTCAGTCGGTCGTGCGCAAGGGGTCCAGGGGTGTCCCCCTGGAAAGGCTCAGTCATGCTGTGTGGCGCTCCCGGTCCGGGCGTGTTGTGCGCGACACGGTACCGCCAACCAGCACTGCTCAGCGGAGCAGGACCACTTCGACCTCGGTGCCGGGCTCCACGGACTCGACGTCCTCGGGGACGACGATCAGCGCGTCGGCGAGCGCGAGGGCCGCGACCAGGTGCGATCCGGCGCCCCCTACGGGGGTGACCTCGCCGTCGGCGTACGTCCCGCGCAGGAACTGTCTGCGCCCCTTCGGGGAGGTCAGCGCCTTGTCCGTGGTGAGGGTGGCCCGGGTCCTCGGGCGGTGGACGTCCTCCAGGCCCATCAGGGCGCGGATCGCGGGCCGGACGAACAGCTCGAAGGAGACGTACGACGACACCGGGTTGCCGGGGAGGGCCAGCAGCGGGATGTGGTCGGGGCCGATGGAGCCGAAGCCCTGGGGTTTGCCGGGCTGCATGGCGAGCTTGCGGAAGTCGATCCCGGCGCCCTCCTCGTCCTCGTCACCCACGGAGGACAGCGCCTCCTTGACGACGTCGTACGCCCCGACACTCACACCGCCGGTGGTGACCATGAGGTCGGCGCGGACGAGCTGGTCGTCGATGGTGTCGCGGAGGGTCTCGGCGTCGTCGGCGACGGCGCCGACCCGGTAGGCGATGGCTCCGGCGTCGCGGGCGGCGGCGGTGAGGGCGAAGCTGTTCGAGTCGTAGATCTGGCCGTCGGCCAACTGCTCGTCGGGCTGGACGAGTTCGCTGCCGGTGGACATGACGACCACGCGCGGGCGGGGGCGCACGCGGACCGTGCCGCGGCCGATCGCGGCGAGCAGGGCGATCTGCGGCGGGCCGAGGACGGTGCCGGCGTCCAGGGCGCGGTCGCCCGCCTTCACGTCGCTGCCCATCGCGCGTACGTGCGCGCGTGCCTCCGCCGAGCGGTACACGTGCACGTGCCCGGTGGCCGCCTCGGGGGCCTGGCTGCGGGCCCGCATGCCGGTGACCGGGCCGTCGCCGAGACCTCCGTCGGTCCACTCCACGGGGACGACGGCCTCGGCGCCGGGCGGGAGCGGGGCGCCGGTCATGATGCGGGCGGTCTCCCCCGGGCCCACGTGGAGCGGCTCGGCCCGGCCCGCCGCGACGTCGCCGATCACCGTCAGGACGGCCGGGAACTCCTCGCTCGCGCCCGCGACGTCCGTGACCCGCACCGCGTACCCGTCCATCGAGCTGTTGTCGAAGGGCGGGAGCGAGACCGGCACCGTGATGTCCTCGACCAGGACGCAGCCCTGGGCGTCGAGCAGTTGCAGCTCGATGGGTTCCAGGGGGCGGACGGTCGCGAGGATGTCCTCCAGGTGCTCGTCCACCGTCCAGAGGTGGTCGGGCCCTGCGGTGCGGGTCGCGGCGGTGCTCAACGTTGCTACATCTCCTCGGCTACGTAACTGCGAAGCCAGGCCCGGAAGTCCGGTCCCAGGTCTTCACGTTCGCACGCGAGTCTGACAATGGCACGCAGATAGTCGCCCCGGTCGCCGGTGTCATAGCGGCGGCCCTTGAAGACGACGCCGTGCACGGGGCCGCCGACCTTCTCGTCGGTGGCCAACTGCTGGAGGGCGTCGGTGAGTTGGATCTCGCCGCCGCGGCCCGGCTCGGTCTTGCGCAGTATGTCGAAGATGTGGGGGTCGAGGACGTAGCGGCCGATGATCGCGTAGTTCGACGGGGCGTCTGCCGCGTCCGGCTTCTCGACCAGGCCGGTCACCTTGACGACGTCGTCGTCCGCGGTGGCCTCGACGGCCGCGCAGCCGTAGAGGTGGATCTGCTCGGGGGCGACCTCCATGAGGGCGACGACGCTGCCGCCGTGTTGCTCCTGGACCTCGACCATGCGCGCGAGCAGGGGGTCACGGGGGTCGATCAGGTCATCCCCGAGGAGGACGGCGAAGGGCTCGTGGCCGACGTGCGGGGCGGCGCACAGGACGGCGTGGCCGAGGCCCTTGGGGTCGCCCTGGCGGACGTAGTGCATGGTCGCGAGGTCACTGGACTCCTGGACCTTGGCGAGCCGGCTCGCGTCACCCTTCTTCTGGAGGGCGGATTCGAGCTCGTAGTTGCGGTCGAAGTGGTCCTCCAGGGGACGCTTGTTGCGTCCGGTGATCATGAGGACGTCGTCGAGCCCAGCCGACGCGGCCTCTTCGACCACGTACTGGATCGCGGGCTTGTCCACGACCGGCAGCATCTCCTTGGGAGTTGCCTTCGTGGCCGGCAGGAACCTGGTGCCGAGACCGGCTGCGGGGATGACAGCCTTGCTGATCCTGGGGTGCGACTGAGTCATGCCCGAACCTTATCCGGTGCCTTTGTGCAGAATCTGTGGCTCCGGTTAAAACGCTCTCATATGAGCATATTGGGAAGGGTACGGGTGGAACCTGTGCGACACCTAGGACGTCAAGCCGAGCCTGACAAGCGAATGTTGCGACGAGAGTTCCTCACGGTGAGGAACAGGTTGACGGCCGATGACGTGCGGGAGGCCGGCGTCGCGCTCGCCGACCGCGCCCTGGAACTGCCCGAGTTGGCGCACGCGCGCACGGTCGCGGCGTACGTCTCCGTCGGGAGCGAACCCGGAACGCTCGCGCTCCTGGACGCACTCCGCGCGCGTGACGTCGACGTCCTCCTCCCCGCGCTCCTCCCGGACAACGACCTCGACTGGGGCGCCTACGACGGCGAGGGCTCGCTCGCACGGGTCCAACACGGCGCGAAGATGGCCCTGTTGGAGCCCTCCGGGGAGCGGCTCGGCCCGGACGCCGTGACCGCCGCCGACGTCGTCCTGCTGCCCGGCCTCGCGGTCGACGGGCGCGGGATGCGTCTGGGGCGCGGCGGGGGGTCGTACGACCGCGTGCTGGCGCGGCTGGAGCGGGCGGGCGCGCATCCCGCGCTGGTGGTGCTGCTGTACGACTCCGAGGTCGTCGGGAAGGTGCCCGCGGAGGCGCACGACCGGCCGGTGCGGGCGGTGGTGACGCCCTCGGGTGTGCGGCGGTTCCCGGGGAACTGAACGGGAACGGAAATGGCCCTCCACGCGTGCGTGGAGGGCCATTTCCGTTTGCCCGGTTGTTCAACGATTCACGGTTTGAGCACCAGGGTGTCGCTCGTGCTGCCGTCGACCGCCTTGGACGAGAACGACCACGGCAGCAGCTCACCGTCGACCCACTTGCTGGTCTGGTCGGTGTAGTGCGCGCTGAAGGCGTGTCCGGAGGCTCCGGTGAGGTTGATCCACTTGGACTTGTCGAAGTCGTCCAGGTTGACCACCATGCGCATCGACGGCACCCAGACGACCTCGTAGCCGCCCGCCGCGTTCCAGCCGGTCGCATTGACCGTGGCCTCGCCGCCGCTGAGCTTCCAGGGGCCGCGGTTGAGGATGTACTGGACGATGGCGGGGCCGTCGGTACCCAGGGTCTGGTTCTTCAGGAACAGGCGGTGCAGCCGGCCCCAGCTCCAGGTGTCGATGTCCTTGCCGAGCTTGGCGGTCAGCTCCCAGCGGGCGTCGATCATGGCGCGCTTGAACAGCTGGTTCATGTTGCTCGCCCCGGGGCGGTTGCCCGACGCGGGGGTCTTCCACCAGGCGTTGGTGGGGTCGTCCATGAGCTTGCGGACGACCTCGAACCAGCGGTCGCCGCCGTCCGGCTGGGCCTCGTCGGCATCACGCTCGCCGCACTCGCGCACCTTCTTGTTGTCCTCGTCGGCGGGACCGGTGGTGTCGACCGGCGAGACGAACAGGCACTGGCCCTCGACCCGCAGCTCCTTGGGCAGCTTGTTGCCGAAGGCGAGCTTGAGGATGTTGCGCCAGACCGAGTTGAAGTAGGCGGCCGCCGCCGAGTCGGCGTCCTGGGTGTAGTCCCAGCCCTCCAGGAGCTTCTGCGCCTCGCGCACGTCGGCGTCGGGCTCGTCGATCTTCAGCAGCTTGGGCACGAGCAGCTTGGCGATCTCGCTGCTGTCGTCGAGCTGCATCTGCCGCATGTCGTCGGTGGAGATCTTGCCGCCGCCGTCGATCTTCGACTGGATCAGATCGGTGATGCGCTGGCTGCGGGTGCCGTAGCCCCAGTCCGTGGTGAGGGTGTACGGGTACTTGTCCTTGTCGATCACCGCCTGGTTGGCGGTGACGATGTAGCCGCGCTTGGGGTCGTACTCGTACGGCAGGGCGGCCTGCGGGATGTAGCCGGTCCAGTCGTACTTGGAGTCCCAGCCGGGCACGGGCAGCGACCCGTCGCCCTTGCCGCGGATCGGGATCCTGCCGGGCAGGGTGTAGCCGATGTGGTTCTTGGTGTCGGCGTAGACGAGGTTCTGCGAGGGCACGTCGAACTTCGCGGACGCGGAGCGGAACTCGCTCCAGTCGGACGCCTTGTCGATGGCGAAGACGGCGTCCATGGTGGTGCCCGCGTCCTCGGCGGTCCAGCGCAGGGCGATGCCGTAGCCGTCGCCTCTGTCGGGGGCCGCGGCGTCGACGGTGGCCTTCTTGCCGACGTTCACGAGTTCGTCGTTGCGGTCGGACAGCAGCGGGCCGTTGTCGGTCTCCCGGACGACGATCTTCTTGGAGGCGCCGCCGGCGACCTTGATGGTCTCCGTGCGGGTGGTGAAGGGCTTCGTCGTACCGTCGACCAGGTAGCCGTCGCCGGAGAGCTTCTCCAGGTAGAGGTCGGTGACGTCGACGCCGGAGTTGGTCATGCCCCAGGCGATGTTCTGGTTGTGTCCGATGACGACGCCGGGCATGCCCGCGAAGGTGTAGCCGCTGACGTCGTACTGGCACGTGCTGGAGATCGCGCGGCAGTGCAGGCCCATCTGGTACCAGACGGACGGCAGCGAGGCTTCCAGGTGCGGGTCGTTGGCCAGGAGGGGCTTGCCGGTGATGGTGTTCTTCCCGGCGACGACCCAGGAGTTGGAGCCGATGCCCTGGCCGTTCACGCCGACGGCCGTCGGGAGGTCGTCCAGCACGTTCGAGAGGCCCGCCAGCTGGCTCGTGAGGGCCGATCCGGACGAGGACGACGTCGAGCCCGTCGTGCCGCTCGTGGACGTGCTGGAGGAGCTGTCGCCGCCGTCGAAGGTCTTGGTGTACTCGTCGTACTCGCCCTCGGTGACGATCGGCTGGTTGCGGCTGTACGGATACTCCGGGTACAGGTCCGCGATCTGCTGGGGGCCGAGGCGGCTGGTCATCAGGGCGCGGTCGATCTCGTCCTTCATGTTGCCGCGCAGGTCCCAGGCCATCGCCTTGAGCCACGCGACCGAGTCGACCGGGGTCCACTTCTGGGGCTTGTAGTCGTTCCTGAAGCCGAGGGCCGCGTACTCCAGGGAGATGTCCTTGCCGTCCTTGCCCTGGAGATAGGCGTTGACTCCCTTGGCGTACGCCTGGAGGTACTTCTTCGTGGAGGCCGACAGCTTGGTGTCGTACTCCTTCTGAGCCACCCGGTCCCAGCCCAGGGTGCGCAGGAACTCGTCGTTCTTGACCTGGCCCTTGCCGAACATCTCGGACAGCCGCCCGGCGGTCATGTGCCGCCGCACGTCCATCTCGTAGAACCGGTCCTGCGCCTGGACGTAGCCCTGCGCCATGAACAGGTCCGCGTCGGAGGACGCGTAGATCTGCGGGATGCCGTAGCTGTCGCGCTTGACGTCGACAGGGCCGGAGAGGCCGTCGAGCGTGATCGAACCCGTGGTCTGCGGGAGGGAGGCGCGGACCGTGCTGACGGACCAGTACGCGCCGTAGACGATGCCCCCGATGATGGCCATTACCAGAACAAGCACCAATAGACGGGCTTTGCGCCCCTTTTTCCTGCCGGACTTGCCGGGCTTATGACCCGATGAGGCGGTGGTGTTGGGGGGCATCGCTGTCCTTGCTGTCCTAACGCGAGCGGCAGGGCGGGCTGTGCTTTTGACTGAGCGCTGGAGCAACCATAGGCGCAGGGTCCCGAACGACTTGACGCGGAGTCGGGTACCGACGCGGACGGGCGTTCGATCTTGCCTCGCGAAGTGTCAAGAAAGCGTCAAGAGTTAGGTAAGGTAACGAAGTACTTGGACGCATGGCGCCGCGGCGTCGCGTCCCCTGTACATGTGCTGCCGCCCTGTACGCGCGTCAGCCGAGGAAGGGAAGGCCACTGACTGTCCACCACCTCGACCAGCTGCTGCTCGTCTGCTCGCTCGTCCTGCTCGTCGCCGTCGCGGCGGTCCGGATCTCCTCGCGCAGCGGGCTCCCCAGCCTGCTCGTGTACCTGGGGATCGGCGTCGCCATGGGCCAGGACGGCGTCGGCGACATCCACTTCGACAACGCCGAGCTGACCCAGGTCATCGGGTACGCGGCCCTGGTCGTGATCCTGGCCGAGGGCGGCCTCGGCACGAAGTGGAAGGAGGTCAGGCCGGTCCTGTCCTCCGCGGCGACGCTGGCGCTGGCGGGGGTGGCGGTGAGCGTCGGCGTCACGGCGGCGGGCGCGCACTATCTGGTCGGTCTGGACTGGCGGCAGGCGTTCATCATCGGGGCGGTGGTGTCCTCGACGGACGCGGCGGCGGTCTTCTCGGTGCTGCGCAGGATCCCCCTCCCCGCGCGCGTGACGGGCACGCTGGAGGCCGAGTCCGGCTTCAACGACGCCCCCGTGGTCATCCTGGTCGTCGCCTTCTCCACGGCCGGTCCGGTCGAGCACTGGTACATGCTGGTGGCCGAGATAGCCCTGGAGCTGGCCATCGGCGCGGCCATGGGCATCGCGGTGGGCTGGCTCGGCTCCTGGGGGATGCGGCACGTGGCGCTGCCCGCCTCCGGCCTCTACCCGATCGCCGTCATGGCGATCGCCGTCACCGCGTACGCGGCGGGCGCCCTGGCGCACGGCAGCGGCTTCCTGGCGGTCTATCTCGCCTCGATGATGCTCGGCAACGCCAAGCTGCCCCACTGGCCCGCCACGCGCGGTTTCGCCGAGGGGCTCGGCTGGATCGCGCAGATCGGCATGTTCGTCCTGCTCGGCCTGCTGGTCACCCCGCACGAACTGGGCGACGACGTCTGGCCCGCGCTCCTCATCGGCCTGGTGCTGACGATGGTCGCCCGGCCACTCAGCGTGGTGGTGAGCCTCACGCCGTTCCGGGTGCCCTGGCAGGAGCAGACCCTCATGTCCTGGGCCGGGCTGCGCGGCGCCGTGCCCATCATCCTGGCGACGATCCCCATGGTGAACGGCGTCGAAGGCAGCCGCCGGATCTTCAACATCGTCTTCGTCCTGGTCGTCGTCTACACCCTCGTCCAGGGGCCGACGCTGCCCTGGCTGGCGCGCAAGCTGAAGCTGGGCGAAGGCCCGGAGGCCGCCGACCTCGGCATCGAATCGGCTCCCCTGGAGCGGCTGCGCGGGCATCTGCTGTCCGTAGCGATCCCCGAGGAGTCGAAGATGCACGGCGTCGAGGTCAACGAACTGAGGCTGCCGGCCGGGGCCGCAGTCACCCTCGTCGTACGCGACGGAAAATCGTTTGTCCCGCTGCCCTCGACGGTCCTGCGGCGCGGGGACGAACTCCTCGTGGTCGCCACGGACCCCGTCCGGGACGCGGCCGAACAGCGGCTGCGCGCGGTGGGTCACGGCGGCAAGCTGGCGGGATGGCTGGGCACGGACACCACCGGCGCCGGTCGTTAAGGGCATGTTTCGTACGGTTCACGCGTTCACCAATCGCAGGTGAACGCACGCGTGGTGCCCGTTTTCACAGGCTCACCGGGCCTCATCACCTGTACGATGAAGGCACATTCTGATCGAACCAACTCTGCCTGAAGCAGTGCTGGCGCGACCGTATGGCGGCCGAATCCCTCTCCGCGTGGGCACCGGTATCTACCGCAGTTCCGCGCAAGAGGACAGCTCTCGGCGCCCCCCGCACAGGGCGCGCTACCAGGTGGCAGAAAGGCACGGGCCGTGGCATCCACGGTCACCTCCGGGACGGGATCCCGTCCCGGATACGGGCAGCTGCTGCGCACGCGCGGCGCCTGGACGTTCCTGCTCCCCGGCTTCGCGGCACGCCAGCCGTTCGCGATGCTCACCATCTCCATCGTGCTGCTCGTTCAGCACACCACCGGCTCATACGGCGCGGCAGGCGCCGCCGCGGCCGTCACCGGCGTCTCCATGGCCCTGTTCGCGCCCTACAGCGGACGGCTGGCCGACCGCCACGGACAACGGGCCGTCCTGCTCCCCGGCGTCCTGGTGCACACCCTGTCGGGCCTGACGTTCACGGCCCTCGCGCTCGGCCACGCGCCCCTGTGGGCGCTGTTCGTGGCGGCCGTGCCGACCGGTGCCTCGGTGCCGCAGATCGGGCCCATGGTGCGCGCCCGCTGGGGCGTCAAGCTCCAGGACTCCCCGCTGCTGAGCACGGCGGCCGCCTTCGAGTCCGTCACGGACGAACTGACCTTCGTCTTCGGCCCGTTGCTGGCGACCGCCCTGTGCACCGCCGTGACCCCGGCCGCGGGCCTGGTCACGGAGGCGGGGCTCACCCTGATCGGCGGTCTGCTGTTCGCCGCCCAGAAGAGCACCCAGCCCAAGGTGGCGCCCACCGGGCACGCACGCGTGGAGCACGTTTCCGCACTGGGCATCCCCGGGGTACGCGTACTGATCGTGACCTTCCTGGGCATCGGTTCCGTCTTCGGCGGCATGCAGGTGTCCCTGGCCGCCTTCACCGAGTCGATCGGCGAACCGGGCCTGAACGGCGTCCTCTACGGCACGTTCGCCGCGGGCAACATGCTCTCCGGGCTCGTCTGCGGTGCCGTCGCCTGGAAGGTCGCCCCGCAGCGCCGCCTCCTGGTCGGCTACGCGGCCCTCGCGCTGACCGCGTCCGCCCTGTGGACCGCCCACTCGGTACCGCTGCTGGCCGGCCTCGGCCTCCTGGTCGGCATGTGCATCGCGCCCGCCCTGATCACCGGCTACACCCTGGTCGAGGGACTCGTCCCGGCCGGCGCCCGCACCGAGGCCTTCACCTGGCTGACCGGCGCGGTCGCCCTCGGCCAGGCCGCCGCCGTCACGGTCGCCGGGCAGCTGGAGGACCGCCTGTGGGGCGGCGCCGGTTTCCTGGTCCCGATGGCCGGTACGGTGCTCGCCCTGGGGACCCTGGTGGCCCTCCGGTCACGCCTCGCGACCCGGCCCCGCAGCCGCACCGTGGCACGTGGCGTCGGTCACCGCGTGCCGGTGGCAGTGGACTGATCCCCGGGAATACGTCACTATGGACGCTCGTTAGCACTCATTGAGTGAGAGTGCCAGGAGGAAGACAACAGTGCCGACCTACCAGTACCAGTGCACCGAGTGCGGCGAGGGCCTTGAAGCGGTCCAGAAGTTCACCGACGACGCGCTGACCGTGTGCCCCAATTGCGGTGGACGCCTGAAGAAGGTGTACTCCGCGGTCGGCATTGTCTTCAAGGGCTCCGGTTTCTACCGGAACGACAGCCGCGGCTCCTCGTCGAGCAGCTCGCCGGCCACCCCGAAGCCGTCGACGTCCTCGGACTCGAAGCCGTCCGCCCCCTCGACCTCGTCGTCCTCCTCGGACTCGAAGTCGTCGAGCTCGGGCTCCTCGTCCAGCAGTAACAGCTCCGCCGCGTAGGACTTCTCCGCGGGACCCTGTCGTCGTACGACGACAGGGTTTTCGGCGTTTCCGGAGCCGGTTCCCGCATCCGTTCCTGTGGCTTTTCGGCGGCGGCTAGGGTGCTGGCCATGGCGAACGCAGAGATCGGCGTAATCGGTGGCTCCGGGTTCTACTCGTTCCTCGACGACGTGACCGAGATCCAGGTGGACACCCCCTACGGACCGCCCAGCGACTCCCTCTTCCTCGGCGAGATCGCCGGCCGCCGGGTCGCGTTCCTGCCCCGGCACGGGCGCGGCCACCATCTGCCGCCGCACCGCATCAACTACCGGGCCAACCTCTGGGCGTTGCGCTCCGTCGGTGTGCGCCAGGTCCTCGGCCCGTGCGCGGTGGGCGGGCTGCGCCCCGAGTACGGGCCGGGCACGCTGCTGGTGCCGGACCAACTGGTGGACCGCACGAAGTCCCGGACGGGCACGTACTTCGACGGACTCCCGCTGCCCGGCGGCGCGGTGCCGAACGTGGTGCACGTGTCCCTGGCCGACCCCTACTGCCCGACCGGCCGGACCGCCGCCCTGAAGGCGGCGCGCGGGCGGGACTGGGAACCGGTCGACGGCGGCACGCTCGTGGTGATCGAGGGCCCGCGCTTCTCGACCCGCGCCGAGTCGCTGTGGCACCAGGCGCAGGGCTGGTCGGTGGTCGGCATGACCGGCCACCCCGAGGCGGCGCTCGCGCGTGAACTGGAGCTCTGCTACTCCTCGTTGACCCTCGTCACCGACCTCGACGCGGGCGCCGAGACCGGCGAGGGCGTCTCCCACGACGAGGTGCTGCGGGTGTTCGCGGCCAACGTGGACCGGCTGCGGGGCGTGCTGTTCGACACGGTGGCCGCGCTGCCGGAGGCCGGGGCGCGGGACTGCCTGTGCGCGAGCGCGCTGGGCGGGATGGACCCGGGCTTCGAGCTGCCGTAACCGCTGCGGCTGGGGATGCGGAGAGGGGCCGGGGATACGGAACTCCCCGTTCGGGTGAGGGAGTTGTCCACAACCGGCGGGTAGCACACGGGCTCCGGCAGGCATCGGCGCGAGGCCTCATCGTGGGGACCGCAAGCCGATCCCTCGTCGCAGGTGGTGGTCCCCATGTCCCTCTCCCCTCCCTCCTTCCCCTCCTTCACGGGCCCGTCGGGTACGGATTCCTTCCCGCGCCCGCTGGGCACCGACGCCCCGCCCACGTGCGAGGTGCCGCATTTCGCGCCGGTGCGGGTGCGCGGCAGCCGCTGTCAACTGCGCCGGCTGCTACGGCACCGGAGGCGGGCCGTGGCCGCGGGGCTGGCGCTGACCGCGGCCGCGCTCGTGGCGGCGGGCCCGCGTGAGGCGTCCGAGGCACGGCACAGCGAGCGGCCTCGGGAGCACCCGGTGGCCGATCCGGTACGGCAGCGCCGGGCGGTCGAGTGGGTGTCGGCGCCGGTGCGGATCGCCGACGCCGGTACGGTCCGGCTGCTGCGGGCCGGTGACCGGGTCGATGTGATCGCCGCCGAGGAGTCGGCGGCGGGCGGTGACGCTCGCGTGGTCGCGCGCGGGGCGCGGGTGACGAAGGTGCCCGAGCCGCTCGAAGGGGCGGACGGCGGCGGGGCGTTGGTGGTGCTGTCGGTGCCGCGCTCCACGGCGGCGCGGCTGGCCGGCGCGAGCACCACGGCACGGTTGGCGGTGACGATGTGCTGATCGGCCGGTTCGTCCGTGAGGTGGTCCGTGGAGTGGTCCGTGAGGTGAACCATGCCTTTCTGCGTCTCGGCGACTTGCTGTCAAGTCCCTCGTTCGAGTTACTGAATTGGACAGGGCGGCCGGGCCTTGACGTAGGTTGCGGAGCTGTCGGTTCCACCCCCTGCGTGTGCGAGAAGAGGCTCCGAGTTGAGCGAGAAGAAGAAGGAACCGGGCGTCTGGCAGGGCTTCAAGGCCTTCCTGATGCGCGGGAACGTCGTCGATCTGGCAGTCGCGGTCGTCATCGGCGCCGCCTTCACGAACATCGTCAACTCGGTGGTGAAGGGGATCATCAACCCGCTCGTCGGGGCGATCGGCACACAGAACCTGGACACCTACAGCTCGTGCCTGAGCAGCAGTTGCTCGGGCGACAAGGGCATCCAGCTGATGTGGGGTTCCGTCCTGGGAGCCGCCCTCAGCTTCGTGATCACCGCGGCGGTCGTCTACTTCCTGATGGTCCTGCCGATGTCGAAGTACCTGGCCCGGGCGGAGGCCCAGCGCAAGGCCAAGGAGGGCACGCAGGAGGTCATCGAGATCACCGAGCTGGAGGTCCTCAAGGAGATCCGCGACGCGCTCGTCGCGCAGCGCGGCGAGGGACACCGGGAGCCGTAGCCGACGGCTCAGATGTGGTGGGGCGGCTTCTCGTCGAGGAAGCGCTTCAGGTCGGCGGCGCTGTCGCCCTCGGGCCGCTCGCCCCACCCGCGGTCCGTGTCGTCCGAGGACGGCCGGCTCAGCGGGTCGTCGAAGACCAGCGCGGGCTTCGGATCGCGCGGCTCGGGTGTGGGGACGGTACTCATGCGTCCAGGGTACGGCCCCCGGCGGACGTTATCTGCTGTGCTTGGCCCCATGACGTCCGAGACTCACAGCCCCCAGCACCCCCTACGGCTCCTGCGCCCGCTCACCGCCCGAGGCCGGGACGAGCCGCACCGGGTCGCCTCACCGCTGGAGCTCTTCTTCGACCTGTGCTTCGTCGTGGCCATCGCGCAGGCGGGCGTCCAGCTGGCGCACGCCGTCGCGGAGGGGCATGCGGGCGAGGGCGCCCTGAACTACGCGATGCAGTTCTTCTCGATCTGGTGGGCCTGGATGAACTTCTCCTGGTTCGCATCGGCGTACGACAACGACGACGTGCTGTACCGGGTCGTCACCCTGGTGCAGATCTCCGGCGTCCTGGTCCTCGCGGCCGGGGTCGCGCGAGCCTTTCAGTACCACGACTACCTGGTCGTGGTACTCGGCTACGTGATCATGCGGTTGGCGATGGCCACTCAGTGGCTACGGGCGGCACGGGCCGCGACCGGGCCGGAGCGGACGATGGCATTGCGGTACGCGGGCGGCGTGCTGCTCTGCATGGTCGGCTGGACCGGCCTCGTGGCCCTGCCGGAACCGGCCCGGGGCTGGGTGTTCCTCGTGATGGTGATCGCCGAGCTGTCCGTGCCGCGCTACGCGGAGAAGGACTTCCCTACGCCGTGGCATCCGCACCACATCTCGGAACGGTACGGACTGTTCACGATCATCGTGCTGGGCGAGACGATCGCGGCGGCGACGGTCGCCGTGAAGTCCGGGGTGGACGAGAACGACGCGCTGGGCGAGCTGCTGCCCATCGCGGCCGGCGGACTGCTGATCGTGTTCGCCGCCTGGTGGATCTACTTCGTGGTGCCGATCCAGGGGCACCTTCGCTCCAACCGGCAGGCGTTCCTGTGGGGTTACGGCCACTACCTGATCTTCGCGTCGGCGGCCACGATCGGCGCGGGCCTGGAGGTGGCGGTCACCCAGGCGGTCGGCAAGGCCCACATCTCCACACCGGCGGCCTCTGCGGCGGTGACCCTGCCGACAGCGCTGTACCTGTTCACCGTCTGGGCGCTCCACGCCCGCCACTACAAGGTGGGCATCACCCAGCAACTGGTGCTCCCTGTGGCCGCGTTGCTGGTGCTCTGCTGCACGTTCCTGGGTCAGTGGGCGGTACTGGCGGCGGGGCTGGTGTCGGCGCTGACGGTGGCGGTCGGCGTGACGTTGACCGCGCGGACTGCTGCCGCCCGGGAGATCGGAACCGAGGCGGCGCCGACGGCGGGCTGACCGACACCGAAACAGTCGTCGAAGCTCAGCCGACCGGAACGGGAACAGCGGCCGAAGGCAGGCTGACCATCCCCGGGGCACCGGCGCGCACCGCGCCGATGGTCACCGGATCGGCAGGGGGCTGGGCGAGACTGGCGCGCATGACAGTTGACGCGTTGACGGATGTGGCCGGGGTGCGGGTGGGACATGCGACGCGGTCGGGGGACGGTTGGCTCACCGGGACCACCGTCGTGCTCGCGCCGGAGAGCGGGGCGGTGGCCGCCGTGGATGTGCGGGGCGGCGGACCCGGCACCAAGGAGACCGACGCACTCGATCCGCGCAACCTGGTGCAACGGGTCGACGCGATCGTGCTGACCGGCGGCAGCGCGTACGGGCTCGACGCCGCGTCCGGGGTGATGGCCTGGCTGGAGGAGCAGGGGCGCGGGGTCCGGGTCGGCGTCGATCCGTCGCACGTCGTACCCGTAGTACCCGCGGCCTGTGTCTTCGACCTGGGGCGGGGCGGCTCCTTCCGGGCCAGGCCGGACGCGGCCACCGGGCGGACGGCGGTCGAGGCCGCCGCGATCAGCGGCCCCGGGGTGCGGGTGCGCGAGGGGTGTGTGGGCGCCGGTACGGGGGCGGCGGTCGGACCGTTGAAGGGCGGGATCGGGACCGCGAGCGTGGTGCTGGACTCGGGAATCACGGTGGCGGCGCTGGTGGTGGCCAACGCGGCGGGTTCGGCGACGGACCCCGAAACGGGTGTGCTGTACGGGGAGTTGTTCCAGGGGCGGGTGGAGTATCCCGACCCGCACGTCCACGAGGCAGCGCGGCAACGCCTGGCCGAGGCCGCCGCGAAGAACGCGCCTCCTCCGCTGAACACCACGCTCGCGGTGGTGGCCACGGACGCCGAACTCACCAAGGCGCAGGCCCAGAAGCTGGCCGGCACAGCACACGACGGCATCGCGCGTGCCGTACGCCCGGTGCACCTCCTGAACGACGGCGACACGGTCTTCTCCCTCGCCACCGGCACCCGTCCGCTCGACGCCGAGAACCCCCTCGCCCTCAACGCCGTTCTCGCGGCCGGCGCGGAGGTCGTGACCCGCGCGATCGTGCGTGCGGTACGCGCCGCCGAGTCGGTGGACGGCCCCGGCGGGACGTGGCCGTCGTACGAGGAGCTGTACGGGAGACGGTAGCCACCCCGCTGAGGATTGGACTCCTGCCTGGCCGAGAAGCGGGTGGCCCAACTCCAGCCCCCCGCCCCGCGTATGTCCCGGTTCTGTCACCGGACGGCGTCCATGAGGAACGCAGGGAACCCGTACAGGCACGAGGCCCCTCTTTGTCCACGCATCGCAGCGGATCACGCACACGCATCACGTACACCACACGAACCTGGAGCAGCCCGTGACAACGCCGGACATAGCAGCGCGGCGCGTACTGGGGGCCATCGCCGCCCTGGTGGTCGGCACCCTCACCCTCAGCGCGTGTGGTGGCAACGCCAGCGCGGACGCCAACACCGACAGCAAGGGCGGCGGCAACACGACCGCCAAGACGTCCACCGCGAAGATCACCATCTCCGCCAAGGACGGCTCGACGAACGCGTCCATCAACTCCACCGGCGTGCAGGTCAGCGACGGCAAGCTGACCGACGTGAAGATGACGGTCGCCGGGTCGGGGCAGGCCGTGGACGGCGCGATCGCCGCGAACGGCGCGAGCTGGAAGCCGAAGGAGCAGTTGGAGCGCGGCACCAAGTACCAGATATCGGCGACCGCGAAGGACTCCAGCGGCAAGACCGCCGCCGCCAACTCCATCTTCACCACCGTCACTTCGAGCAACAGCTTCATCGGGACGTACACCCCGGACAACGGGACGACGGTCGGTGTCGGGATGCCGGTGTCGTTCAACTTCGACAAGGTGATCAGCGACAAGAAGGCCGTGCAGTCGCACATCACGGTCACGTCGAGCAGCGGGCAGCAGGTCGTGGGGCACTGGTTCGGGGCGCAGCGGCTCGACTTCCGGCCGCAGGACTACTGGAAGGCCGGTTCCAAGGTCACGATGAAGATCGACCTGGACGGCGTGCAGGGCGCGAACGGCGTCTACGGCGTACAGAAGAAGACCGTGACGTTCAACGTCGGCCGCTCGCAGGTCTCCACCGTGGACGTCAACACGCAGACCATGACGGTCGTACGCGACGGCCAGACCCTCAAGTCCCTGCCGATCTCGTCCGGCAGCCCCGAACACACCACGTACAACGGGCAGATGGTGATCTCCGAGAAGTTCACCCAGACCCGGATGAACAGCCAGACGGTCGGCCTGGGCGGGGAGTACGACATCCCGGACGTGCCGCACGCGATGCGCCTGACCTCGTCGGGGACGTTCATCCACGGCAACTACTGGTACAACAAGTCCAACCCGCCCTTCGGTCAGACGGGCACCAGCCACGGCTGTGTCGGGCTCGCGGACGTACAGGGCGCGCAGGGCGCGACGAACGCCGCCTGGTTCTACGACAACTCGCTCATCGGCGATGTCGTGGTCGTGAAGAACTCCCCCGACAAGACGGTCGCCCCGGACAACGGGCTCAACGGCTGGAACATGGCGTGGAGCGAGTGGACCGCGGGAAGTGCCGCCTGACCGGCGGGTTTTGACGGAACTTCGGGCCGCGCGGGAACATCTCGCGCGGCCCGCGCGTTTTCCGGGCATACGTTTTCTCGGTTCACAGGAATGATGTCCGACCGAGGGGCTACGGTATGCACCCACAAGGTGACATGCAGCAACGCCGGGAGAAGCCTTGAGCGTTCCGTACGACACGGCAGCGTACGAACAACCCGAGTCGCCCGAGTCTCCGCAAGAGCATCTCGCGCGACTCCTCGGCCGTGCCCTGAACTCCTTCGAGCTGCCGGACGAGACGATAGGGCGTCTCGACTGCGCGCTGGCGCACGACAGTTCGCTGCACTCCGCGCACCACAGCGCCGGCCTGCACCGGGAGACGTACCGGCACACATGGCTGCTCGCCGACGGTTCCGCGCTCACCCTGTGGGAGCTCGTCCACAACACCGTGCTGGGCAGAGACACTCAGCACGAGGTGTACGTCGACGAGGAGGAGCTGCGCATCGCGACCGCGCGGCTGCCGCTGCCGCCGGACACACCGGAGCCCCCGGACTTCGAACTGCCGGTGATGGTGCAGCTGGCGCCGTTCCCGG
The DNA here is from genome assembly GCF_033335955.1 of Streptomyces sp. N50. Lineage (GTDB taxonomy): Bacteria > Actinomycetota > Actinomycetes > Streptomycetales > Streptomycetaceae > Streptomyces. Next base: position 3,773,182 of record NZ_CP137549.1, read on the forward strand.
AGCCCCGGCACACATATCTGGCGGACGACTCCGCGGACCACGCGCGCCGTTTATTGCGCCGGGCGGAGAACGTGGACCGGCCGGACGGCGAGACGGCCGCGCTGCTGGAGACGGCGTTCGCGCACCAGATCACGCAGGCCTTCGGCCGTCCGTTCCGAGCGGGCCGCGCGGCGCTCTGCTTCTCGCTCTACGAGCACGCGTTCCTGCTGCAGGACGGCGCGGAGATCTCCCTGTGGGAGGTCGAGCACACGGCGACGCCGGACGGCCGTCACATGTGCGAGGTCTACGCCAGCGAGGACGCGGCCCGCGACGCGATGGAGCGCCGGGCGGCGCAGGTCTCCTAGCAGCCCCGAGCCGGGCCGTTCAAAGCCCGCCGCTGAGTCAACGCCCGTCGCTGAGCTGTCGTACCAGACCCGCGAAAGCGTCCCGCTCCGCCGGGGTCAGCTCGACGGACTCCACGTGGGGAGCGGTGTGACGCTGGTTCGGGAGGCCGTGCAGCGGGTGGGCCGCGTGCCACACGGTGGGCTCCGCGAGGGAGCGGCGCAGGACGCGCGTCAGGCCGAACACCCAGGCGACGGTCGCCAGGGCGAGAACGGCCACACCGGTCAGCTGGAGGATCGAGACGTGCTCAGGCATGCGTTCCAGTAGACACCACGGTCCGGGACCGTGGTCCCGGACCGTGACGTATCTCGCAGTTGCCGTGAACACCTCACGGCGGCCCAAAAGAGCCCAGACAGATGCCGGACGGAGGCCCGATCGCGGCTAGGCGGCGACCGGCTGCTTCGTGTCCGCCGTAGGAGCCGCTATGTCCTCCGGCGCTCCGGGGGCCGCGCTGCCGGCAGGCGACTTGCGCATGCCCTTCAGTACGACGACCAGGGCCGCGCTGACGCACATGCCGACCGCGATGGCGATCAGGTAGAGGAACGCGTGGCCGATCAGCGGGACCACGAAGATGCCGCCGTGCGGGGCCCGCAGGGTCGCGCCGAACGCCATCGACAGGGACCCGGTGATCGCGCCGCCCACCATCGCGGACGGGATGACCCGCAGCGGGTCGGCCGCCGCGAACGGGATCGCGCCCTCGGAGATGAAGGAGGCGCCCAGGACCCAGGCGGCCTTGCCGTTCTCGCGCTCGGTCTCGGTGAAGAGCTTGCCGCGCACGGTCGTCGCCAGTGCCATCGCCAGCGGCGGGACCATACCGGCCGCCATCACCGCGGCCATGATCTTCATCGCCGAGTCACTGGGGCTGGAGACCGCGATGCCCGCCGTGGCGAAGGTGTACGCGACCTTGTTGACCGGGCCGCCGAGGTCGAAGCACATCATCAGGCCGAGCAGGGCGCCCAGCAGGATCGCGTTCGAGCCGCTGAGGCCGTTGAGCCAGTCGGTCATGCCCTTCTGCGCCGAGGCGATCGGCTTCCCGATGACCACGAACATCAGGAACCCGACGATCGCCGTGGAGATCAACGGGATCACCACCACCGGCATGATCCCGCGCACTGCCTTCGGGATCCTCACCTTCTGGATCGCCAGCACCACACCACCGGCGATCAGACCGGCGGCCAGGCCTCCGAGGAAGCCCGCGTTGATGGTGGAGGCGATCATGCCGCCGACGAAGCCGGGCACCAGACCCGGCCGGTCCGCCATGCCGTAGGCGATGTAACCCGCCAGCACCGGGACCAGGAAGCCGAAGGCGACGGCGCCGATCTGGAACATCAGCGCGGCCCAGCTGTCGGTCTGCGTCCACACGAAGTGGTCCATGACCGAGGGCGCGGACTTGATCTCGTAGCCGCCGATCGCGAAGCCGAGGGCGATCAGCAGACCGCCCGCCGCGACGAACGGGACCATGTAACTGACGCCGGACATCAGCCACTTGCGGAGCTTGGAGCCGTAGCCCTCGCCCGCCTCGCCGCCGCGCTCGACCGGGGTCGGCGCGGATCCGCCGCTGACCTCGCCGCGCTCCGCCTTGCCGCGGACCTCGGTGATCAGCTCGGCGGGACGGTTGATGCCCGCCTTGACGCCGACGTCGACGGTCGGCTTCCCGGCGAAGCGTTCCTTCTCCCGTACGGGCACGTCGTGGGCGAAGATCACGGCGTCCGCCGCCGCGATCACCGCCGGGTCGAGCCGGGTGAAACCGGCCGAGCCCTGCGGCTCCACGACGAGTTCGACACCGGCGTCACGGCCCGCGTTCTCCAGCGCCTCGGCCGCCATGTAGGTGTGCGCGATACCGGTGGGGCAGGAGGTGACGGCGACGATACGGAACGGCCCCGCGTCGGCGCCGGTGTCCGTGGCAGCCGTAGAAGCCCGGGAGCCGTCTGCCGTGGTACTGCCCGCCGCGGCGCCGGCGGAGGCCGCCACCGGCGTCGCGGCGGAGTCTGTGCCGCCCTCGGGTTCGTCGCCGCGGATCAGGGCCGCCGCGCTCTCCGCGTCGCCCACGGACCGCAGCGCGGACGTGAACTCGGCGTTCATGAGCTGCCGGGCCAGCGCGGAGAGGATCGTCAGGTGGGCGTCGTCGGCCCCGGCGGGCGCGGCGATCAGGAAGATCAGGTCGGCGGGGCCGTCCGGGGCACCGAAGTCGACGCCCTCGGCGCTGCGGCCGAAGGCGAGCGACGGCTCGGTGACGTACTCGCTGCGGCAGTGCGGGATGCCGATGCCGCCGTCCAGGCCGGTCGGCATCTGCGCCTCGCGGGCGGCCACGTCGGCGAGGAAGCCCTCCAGGTCGGTGACCCGGCCCTGGGCGACCATGCGCTCGGCGAGGGCACGTGCCGCCGCCTCTTTGGTATCGGCGGACAGGTCGAGGTCGACCAGGTCCGCGGTGATCATCTCGCTCATCGCGGGCTCCTTCGCACGCGTATCGCCCGGCAACTGCCGTGGGCGGGGGTGGGGACGGGGGTACAGCGGGACTTCGGGGAGGGGAGGGTGGCCGGTAACGGGGCGTACCGGTGAGCGGTCATGACGACCCTGGAGGCGCTCATGTCACCGGCTCCGTCAGGACGCGGTCCACCGGGACGTCCGCCGTGACCGTCACCGCGGCCGGGTCGAGGTCGGCCGGGGTGGGCATCACGCTGCCGGGGAGCTGGACGGCGGCGGCGCCGTGGGCGACCGCCGAGGCCAGGGCCTCCGGGCCGTGGCCGCCGGCGATCAGGAAGCCGGCCAGCGACGAGTCCCCCGCACCGACATTGCTGCGTACGACGTCGACGCGCGCGCTGCCGTACCAGGCGCCGGAGCCGTCCACGAGCAACTGCCCGTCCGCGCCGAGGCTGGCGAGCACGGCACCCGCGCCCAACTCCCGTAGTTCTTCGGCCGCCTTGACCGCGTCGCCGACGGTGGCGAGCGGGCGGGAGACCGCCTCCGCGAGTTCCTCGGCGTTGGGCTTCACCACATCCGGGCGTTCGCGCAGCGCCTCGATGAGCGCGGGCCCGGAGGTGTCGAGGGCGATACGGACGCCGACGGCGTGCGCGCGGGCGACCAACTCGGCGTACCAGGACGGCGCGAGGCCGCGCGGGAGGCTGCCGCAGCAGGCGATCCAGTCGGCGTCACGCGACTGCCGCCGGACCGTCTCCAGGAGCAACTCCTGTTCGGCGGCGGTCAGTTCGGGCCCGGGCGCGTTGATCTTCGTGAGGACGCCGTCCGCCTCGGCGAGGGCGATGTTCGAGCGGGTGGCCCCGGCGACCGGGACCGGCGCGACCTCGATGCCCTGCGCGTCGAGCAGGTCCGCGACCAGCGCGCCCGGCGCTCCGCCCAGCGGGAGGACGGCGACCGTACGACGGCCCGCGGCGGCGACCGCGCGGGAGACGTTGACGCCCTTGCCGCCCGGGTCCATGCGCTCGCCGGTGGCCCGTATGACCTCACCGCGGTCCAGCGAGGGGACCTCGTAGGTGCGGTCGAGGGACGGGTTCGGGGTGACGGTGAGGATCATGCGCGCACTACTTCCATGCCGCCGCGCTCCATGGCGGTGGCGTCTTCTGGGCTCAGCCCGCTGTCGGTGATCAGGAGGTCCACGTCGCTCAGGGCGCCGAAGCGGGCGAAGTGCTCCTGGCCGTGCTTGGCGGAGTCGGCGAGCAGCACCACGCGGCGGGCGGCGGTCATCGCCGCGCGCTTGACCGCGGCCTCGGCGAGGTCGGGGGTGGTCAGGCCGTGCCCGGCGGAGAAGCCGTTGGCCGCGACGAACACGACGTCCGCGCGGATCTCGCCGTACGCCCGCAGCGCCCAGGCGTCCACGGCGGCGCGCGTACGGTGCCGCACGCGCCCCCCGACGAGGTGGAGCTGCATGCCCGGGTGGTCCGCGAGGCGGGCCGCGATGGGCAGCGAGTGCGTGACGACGGTGAGCTCGGCCTCCAGCGGGATGATGCCCGCGAGGCGGGCGATCGTCGTACCGGCGTCGAGGATCACCGTGCCCTGCGTGGGCAGCTCGGCGAGGGCCGCCTTGGCGATCCGGTCCTTCTCGTCGGCCGCCGTCGACTCGCGCTCGGCGAGGTCCGGCTCGAAGTCCAGCCGCCCGGCGGGTATGGCACCGCCGTGCACCCGGCGGACGAGTCCCGCGCGGTCGAGGGCCTTCAGGTCCCGGCGGATCGTCTCCGCCGTGACCTGGAACTCCTCGGCCAGCGACACCACGTCCACCCGGCCGCCGTCACGGGCCAGTCGGAGGATCTCCTGCTGCCGCTCCGGTGCGTACATGTCCGTTCGCCTCCGACCTTTGCCCGAACTTGTGGTTTCGCTCGGAGGCTACGCCCGGATTTCCGGAAAGTAAACAGGTTCGGGCATGAGGTGGACATGAACGGGCAGAGGGGGGCTCGGCCAACGGGAAGAGGGGGCACTCAGCTGTGGCGCAGTTCCTTGATCTTCTTCTGGGCGGCGAGGACGGCGTGCGCCAGTTCGTCGCGGGCGGCTTCCTGGCGCATCGCCTGTTCGAGCCGAGCACGGTGCTCCGGGAGGCCTATGCGTACGGCCTGACCCGGCGCGGGCAGGGCGGTGGCGACGTAGCCCCGCACACTCTCGACGACCTTCGCCAGCTCGAACCGGACGCCTTCGGTGTGGTCGGCTATGCCCGCGAGCATGGTGCCGATCGTGGCGATGTCCTTGAAGTCCTCGGCGACACAGGGCTTCTGGGCGAGGCCGCACTGCGCCTCGTAGAGGCCGGCGAGCCACGCGCTGGGCTTGTCGTACTCGGTGTTCGTCTCGTCCTTGCGGCGGATCTTCCGCGTCCAGGCGAAGAACTGCCTCTGGTGCCGGTGGGACAAACCGGCGAACAGACCCATGACGAGGGCGGAGGTGGCGGTCAGGAGGAGGGTGCCGGCACTGGTGCCGATCGCCAGCGTGGTGGTGCTGGTCATCATGCGGTGATCCGTTCGGGGGCGGAGCGTGAGCGGCAGAGGGACCGGGGCGCCGGAGTGGGGGTCCGGCACGCCGGGCGGTGTCAGTTCCCGGCGGCGAGGTGGCGCAGCGCGTCGACGTCGTGCACGACGAACCGGCGGTACCGGGCTTCGATGATCCCGTGGTAACGCAGGGTCCGGATCGCGTTCTCGGTGGTGGAGACGGCGAGTTGGAGGGCCGCGGCGAGGTCCTTCTGGCCCGGGCCGACGATGTGGGTGGAGCCTGCCCTCGGGCCGGGGGAACCCACGGTGTCGGCGAGGTGCGCCAGAAGCCTGCTGACGCGCTCCAGGGGTGGCCTGGTGGCCATGGTGTAGACGAGTTCGTCGCTGCGGTTGCGCTCTTCGAGGCTGCGCAGGAGGGCGAGCCGGATGTCGGGCCACTTGCCCAGCAGGGCGTCGAAGTACTGGGCGCGGCAGGGAATGGCCACCGTCTCGGCCAGGCACTTGGTGAGGACGGCGGAGCCGGGGGTGACGAGCTTGGCCTCGCCGATCAGCTGGCCGCGGCCCCGGAACCGCGTGACGGTGGGGACGTGCTCCCCCTCGCCGAGCGGGAACCGGTCCTGGCGTACGACGCCGTCCCAGATGATGTAGACGTTCCGGTCGTCCGGTCCGATCGGCAGGTGCTCGTCCCGCGCGAAGCCGCGGCTGCACAGGCCGGCCTCCAGCAGGGCACGCCAGTCCTCCCTGTCCAGACACCGCAGGAAGCTTCCCCGGGGCTTGTTCTCGCAGCCCTGGAGAAAGTCGATCGGCCGTGCGGTGTCGTCGGTCGCGAGTGTCCTCACTCGCCGGCTCCGAAGGCCGCGGCGGCGTGTGTCCCGGCGTACGCGCCGCGAGGCGCGCGATGGTGACGATGTGTCACGGTACGCATGGGGGTCTGGGTCCCTTTCTCTGTTCTGTCGAAGCTCTGCGGCCCCGCCGGTCGGCGGGGTCACGGGTGACGGGTCCGGCCTCCCTCTCCGGGAGGTGCGGCAACGCCCGGGTGGTGAGGCCGGGGGGAAACAGTTGAGCGAGACAGAACGGTACCGCTCGTTGCGAGAGAAGAGCCAGTCGCGATTCCGAAGGTACCGCGACGAATAGTGATCATGGCTCGAAACCCCTCACAGCGGGGCTTCGCCACAGAAGATCACACGTAATCCGGACGGAAAAGTGACCACCAATTTCGCAATTACCAAACCGGTTACCATCACAGCCCGCGCCCTCTCCGAGGTACGTCGGGACACTTCTCCGGTGAGCGACATATGACGCCCACACAAACCGGCGGCAAAGACGAGAGGCCCTGGGGCACCACCCCCAGGACCTCCCGGAAAGGCCCGGACCCGTCAGGGATCAGACCGCTGCCCAGTAAACACCACGACCGGCCTTCGGGTCACTCCCCATCAGGCGACAAGGCCACTCCGGCGCGGGGCGGCCGCGCCCAACCGCCACCCCGAGGCACTCTTTATCCCTTTTGCAGACATGAAGGCGGGACCGTTCCCATCCCTACAGCCGGGTGACAGCACCCTCACATGACGGCCATCGATCAAGAACAAACATATTCCGCCAACACACCCCACCGGACCAACGGCCCGATCGGTCGACCGCACACCCGAAGAACCAACAGACCGACACCTCGGGAATTCCCTTCCGAGGGGCGGTCCGATTCAAAAAGAAATACCGCGAATCAACACGGGGAACAGATTTCCGCCGGGGAATTCAGGGTTCACCACAGCACACAGCAAAATATCGACTAAGGGATACAGGCATCACCGCCCGAGTCCCGCTCCGCCCCACCCATCCCATCACCACCTCTCACTCCGTCAATTGCCTTACTGGACCGCCGGGTCGGGCACCCGTGCCGCCGCGAAGCCGGAGCGTTCCCCCGTGAGCGACCCCTCCACTACACGGCGTGACATCCGGCCCCGCCCACGCCGTCGGATCTGCCCGGCGTACGCCTCCCCCCGCGCACCGGCGTACGCCAATATCCGACCGGTTGCACCGAGCGCCCCGCCCCGGGTACGACCTCGGGGCGGGGCGCTCTCCTGCGCTGCCGATGCATTGCCGATGCGTTGCCGAACCGGGTCAACTCCCGCTCGGCTCAACCTCCTTGGCGGTCTCCCCCGCCAGGCGCCCCGCCGCCCGCCCCGGCAACGCGAACATCAGCAGGAAGATCGCGCCCATCACGGCGGCCACCCAACCCAGCGCGTTCTGGAAGGCGTTGACGAACGCCGGGCCCACCTCGGCCGGAGTCAGCCGGTCCCCGATCGAGCCGAAGAAGACCACCGACACCAACCCCAGCCCCAGCGCATTGCCCATCTGCTGAACGGTGTTGATGAGTCCGGACGCCGAACCCGCGTGCTCGCGCGGCACCTCGGAGAGGATCGTGTCGGTCAGCGGGGCGAAGATCAGGCCCATGCCGGCGCCCATCACGACGAGGGGCAGCGCCATCTGCCAGGAGGCGATGGCCAGTTGGTACCGGTCGGCCTCCCAGAGGTAGAGCAGTACGCCCACGACCATCACCAGCGCGCCGGTCTGCAGCACATTGCGTCCGCCGAGCCGCGGCACCAGCTTCTGCACGGACATCCCGGCCGCCACCGAGACCGCGATCGAGAACGGCACGCCGGTCAGCCCGGCCCGCAGCGGGCTCCAGCCCAGCCCGATCTGCATGTACAGCGTCCAGACCAGGAAGAAGATGCCGAGCCCGATGCCGAAGACCATCTGTACGGCGATACCCGCCGCGAAGCTCTTCACCTCGAACAGCGACAGCTCGACGAGCGGCGAACCGTCCCGCGCCGCCTTCCGCCGCTCGTACGCCACCAGCGCGGAGAAGACCCCGACCGAACCGGACATCGACACGAACCCCCAGGCGGGCCAGCCCAGTTCGTCGCCCCGGGTGAGCGGATAGAGCAGCATCAGCAGGCCGAGGGTGACCAGGGCGACGCCCACGAGGTCCAGCTTCAGCGCGCGCGGCGCCTTGGACTCGGTGATGAAACGGCTGCCGAGGATCAGTCCCGCGATGCCGACGGGCAGGTTGATGAGGAAGATCGGGCGCCACTCCAGCCCGAACAGGTTCCACTCGGTGAGCAGCGCGCCGAGCAGCGGACCGGACACCGCGCCGAGCCCGACGATCGCGCCGAACAGCCCGAACACCTTGCCGCGTTCGTGCGCGGGGAAGGTCGCGTGCACGATCGACAGCACCTGCGGCACCATCATCGCCGCCATCCCGCCCTGGAGGATGCGCGAAGCGACCAGCATCTCCGGGTTCGCGGCGAAGCCGCACAGCGCGGAGGCGAGCGTGAAGCCGCCGATGCCGACGAGGAACAGCCGCTTGCGGCCGTGGATGTCACCCAGCCGCCCGCCGGTGATCAGCCCGGCGGCGAAGGCGAGCGCGTAACCGGCCGTTATCCACTGGATCTGGCTGAAGGAGGCGCCCGCGTCCCGCTGGATCGACGGGATCGCGACATTGACGATCGTGACGTCGACGAGGTCCATGAAGGCCGCCGTCATCACGATCGCGAGGGCGAACCAGCGCCGCCGGTCCCCCGTAGGTACGGGGTCCGCCAGGTCCGTCGGGCTGTCGGCAAGCGTTTCGGTGGAGGTCATGGCGTGAAGCTATGACCCCATTAGGTCAGATCGTGTCCTAGTTCTACGGCATCCTCGCACTCATGACGCCGACGGAGAACTCATGACGACGACGGAGAATCCATGACGACGACGGGGAACTCATGACCACCGACACCCCGGCCCGGCTCCTCCAACTCCTCTCGCTCCTCCAGACGCCCCGCGAGTGGCCCGGCGGCGAGCTGGCCGACCGCCTCGGGGTCTCCCGGCGCACGGTCCGCCGGGACATCGACCGGCTCCGCGAACTCGGCTACCCCGTGCAGGCGACGCTCGGCTCCGACGGCGGCTACCGGCTCGTCGCAGGCAAGGCGATGCCCCCGCTGGTGCTGGACGACGAGGAGGCGGTGGCGATCGCGGTCGGCCTGCGCGCGGGCGCCGGGCACGCGCTGGAGGGCGTGGACGAGGCTTCCGTACGGGCGCTGGCGAAGCTGGAACAGGTGCTGCCCTCGCGGCTGCGGCACCGGGTCGCCACCCTCCAGGCCGCCACGACCCCGCTGACCAGTGGCGACGGCGCGAGCATCGCCCCCGAGACGCTGACCGTCATCGCCTCGGCGATCGCCGGCCGGGAACGGCTGCGCTTCGCCTACCGCGCCAAGGACGGCACCGGGTCCCGCCGCCTGACGGAGCCGTACCGCCTCGTCTCGACCGGCCGGCGCTGGTACCTCGTCGCCTACGACCTCGACCGCGAGGACTGGCGGACGTTCCGGGTCGACCGGGTGAGCCACCCCTTCGCCACCGGGGCCCGGTTCACCCCGCGCGAGCTGCCGACCGGGAGCGCGGCGGAGTATCTGCGGCAGTCGATGCACCAGCGTCAGGAGACCTACGAGTACGCCGTCACCTTCGCCGCGCCCGCCGAGGTCGTCGCGGCCCGCATCCCGGCCTGGCTCGGCGCCCCGGAACCGCTCGGCGAGCACAGCTGCCGCCTGCGCGCCACGACCGGCGACGCGGTGGACTGGCTGGCCGTACGGCTGGCCATGCTGGGATGCGAGTTCACGGTGCACGAGCCGGAGGAACTGGTGCGGTGTGTAAGGGAGTTGGGGGAACGGTTGAGCCGGGCGGGGAGTGCGGGCGAGGCGCGGGCGTGAGCCTCGGAGGGCGCGTGGGCGGAGCTCACACCGCGCCCCGTCCTGTCCCCAACTCCCCCCAGGGAAAGTCCCGCAGCGCCCGCAGATTCCGCAGCGCCAGCTCCACCGGCCCCGCCACCGCACTCGCACCGGCACTCGCGCCCCCGTGCGCCTCCCCCGACGCCCACCCCTCAACAGCCGTGCGTACGGCGGCACTTGCCACGGCGGCGGCGAAGCGCAGCTCGGGGGACGGCACGAACGGAGCCGGGTCGGCGGCGGAGTCGCCGCCCTCGGGAAGGCGTTCCACGGTGAGGCGTTGCGCGAGGATCTCGCCCAGGGTGTGTTCCGAGGCCTGGTAGACCTCCGCCCAGACCCGGCGCAGGGCGGGGCTGGATTCGGCCATGGCGATCAACGTGCGGACCCAGGTCCAGGAGTTGACGGAGACGCCCACCCCGGGGGTCAGCGTGTAGCGGACCCCGTGTTCCAGGGCCTCCGGTACCGACAGTGCGGCCGGGGCCGCGCGGACCGCCTCCACCCAGCGCTGGGCGCCGGCCGCGTAGAGCGGGGCGACGGCCTCTTCCTTGGTGGCGAAGTAGCGGTAGAACGTGCGGGGGGCGATGCCCGCGCTCTGGGCGATGTCCTCGGCACGGGTGGCCCGCAGCCCGTGTCTCACGAAGAGTCCGGCGGCGGCCCGGGCGATCTCCATCCGGGTCTCGGCCTTGCGCCGCTCGGTCAGCGAGAGCGGTGCGGAGGGGGCAGAGGGGTCGGAAGGGGAAGTAGGGCCGGAATCCGGTGCTGGGGTGGGGCTGCTCACATCGGCAGGCTATGCCGCTGTGGCACAATCTGCCATTCGGCGGGCCACCCCGGAGTTCAGGTACGGGGTGCCCCGCCGTCCCAGCATGCCGACGCCCCACCGGATGCCGACGACCCACCGACCCCGTATGCCCGCGCCCCCTCCCCCCCCCTCCCGAAGACTCCTGAAGACCCACCCGTGGCCCATAGAAGAACCGGGCCCCGACGCCTGGGGGGACAGACGCCGAAGCCCGGTTCGGAAGGTCCCGGCGCCGGGGGGGGTGTTGCGTCGGGACGTGGCTCAGGGGGTCTCGGGGCGTGGCCCCGGATCCCGAACTCCTGGGCCCTGAAGTCTTGTTCCCAGGGCCCAGCAGGTTGAAGCGGCGTTACACAGCCATGTTCGCGCGGCCTCCCGCCACCCCGCGTACGCGGTCCGGCGCGCACCTCGTGCGTACGCGCCCCCGCGTCCACCGGGCCGGAGTCCGGAGGCTCAGGCCGCCGCGTCGAAGCCGGTCTGGCTGGCCAGCTTCTTCAGTTCCAGCAGTGCGTGCTTCTCGATCTGGCGGATGCGCTCGCGCGTCAGGCCGTGCTCCTTGCCGACCTCGGTGAGCGTGCGCTCCCGGCCGTCCTCCATGCCGTACCGCATCTTGATGATGGAGGCCGTGCGCTGGTCGAGGCGGCCGATCAGGTCGTCCAGTTCCTCGCTGCGCAGCAGGGTCATGACGGACTGCTCGGGCGAGACGGCCGAGGTGTCCTCCAGGAGGTCACCGAACTGCGTGTCTCCGTCGTCGTCCACCGACATGTTCAGCGAGACCGGGTCACGGGCCCAGTCCAGGACGTTCGTCACGCGCTCCGGGGTGGTGTCCAACTCGGCCGCGATCTCCGTGTGTTCGGGCTCCCGCCCGTTCTTCCGGTTGAACTCGCGCTGCACCCGGCGGATCCGGCCCAGCTCCTCCACGAGGTGGACGGGCAGGCGGATGGTCCGGGACTGGTCGGCGATGGAGCGGGTGATGGCCTGGCGGATCCACCAGGTCGCGTACGTCGAGAACTTGAAGCCCTTGCGGTAGTCGAACTTCTCCACCGCGCGGACCAGTCCCGCGTTGCCCTCCTGGATCAGGTCGAGGAGGGGCAGGCCGCTACGGGGGTAACGGCGGGCCACGGCCACGACCAGGCGGAGGTTGGAACGGATGAAGACGTCCTTGGCACGCTCCCCTTCGGCGACCAGGGCCTCCAGCTCGGCGCGGGAGGCGTCCGCCTGGGACTTCTCCTCGCCGTCGAGGACCTGGCGCGCGAACACGCCCGCTTCGATGGTCTGCGAAAGCTCGACTTCCTTGGCGGCGTCGAGCAGCGGTGTGCGCGCGATTTCGTCGAGATACATGCCGACCAGGTCGCGGTCGGCGATCTCGCCGCCATGGGCGCGAACACTGCGCGCCGCGCCGGAGGTCTCGCCGGAGGCGGACTTACGACGGGCGACGGCACGGGTTGCCATGCGTGCTCCCTTGCGATGGTGGGTCGGTCAGCAGGTGTTCGTCGGATGCTTCGGCACTCTTCTCGTGTGCCCTGCATCTGATGGAAACAACGACTGGAATCCGGACAGAATTCCCAACCCGCTCCCCTATTTTTCTGATCTTGCAGTACCCTGTCCGGCCACAAGGGGGTAACGATGCCGTCGGAACATACAGAGGTGCAGGTCAGGCCGGGAGTCGAGAGTGACCTCGACGCCCTCACGGACATCTACAACCACTACGTACGCGAGACCCCGATCACCTTCGACACCGTCCCCTTCTCGCCGGAGGAGCGCCGCCCCTGGCTGCTCTCCCACCCTGAAGACGGGCCATACCGCCTGAAGGTTGCCGTCGACGGGATCTTCCAAGGAAACTCACAGCGAATCCTCGGCTACGCCACATCCAGCCCTTACAGGGCGAAGCCCGCCTATTCGACCTCGGTCGAGGTGACGATCTACCTCGCCCCCGACGCGGGCGGCCGGGGCATCGGCACGCTGCTCTACAAGGCCCTGTTCGAGTCCCTGGCGGACGAGGACGTGCACCGGGCGTACGCGGGCATCGCCCAGCCCAACGAAGCGTCCACGCGGCTGCATGAACGCTTCGGGTTCCGGTACGTCGGCACCTACGGGGAGGTGGGCCGCAAGTTCGGCCGCTACTGGGATGTCGCCTGGTACGAACGGGAGTTGTAGCCCTTCCCGAAGGGAAGGGCGTTCGCCCCCGCCTCAGCCGAACTGCACCGACCGCTTCGCCATCCCCATCCAGAACCCGTCGATCACGGACGGGTTCACCGACTCCCGCGCGTCCAGCTCGCCGGCCGCCTCCGCCGCGCCCATGGCGACGAACAGCGGGGCGAAGTGCTCGGTGCGGGGATGGGCGTAGCGCCCGGCCGGTGCCTTGTGGAGGAAGTCCAGCAGGCCGTCCCAGTCGCGGGACTCCAGCGCCCGCCTGCCCCAGTCGTCGAACTCGGAGGACCAGGTGGGCACGCCCCCGCCGGTGTGGCGCAGCGCGGCGAGGTTGTGGGTGAAGAAGCCGGAGCCGACGATCAGGACGCCCTCGTCGCGCAGCGGGGCGAGCTTGCGGCCGATGTCCATCAGCTTGGCCGGATCGAGGGTCGGCATGGACACCTGGAGGACCGGGATGTCGGCGGCCGGGAACATCTCGACGAGCGGGACGTACGCCCCGTGGTCGAGGCCGCGGTCCGGGACGTCCTGCACGGGGATGCCCGGGGCGCGCAGCAACTTCCGTACGGACTCGGCGAGTTCGGGGGCGCCCGGGGCGTCGTAGCGGACCTGGTAGTAGTGCTCGGGGAAGCCCCAGAAGTCGTAGACCAGGGGGACGGGGTCGACCGCGCCGAGGGCGAGGGGGGCCTCCTCCCAGTGGGCGGAGACCATGAGGATCGACTTGGGGCGGGGGAGGTCGGCGGACCAGGCGGCGAGCTCGCCGGGCCAGATCGGGTCGTCCGCGAGGGGCGGGGCGCCGTGGCTGAGATAGAGGGCGGGCATGCGCTCCGGTGCGGCGGTGGACATGACGGTCACTCCCCAGGTTCGGACTGTGTGCTCGACTGGATGCTTGAACTCTCAAACTTCCTTCGTCAGAGCTTACGCCCCGTTTGTTTAACCTTCAAGGAGAGCTCTCGTACAGTGGAGTGCATGAACACGGCACCCGCACCCGCTGACGAGACGGCACCCTCCGACGAACCCCGCTGGCTCACCGCCGAGGAGCAGCGCGTCTGGCGTTTCTACATGCACGCCAGCACCCTCCTGGAGGACCATCTGGACCGCCAGCTCCAGCGCGACGCGGGCATGCCGCACATCTACTACGGCCTGCTCGTGCAGCTCGCCGAGGCCCCGCGCCGCCGGCTGCGGATGACCGAGCTGGCCATGAACGCGAAGATCACCCGCTCCCGGCTCTCGCACGCGATCGCGCGCCTGGAGAAGAACGGGTGGGTGCGCCGCGAGGACTGCCCCTCCGACAAGCGCGGCCAGTTCGCGGTACTGACCGACGAGGGCTACGGCGTGCTCAGCCGGACCGCGCCGGGCCATGTGACCGCCGTACGGCAGGCGCTGTTCGAGCGGCTGACCCCGGAACAGCAGAAGTCCCTCGGCGAGATCATGGAGATCGTCGCCGAGGGACTTCAGCCGAACGAAGCGGGCGCGGATCTGCCCTGGCTCCGCTGAGCCGCTCAACTCAGTGCAGAACCAGGGCAGTTCCTGGGAGCCGTAGCTACGAGGCGTCCCCTTCCCCGTAGCTACGGATGGTGCGAAGGGGGTACGACCGGGTCGGGCGTCGTCAGTGGGCGACGACCGGGACCTTGAACTCGTCCTCGACCCCGTCACCGGAGGCGACCGGGTCGGAACCCTGCTTGCCCGCGTTGACGAGGACCGAGACGATGACCGCGGCCGTCACCAGCATGCCGACGGCGAACCAGATGGCGTTGGTGTAGCCGTGCACCTGGCCCTGCAGCGCGACGAGCTGCTGCTGGGTCTTGGAGGCGCCCGCGCCGGCGATGTGGTCCTTGATGTACGCGGTCGTCGCGGACGCGGCGATCGTGTTCAGCAAGGCCGTACCGATCGCGCCGCCCACCTGCTGCGAGGTGTTGACCATCGCGGAGGCGACACCCGCGTCCCGGGGCTCGACGCCCAGGGTGGCCAGGGACATGGCCGGCATGAACGCCGTACCCATGCCGAGACCGAGCAGCAGCATCGCGGGCAGGATGATCGAGGCGTACGACGAGCCGATCTCCAGCTGCGTCATCAGGAGCATGCCGACCGCGGCGACCAGGAAGCCGGGGCCCATCAGCAGACGGGCCGGCAGGCGGGTCATCAGCCGGGTGCCGATCTGGGTCGAGCCGACCATCATGCCGACGATCATCGGCATGAAGGCGAAGCCGGTCTTGATCGGCGAGAAGCCCTTCACGACCTGCAGGTAGTAGGTGAGGAAGAGGAACGTGCCGAACATCGCGATGATGGCGATGCCGAGCGAGAGGTAGATACCGCCGCGGTTGCGGTCGGTGATCACGCGCAGGGGCAGCAGCGGGGCCTTGACCCTGGACTCGACGATGACGAACGAGACCAGCAGGACCGCGGAGGCGATGAAGAGCGCGATGGTGGAGGAGTCGCCCCAGCCGTTCGACTCGGCGCGGGTGAAGCCGTAGACCAGGGACACCAGGCCGAGGGTCGACAGGAGCACGCCGGGGATGTCGAGCGGGTTGCGGTTGCGGCCGCCGGCCGGCTCGCGGATGACGAAGTACGCGCCGAGCGCGGCGACGATCGCGAACGGGATGTTCACGAAGAACGTCCAGCGCCAGTCCAGGTACTCGGTCAGCACACCGCCGAGGATGAAGCCGACGGCGCCGCCGCCACCGGCGATCGCGCCGTAGATGCCGAACGCCTTGGCACGCTCCTTGGCGTCCGTGAACATCACGGCGAGCAGGGAGAGCGCGGCGGGCGCGAGCAGGGCACCGAACGCGCCCTGGAGGGCACGGGCGCCGAACATCATCGCGCCGGTGGTGGCGACACCGCCGAGCGCGGACGCGGCGGCGAAGCCGGTCAGACCGACGACGAAGGCGCGCTTGCGTCCCCACAGGTCGGCTATGCGGCCGCCGAAGAGCAGCAGACCACCGAAGGCGAGGGCGTAGGCCGTGACGACCCACTGCCGGTTGCCGTCGGAGATGCCCAGGTCGGTCTGGGCGGACGGGAGGGCGATGTTCACGATGGTCGCGTCGAGCACGACCATCAGCTGGGCGAGCGCGATGAACGCGAGCGCCTTCCAGCGGTTGGAATGGGCTTCGTGCTCGGCGGCCTCGGAGGCCTTGTCGAGAGCGCCTGGGGCGCTTCGAGCTGTTTCAGACATGGCGGTACCCACTTCGGGACTTCGTGACGGAAAAATACGGAAGAAGGACGGAGAAGAACGTGGTCGGGGACGGCTCGTCCGCGTCGACGAGAGCCGGAGACTTGTTGGTGAGACTGGCGTGACGCTCTGAACTGATCGGTCAGGGCTGCCGGAGATCCTCCATCGTCGCGGCCGTACCGGGCAGGACCGAGCGGGCCGGGGCCCGCAGTCCGTCCAGGAACAGCTGCAGGTGTCGGTGTACGAAGCGGTCGGCGCTGAGGCAACCGGTGCCGGCCGGGGGCCGGCTGAGCTGGGCCACGGCGACCATCACGTCACCGACACCCACGTCGGACCGGAGCTGCCCGGCCTTCCTGGCCCGTTCCATGACCTCGCCGATGAGCTCCTCGACCCGCTCGCGCGCGGCTTCCAGATCCGGGTGGAACTGGTCGAACGTGCTGGCCATCATCGGGCACAGCGCGCCCACCCGTTCGTCCGCGGAGTCGTGCACGAAGCGCTCCAGCGCGGCGAAGGCGTCGCCGGTCTCGGCGAGCGCCACCTCCGCGCCCTCCGCGATCCGGTCCATGACCGAGACCACGACCTCGCGGACGAGGGCGTCCCGGTCGGGGAAATTGCGGTAGAGCGTGGCATTGCCGACGCCGGCCCGGCGGGCGATCTCGTCGAGCGGCACATCGGGGCCGAACTCGACGAACATCTCGCGGGCGGCGGTGACGATCCGCTCCCGGTTGCGCAAAGCGTCGGCACGGGGCCGGGTCACCTTTCGCTGTACGGGGGTCGCGGTCGTCACGGCTTACTCCTGAAGGTCTTGGACTGCTGAGGCGATCCGGGGACCGAATCCCCGTTTCGCTCGGACACATGGCTAAACGGGGAGACGCTCCCCGGTTATTTCCACCTCCGCGATTGTTCTGATGTGACCTGAGTCACACTCGCCCGAATCCCGGTTTGGATCTCCGCCCGGCGCTCCCGCGGGGCCGCCCGTTCGGCCCCCTACCAGCGAGAAACACACGGTCGGTCTCCTCCAGCGCGCGCCCTCGCACCTCACGACACAGGGTGATCGAAAGGGTGCAGCCGGAGACCGGCGGCTGCCGTTGGCGCGAAGGGTCCCTGCATGCAGCCCAGCCGTCGGATACGCCCGCGCCGCGTGGCCGCCCTCGCGTCCGTGACCGTCCTGACCCTCGCGGTCAGCACCTCGGCCGGTACCGGACACCTCACCCCGGGCGCCATGACGGCGGCGGGCCCGGTCGCGCTCGCCCGCACCTCCGCACTCGGCTCCTGCATGATCAACGGCCCGCTGGACGTCCAGATGTCCGAGGGCATCCCCACCCCGGGCGGCTACTCCCGCTCCACCGGCACGGTCCACGCCCTGACCCTGATGGTCGACTTCTCCGACGCCCCCGGCGAGGGCACCGCCATGGACCGGTACCGCGAGTTCTTCCCCAAGACCCAGCAGTGGTTCGCCACCAGCTCCTACGGCCGCCTCGACTACCGCCCCGAGACCCCGGTCGACCACTGGCTCCGCATGCCCAAACCCTTCAGGTCCTACGGCATAGAGCGCGGCGCGCCCTTCGACCCCGGGTACCGGCAGCTCGTCCAGGACATCGTGGCCGCGGCCGACCCGACGGTGGACTTCCGCCAGTACGACCTCCTGAACGTCCTGGTCACCCCGAACGCGGGCCCCTCCGCCCTGGACACGGTCCTGTCGGTGACGTTCGCGGGCAACACGGAAGCCCCGGTGGCCGACGGCGTTCCGGTCTCGAACGCGTCCTTCGTCTACTCCCGCCAGGACGACGGCTCCGGCTCCTACGCCCAGACCGGCTACCGCGTCCTCCCGCACGAGAACGGCCATGTCTTCGGCCTGCCCGACCTCTACACCCAGGAGGGCGGGGGCGCGGTCGGCCACTGGGACATCATGAGCGAGG
Organism: Streptomyces sp. N50; assembly: GCF_033335955.1. Lineage (GTDB taxonomy): Bacteria > Actinomycetota > Actinomycetes > Streptomycetales > Streptomycetaceae > Streptomyces. The sequence goes on from NZ_CP137549.1 coordinate 3,791,274, forward strand.
ACTGGGGCGCCGACAACGACTTCCTCGGCTGGCACAAGTGGAAACTCGGCTGGCTGGATCCGTCCCAGGTCAACTGCGCGATGACCAGAGGCACTTCGGAGTACACCCTGACCCCGCTGGAACACCCGGGCACCGACGGCACCCGCCTGGTATTCGTCCCGCTCACCCGCCGCACGGGCTACGCCCTGGAGCTGCGCACCCGCGAGGGCAACGACGAGGCGGTGTGCCGCCCGGGCATCCTCATCTACAAGGTGGAGGCGGACGTGGACACGGGGATGGGCCCGGTGAAGGTCTACGACGCCCACCGTGACAGCGGCGGCTGCACCCGGAGCCCGAACGTGCAGGCCGAACTGTCCGACGCGCCGTTCACGGCGGGCGAGACCTTCGACGACCCGACGAGGGGGATCCGGATCGCGGTCACCGGGGCGGACGCGGCGGGGAACTACCGGGTGACGGTGACACGGAGGCGGTAGCCGTGCCGGGCGCGGGCTTACCGTAGGGCTGCCGAGACCGTCGTACCGGAGAATCGATGCCCGCAGAGACCACGCTGGACGATCGCACCGCCGCCGTGCCCGCCGAGGCGGTCGCGCCGTTGATCCGGGGGGTCGCGGTGGTGCGTCGACTGACCGAGGCGGGTGGGGTGTTGAGCCTCAGCGGGCTCGAACGGGCCACCGGGCTCGCGCGTTCCACGGTCGACCGGATCACCGCGACGCTCGCCCGCATGGGATACGTCCGTCTCGACGGCCGGGACGCGGTTCTCACCCCTCGGGTGATGGAACTGGGCAACGCCTATCTCGCCGCCCTGCGCCTGCCCTCCGTCCTGGACGCCCGCGCGGACGCCCTCGCCGACGAGCTGGACGAGTCGGTGTCGCTCGCGGTGGGCGACCGGGACGGCATCCGCTTCATCCACCAGGCCACCCGCCGCCGCGCGATGTCCCTCAGCTTCCGCATCGGCGACCTGCTCCCGGCCGAACGCACAGCGCCGGGACCGCTGTTCGCGACGGAGTGGACCGAACTGGAGTGGCGGCGCTGGCGGGAGCGGCGGGCGGCCGATCCGGAGGACCGGGGGTTTCCGGCCGTTCCCCAACGGTCGTCTCCCGGGCCCGACTTCGAGCGGTGGGCCGCACAAGTGCGGCAGGACGGCTGGGCGTTGGACGACCAGTTGATCGAACCGGGTCTGGTGGCGGTGTCCGTGCCCGTGCGGGACCCGCGTACCGGCAACATCGCGTGCGTGGCGAGCGTCGTGAGCCATACGAGCCGGCACACGGCGGAGGATCTGCGCAACTCCCTTCTGCCCAGGCTGCGTTCGGCGGTGCGGACGATGGAGGAGGACCTGGCGGCGGACCTGCGCGAGGCGCCGCGGGGCGAGTCCGTCGCCGCTCCCTCCGGGCTCGCGACCTGGACGGGGGCGTCCAAGCAGGAGCTCGGCCGGGAGTTCGTCGAGTCCCTGGCCCGCGGGCTGACGGTCCTGACGGCGTTCGGGGAGGGCCGCGCCGAACTGACCCTGACGGAGGTCGCCCAGGCGACGGGCCTGGCGCGGGCGACGGCCCGGAGAGCGCTGATCACGTATGAGCACCTGGGCCTGGTGGCCCCGTCGGGCGACCGCCGTTTCGCCCTCACACCCCGGGTCCTGTCCCTCGGCTTCCCGCCCCTCTCCCGGACGACGCTCCCCGAGCTGGCGCTCCCCCACCTCACCGCCCTCGCCTCCCGCATCCACGAGTCGGCGTCCCTCGCGATCCTCGTCGGTGACGAGATCCAGTACACGGCCCGGGTCGCCACGAGCCGGGTGATGAGCGTGAACATCGCGGTGGGGACGCGGTTCCCGGCGTACGCGACGGCACTGGGCCGGGTGCTGCTGGCCGACGCGCCGCCCAGAGAACACGAGTTGCGCCCCCTGACGCCCCGCACGCTGACCGACCCGGCGGCGCTGGCCGCGGCGCTGGAGACGGTCCGAGGGCAGGGATACGCCCTGGTCGACGAGGAGTTGGAGGCGGGGCTGCGTTCGATCGCCGTACCGGTCCGCGACCGTACGGGCCGGGTGGTGGCCGCGCTGAACACGGCCACCCATGTGACCGGCCGCACGGTCGCGGAGTACGTCCGGGACGTGCTGCCCGAGCTGACGGCGGCGGCGGGCGCGATCGAGGCGGACCTACGGGTGGCGGGCCGCTTCACGCGGGTGTCGGCGTCCTGAGCCCGATGCCCGTCCCCGCCTTGCCCTCCCCCACCGAACCGCCTCCCCGAATCCGCTACCCTGTCCTGGACCGCCTTCCGGGGCGATCCGTCCCGCCTTCGTAGCTCAGGGGATAGAGCACGGCTCTCCTAAAGCCGGTGTCGCAGGTTCGAATCCTGCCGAGGGCACAGCGAAACACCTGGTCAGGACCCCTTCCGTCTGGCGGACGGGAGGGGTTGCGGGTCAGTGGTCGGCGGTCAGTGTCCGAGGACCGTCACTGGTCGTGCAGGGTGTTCCGCAGCGTCCGCAGGCGTTCGTCCCAGGCGCAGATGATTCCGTGGAAGCTGCCCGCGCTTCGGCTACGAGCCGACTGCAACCGGGACTCCGCGAGGTGGAGCCACCCGCGTCGTCGTCCGCTCTCGGCCGGGAAGGGCGAGGCGGAGCCCGTGAGCTCCGCGGCCCACGTGATGGTCTGGCCACGCAGGAAAGCGGTGTCGACCTTCTCCTGACCGCTGAGCGCCGTCTCCATCACCCGGCGCCCGTCGAAGCAGTTGTAGGCACGCCAGGCGCTGCTGCGGGCCACGTCCAGATCATGTCCCGCGCTGAGGATGGAGCGCCGTAGGTAGAGGCTCCCCAAGGACTTCAGGACGTCCACGTCCGTGAAGTGCTCTTCCAGGAGGTCGTCCACCGCGAACGACTCCTGCGGGTCCATGGACTTCTCCCATTCTCCGGCGTCCGCGTGGTCACCCGCCTCGACGCCGGCATCGCCGGGCGTCTCCACGGCTGCCCAATTCCGGCGCTCGTTGAGATAGCGGCCCACATTGCCGACGTAGTCGTCGCCGATGAGCTCGGTGAACTTGGCGTCGGCCAGGTTCCAGTCCACCGGTCTGTCCAGTTCCAGGGCGATGCGCGCGGAGAGCAGGGAGACACGGTGGGCCTGCGAGTGGAGTCCGACCACCTCCCGCAGGTACTCCGAGGCCGTCCGCAGCGCGGACTCGCGTTCCTGGGCCGTCATCCCCTCCTGGTAGAGCACTTGGCTCAGCAGGCACTCGGAGGCGTCGACCAGACCGCGGCGGAAGCGGTCCCCGTCCCTCTCCTGCCGGGCGGCCTCGGCGTGCAGCCGGGCTGCCTCGCCGTACTCCCAGATGTAGCGGTGGTAGAACGCGCGGGCCCGCATGACGTCCAGGTTCCGCGGGAACAGCTTCTTGGCCTTGTTCAGCAGGTCCCAGACGGGTTTGTGATCGACTTCGCGTGGGTGCTTGCCGTAGATCGCGCTCCACCGCTGGTACTCACGCGTGACTCTGAAGCGGGCGTCGTACAGGGCCCAGGTCGGACCGTAGACCCGCTCGTGCGCCTGCAGCGTGTTCCAGCGCGCCCGGTTGACCTGGTCCGCCCGCACCTGTTCCGGAGAACGGCCGGTGTTCCAACTCGTGTGCGGTGCCAGCTCTTTCGCCGCGACCGGCAGGCTGCCCTCCCGCCGCCAGTCACTGTCCACGCACCACAGGTGCAGCAGCGCCATCGACTGGTTCCCATACCGCGTCTCCTCACGGCTGTCGAGCCAGCGGCGGATCTCCTCGACGGCCTTGGCGTGCTCCGGAAGCAGGGTCCGTCCGCGACCGCCCCCGAACCACTTCTGCATGGTGCGCAGCAGCCGGAGCCAGCTCTTGTACGTATGCGCGGAGGGGAACCCCTTCGCCGCCTTCCGCGCGTTCTGGACGCCGTGCTGGAGACTCTGCCGTGCCGCGGACTGCTCGTTGCGCTCTTGCTGGACGTAGGCGAGAAACGCGTACGCCTCCGCGAGTTCGATCATGTGGTCCGCGTCCATGTTGGTGACGGGCCCTTCCCCCGGGCCGGAGCCACCGTCCCAGGCCTGCAGGAGGACGAGAACCTCCCGGGCACCCGCGAACTGCAACTCCGAGTCGGCGTGCCGTGCGTGCACCTTGCGCAGGAAGCAGGCCGCCTCGCCGATCAGGGGCATCGCCCACTCGTGCCTGGGCCCCCAGACCACCTCCAGCGTGGACAGGGTCTCCTCGGCCAGGTTCAACCGCTCCTGGTCTTCTCGTTTTTCCTGCGCGTACGAGTACCCGCTCGCCAGGAGATTGCGTGTCCACTGCTGGAGGCGCTCGGGCATGTCGGCGGCCAGGAGGGTGTTTTCACGGGCGAGATCGTACGCCGAGGCCAGGGCGGCCCGCCGCTCGTCCGCGGTGGCCGCGGTCGCCAGACGCAGTCCCGCCATGCGGTAGCTGAGCCAGTTCCGGGTCTGGCGGGCCCGCGCGTCCGGAGCCGGAGGGAAGGTCTCCAGGAGCCGCTGACTCAGCTGGAGCGTGGCATCGGCGCCTGCTCTGTTGTCGGCCGCGATCTGAGCGGTGGCCGTGTTGAGGATCCAGGAGACCGACCAGAGCAGGTGGTTGAGACGGAAGTCGGTCCGGCCCTCGTTGTAGGCCATCAGGTGCCGCGTCAGCCGCTCACGGGCGGGGACGATCTGGGGAACCACACGAAGGCGGCGCGCCCCGTGGAAGCCGCACTGGTCGACCGCGCGCAGTACGTGCCAGGGCGCGACCTCGCCGTACGCCTCCAGAAGCGACACCGCGTACGCGAACACCTCAAGGAATGTCTTCCCCGCGTTCGCCTCCTGCGTGGAGGCACGGGAGGCCAGATTCAGACGCCCCGCCGCGGCGTACATCTCATCGATCCGTTCCCATGGCTGTACGGCGCCGCCACCGGCTTCCGCACCAGCTTCTCCACCGTCGGCTCCACCCTCCGCTGTCGCGGGCGTGACCCCATCGATCGTCTGCGCCACCGGGAGCAGGAGCGCCTCCGTGTACTGGCTGTTGACGTAGAGGCCGAGCCGGTAGCGCACCTGTGCCAGCACGTCGGGGACATGGCGGTCGAGCCATCCCGTCGCCCGGCGCAGCACCTCGATGACATGGGGAACGCCTTCCGACGCCCCGTCCGCCTCCCCGTCCGGCAGCACGGCGGACACCATCAGCCGAGCCGCGGTGGTGAGCCGCCGGTCGAGGTCGTCCAGGGTCGCGTCCGCCCCGCCTTCGGCGGCGCGTTGTACGGTACGCAGCAGGTCGGTCCTGAGCGCCTGTCTGCTGACCGGGCTGATCTCCAGACAGGGGGTGCGGCCGGCCGCGGGCGCCGGGTCGGCGGGCGGGCTCCAGGGAACGAGGACTCCCTCGTTCCAGAGCACCCGCAGCACGTCATGGGGCAGCCCGACACTCCGCAGAACGTCCACGGGGAGGGGCAGTTCGTCCAGGACTCCCCATAACGTGAGAACGGCGTGCCCTGTGGATCGTTCCGGCTTCTCCACGGTCGACCAGGCCCTTTCCAGTGCCCCAGCGATGGTCGGTTCGGCGGCCTCCAGAAGTGCCTGGTCGAACTCGTCGGGCGGGACCTCCCGCGCCGTCCCGGCGTCGGTGTGGAGTCCGGCGAGGAAGTTCTCGAAGCTGCTGCTGCGGTAGTGCCGGGAGACAAGGCGGACAGCGCGTTCAATGATCCCGGGGCGTTGCGTTATGTCGTCGTAGCCCACCAGTTCCAGCGCCTCGACGTCCATCACGAGGTTCTCGCCGGTGAGCCAGTCGCGGATGAGCCGTTGCGCGTCGGGCGTGGTCAGCGCGGGCACGTCGAAGGGCCGCCAGAATCCCCCGTCGATCTGGGACGAGTCAGTGGTCTCCACGATGACGGCGGCCCGCTTGAAGACATCCTGCTTGAGCAACTCATCGAGTTCCAGGCGGAGTTCGGTACGCGTGAGGTCTATGTGGGACGCCTTGATGACGAGGATCAGGCTTCTGCCCTTGACCTGGCGGGGCAGGACGAGGCCGAGGAGACTGTCCGTCCGGGGTTCGAGGGTCTCCGAGAGCTCGCTGTCGTCCAGGGTCTGGTGCAGTGCTCTGGCGATCGCCTCCAGCAGCGGGCTCTCAGCCGCCGAACTCGGTTCGATCTCCAGCACCACGGGCGGGAGCGGAAGCTGTTCCAACGAGTCGGCCTCGGCCACCAGCGCCGTGAGCAGCGCGGACTTGCCCACCTGCTCGCGGCCGGTCACCGGCAGAACCTTGCCCACATGGATGAGTCGGCGCGCATTGCCCAGCAGCGCCTCGCGGCCGAGGAAAGGGATCGGGAGCGGCAGCGGGTCGGGGCCCAGATACCGGACCTTCTCGGCCTGCGCCGGCGTCCGGGTGTCTCTCCTCGCCGCGGGACCCGACAGATCAGCGCCCTTGAAGGGTTTCTCGTAGCGTCGGTTCTTCACCCAGGGCAGATCGCCGACCGGGGATCCGTTGGTGACCGGCTTCGGATGGTTCTCGGCCCTGAGGAGACCGTCGACCCGCGTGAGGATCTGTGCCGGCGTCCAGAACTCCTGACCGGACTCGCCGCCCTGCGCGAGGCAGCTGATCAATGCCTTCCCGAAGGCCGTGAACTCATGGTCCTCGGGCGACTTGGCACTGCGGTTCGCTTCACACGCCGCGATGACATAGCAACCCTCGGGTGCCTCCCCCGCCACATACTGTTCCAAGGGCAGGTCGCCCATGGCCAGTCCGGCATGGCAGCAGTCGACCAGCGCGAGCTTGGTCCGCGCGCGTCCTTTGCCGACCTCCCTCATCAGGTGGCCGAATTCAAGCATCGAGCTCGGCATACCGGCCGTGGAGTGCAGAAGAGGCAGCAGCAGCTTCCCCTTCTCGTTCACGCCGTGACCCGCGAAGTAGAGAACGAAGCAGTCTTCCGCCGCCTCGGAATCCTCCTCGACGGCCTTGAGTATTTCCTCACGCGTCCATTCGTGCGCCTGGATCACTCGGCAGTGCGCATTGCTGATCCCCCACACGAAAGGATCACGCAGCCGGTCCTTGATCGCTTCGGCCGTGCGGACCACCGTGCCGAGATCGGCGAACGCGCTGTCACTGAACACGCCGGACGCGATGAAAACGGCTCGTGACTTCTGCGGGGTGGGCGGCTGGGTGCTCATGAACTCTCGAAGGTGCTGGGGAGTTCGCGAAGGATTGCCTCGGCGGTCTCGGCATCACGTGCCTCAATGGTGACCGTCCGGGTGCCGTCGGGGGCGTCCACGCGTTCGATACGCAGCACCGGCCTGTCCTCCGCCGGACGGGAGCCGGTCCTCGACCTCCAATAGTCGATGAGTGACTGCGCCAGTACGCCGATCAGCCCCGAGTCGATCGCGAATTGCAGGCTGTCCGCCAGCAGTCCCATGTCGCCCGGGCGGGTGGGTGCGTGCTCGCGCCGGATCCGCACGCTCCTCAGGGCGCGTTCAGACCGGAGCCAGTCCTCCAGTGCCCCCAACTCGTCCGCATCCGCGTCCGCCAGACGAAGTGTGATCTGCACGTGTCCCCCCAAGTCAAAAACGTGCCAAGCTCAGCAGGCTACCAAAGGCAAAGTGGGATACACACCGCTTCATATGCAGTCGATATCCACTCAGGTCACAGCACCGGCCAGGGAAAACATCCGGCCGGCGACAGCCTGGAGTCGGCTTTCCGCTTTTCACTTTCCGATCCCGGTGCGATCGGCCGGGCCGATTCCCTGGAGCGCGTGATCATCGACCTGCCCGTCGTGCGGGGTCCGGGGCGGGCGGAGTCCGGTCTGATCCTCCGGCACGACCTGGTGGGAGCCCTGAACAGGGCCGTCCACAAGCAGCGGGTCACGATCGTCTCGGCGCCGGCCGGCAGCGGGAAGACGTCACTGCTGTCCGCGTGGGCGAGCCGGCCGGCGCCGGAGTGCCGGGTCGCCTTCCTGACCGTCCGCCCCGGCCAGCGGGACACACAGCTCTTCCGGCTCGCCCTGCTGGGCGCGATCCGCACCGCGACGGATACCGGTCACCGCGACGATCCGCTCCCGCCCGTGACACCCGGCGCCGACGGCAGCGCCCTCATGGACACGGTGTTGTCCGAGCTGACGGTGTGGTCCGAGCCGGAGGAGTCCCGCGACCGCCGACGCGGCACTTCAGCTCACGGAGCTGCTGACCCGCCTGCCGTCCGGCGTCCGTACGGCCGTCGCCACCCGCCACGACCTGCCGCTGCGCCTGCACAGGCTCCGGCTGGCCGGCGACCTCGCCGAGATCCGGGCCGCCGAGCTGCGGTTCACCGAGGACGAGACGCGCCGGCTGCTGGCCGGCTCAGGGATCACCGTGCCCGGGCACGTCGCCGCGCTGCCGCATCGGCGGACCGAGGGCTGGGCGGCCGGGTTGCGGCTCGCTGTGCTGTCGCTGGCCGGGCACGCCGTCCCCCGGCACGGCACCTCGCACGCGGCCCTGGTCATCGACATCGTCGACACGGTCCGCGACCCCGGCCGGCGGTCCGGGACGACCACACCGGCCGCGCCGCCGGCCAGGGAACTCAGCCGAAGCGAACTCCGCGTCCTGCGCTGCCTCCCGACGAGCCTCACCCGCCGCGACATCGCGGGCGAACTCTCGGTCTCCCTGAACACCGTCGGCACCCACATCCGCCGCATCTCCTCGGCGGGAGGCTCGACCGGCCGACGCTCCCGTGCCCACGGACGAACATGGACGAACGCCGACCGCTGACGACGTCACGGCAGTCACCTCCCGCAACACGTCCGGACTCGCCGCCGGCCCAGTGACGGGACATCACTGGATCACGGTGATTCACCGGCCGGCCACCCGGCCCGCGGCTAGGGAACCTTCGCCGCGTCCACGGCCTCCGCCGCCCCCGCTCCCTCCGCCAGCGCCCGGTTCCGCCGCACGGAGGACCAGAACGACCACCCGATCAGTACGACGCCCACCAGCCCGGTGATGACCTCGTTGATCTGGTACTGGATGGTCACCATCAGGATCACGGCCAGGGCGCCGATCGCGTAGTGCGCGCCGTGCTCCAGGTAGACGTAGTCGTCGAGCGTGCCCTGGCGGACCAGGTACACCGTCAGCGAGCGGACGTACATCGCGCCGATGCCCAGCCCCAGTGCCATCAGCACGATGTCGTTGGTGATCGCGAACGCGCCGATCACGCCGTCGAAGGAGAAGGAGGCGTCGAGGACTTCGAGGTACAGGAACATGAAGAACGCGGCCTGGCCGGCGAGGACGACCGCCGAGCGGCCGCTCTCCTGCTCCCGTTCCTCCTCCGCCTCCAACCGGTCCTCGAAGAAGCCCGAGAGGCCGCCGACGATCATGTACGTGATCAGACCGGAGATGCCCGAGATCAGGACCGTCTGGGCCTTGTCCGCGTGGGCGCCGCCGTGTTGGTGGGCGTGGGTCGCGAAGGTCATCGAGGTGATCAGGAGGACGATCAGGGCGATGCAGACGGACAGCATGTCGACCTTGCCGAGTTTGGCCAGGGGGCGTTCCAGCCAGCCGAGCCACTTGATGTCCCGGTCCTCGAAGATGAAGTCGAGGAAGATCATCAGCAGGAACATGCCGCCGAAGGCCGCGATCGCCGGGTGGGCGTCGGTGACCAGCTGTTCGTAGCGGTCCTTGTCGGTCAGGGCCAGGTTGACCGCGTCGAAGGGATTCTTCTTCGCCGTGACCGCGACGATCACCACCGGGAAGGCGAGCCGCATCCCGAAGACCGCGATCAGGACGCCCACCGTGAGGAAGATCTTCTGCCAGAAGGCCGACATCTTCTTCAGGATCCCGGCGTTGACCACCGCGTTGTCGAAGGACAGCGAGATCTCCAGGACGGCCAGGATCGCGATGACGCCGAACGCCGTCCAGCCGCCGTACCAGACTCCCAGGGCCAGGCCGAGCGCGGTGACCGCGAACGACCAGCGGAAGGTCTTCAGAAGCACGGGTTGCCCCTTCCTTTTGTCGCGCGGTCGCCCGCGGGCCGGGCACAACAGCCCTGACCATCATCGGCGTTGTCTACCACGAGCGCCTGTCGTACGGGTGACGGGGCAGGCCCCGGGAGCGCGGAAGGGGCCCCCGACCTTCCCGGTCCAGGGCCCCCGAGCCGACGTGTTGCCGCATCGTCACTTCTTCAGTGGCACCTTGCCCGTCGTGCGCAGCGTGCCCACCGTCTTGAGGAGGCGGTCGGCCGGGTCGCGCAGGGACGGGTGGGCCAGGACCGTGTTGCGCAGGCCGCGGACCGGGCGGCGCCAGAGGCGGTGGGCCGCCGCGACCGGGTGCGGGCGGGTGGCGAAGCCCTCGCCGACGCGCAGTTCGCGGGTCTTGAGCCAGTCCTTCCACTCCTTGTCGCCGCGCCCCAGGTCCATCAGGCGTACGCCGTGCCGCCCGGCCTCCTCGGCCATCCGCAGATGCATGATCAACCCCGGTGAGTAGTACCGGAGTTCGGGGTCGTACGCCGTGAACCAGGCGGCGAACAGCGTGCGGGACGTCGGGCCGAAGTGGGCGGCGACGGGGCGGTCACCGGCGTAGAGGACCGACAGGACGCCGGTGAAGTGTTCCTCGCGGACGCGGAACAGGTGGTCCACCAGGTCGACGATCCACGGGCGCGCGAAGCGGTCCATGCGGCCGGTCCTGCGGTACTGGGCCGACTTCCAGCGCATCAGCGTGTGCAGCACCTCGGGGTCGCGGTCGTCGTAGACGAAGCGCGTCTCGCCGAGGTCGCGGCCGAGGCGACGTTCCTTCTTCAGGGTCGTCTTGGCGATGCCCGGGTACGCGCCGCGCAGCCACTCGGGGTAGGGGATCTCGCCGTCGCCGTCCTTGAGGTCGATGACCGGGGACGCGAAGGTGCCGGTGACGTACCTCCCGAACGGCTGCTGTTCCTCGACGAGATGGTCGAACTCGAAGACCGACAGCCCGCAGACGCGCAGGAGTTGCTGGACGTCCCAGGTGACACCGGGCCGGTGCACCAGGCCCTGGCAGTCGGAGAGGCCGAGGCCGATCGCCCGGCCGACACCGACGGGGTTGCGCTCGTACGGGAGGAAGCCGACCGGTTCCCCGCCCTCGTGCAGCACCGCCACCTGCGCGCCGCCGCGATGACGGCCGACGCCGTCCGCGAACTCCGGTGCCAGGAAAGGGTTCGCGTAGTCCGGCGACTCGTCCATCGCCTTGTGCCAGGCCTGGCGGAGCGTGGTGGTGAGCTCCTCCGGTCTGTGGATCGTGATGTCCGCCTTGCCGGCGGATCGCATGGATCGCATGGGCGACCGTCCCCCCACATTTCCCCCACGACGCGTCGTCCGCGTCCTGCCTACGTATCCCAAGGTACGACGAGACACGAACAGTTCGGCAGGGCCCAAACGTCGCGAAACAGTACGGACGCTGTCAAGAATGCCTGTGCTCACGGAAAGGTACGGATCACCCTCCCCCGGTACAGCCGCCCCGGAACGTCGGTGAACCGCAGGTCCAGGCCGGCCCCGTCACGCTCCGCGTGCAGGTGGAGGTGCGGCTCGGTCGTGTTGCCGGAATTGCCTGTCTCTCCTACGAGTTGACCCACGCGCACCACGTCCCCCAGGCTCACCGTCAGTGAACCGGGCCGCAGATGGGCCAGCTTGACGATCCCCCGCCCGGTGTCGATGAACACGTGGTTCCCGTAAGGGGGTTGGTACCGGGCACGCCCGCCCGGCCGCGTGTACGGGTGCCGTAGCGGCCCAGGCCCACCAGGTCGACCGCGCCTCTCTGTTCGGGTATCCGGGCGTGATGGTTGAGAGGCTGCCCGCGAGCCCCAACACGCCGTTCCCCAGGCTGGGACGCGCGTTGAGAAGGGCCGAGGAGGGGGTGGGGGGCTGAGGTCGTATGCGGGGAGCCGGTGGGTGGGGGCTGGTCGCGCAGTTCCCCGCGCCCCTGGGGGTTGGGGTGGGCGGGGTGGGAGCGGGGTGGGAGCGGGGTGGGAGCGGGGTGGGAGCCTGTGCCGGGTTGGGGGTCAACGGGCTCCCTCCGCGTGCCTGACGATGCGATGACCGGCGCAGGGAAGGCGACGGGGCGCCCGGCGCGGTTCTTAGCCGCGCGGCCGGGTGCCCCAACGCCCCGGCCCCTTACGCCATTTGGGCCTCCGGGATCTCCCCCCGCGTCTGTCGGCCCAGCAGTGCGAGAGTCAGTGTCACCGCTACCGATGCCACGGCCATCAGGGTCATCGCCGTTGCCGGGGAGGTGAGTTGGGCGACCGTGCCCGCGAGGGCCGCGCCCACGCCCTGCATCGTGAGCATGCCCGCGGAGCGCAACCCCAGGGCGTGGCCCGCGAGTTCGTCGGGGGTGAGTTCCATCAGGCGTTCCTGGAGGACGAGGCTCGCGCCGTAGCCGATGGAGGCCGCACAGACCGTCATCGCCGACCAGGGCATGCCGGGGTGGAGGGCGAAGAGCAGGTACGGGGTGGCCAGGAGGAGGCGGAGGGGGATGTCCAGGCGGGCGCGGAGGGTGGGTGGGGTGAAGCGGCCGAGGGTGAGGTCGCCTACGAACATGCCCAGGGCCGCGCTCGCGAACAGGACGCCCGCGGAACCGGAGTCGTAGGAGACGTAGAGGGACTCGCAGCCGACGATCAGGCCGTTGGGGACCCACATGCCCAGGTAGGTGAGGCGGCGGGGGCGGGAGGACCACGGGAGGGCGTTCGTGCGCCAGGTCGCGGCGATGGACGGGCGGCCCGCCGTGCGGGGTGGGCGGGCGGTCAGGCCCAGGCGGAGGACCAGGGCCGTCGTCGCGTACAGCGCCGCCGCGAGGAGGAGACAGACGCGGGGAGAGAGCAGGGCCAGGAGGGCTCCGCCGGTCGCGAAGCCTGTCACCTGCATCAGGCCCGAGGCCATGTTGAAGACCGAACGGCCCAGCAGATAGCCGTTCTTGGGCAGGATCTCGTTCAGCAGGCCGCCGCTCACCCCGCCGCCCAGGGAGGCGATCAGGCCCTGGAGGAACACGACGGCGAAGATCGCGCCGATCGGCAGACCGGGGAGCGCCAGCAGGACCGTACAGACGGCGAAGGCGGTGTTGATGCCGGTCAGGGTGACCCGCGGGGGCAGGCGGTCGGCGCCCGAGAGGAAGAAGGTCGCGCCGAGCATCTGGGCGAGCTGCGGGCCGAACATGCTCACGGCGGACAGTAAGGGGGACGCCGTCGCCTTGTAGACGAGGGTGGCGAGCGCCAGGCCGCTGATCGTGAGGGCCGCGTTCTGGGCGGCGAAGGAGAAGAAGAACGGGGTGTACTCGGGGGTGCGGAAGAGCTCGCGGTAGCTGCGCATGGGCGGAGTCTGCGGGGTGTCGGTGGGGGGTCCTATTCTTTCGCGCGGACGCGAAACACGGGGGTGGGCGGATGGGGTTGTGGCAGCTCAACGCGGACACCCTCGCGCGGAGCCGGTTCGTGCTGTCGTCGTTCGCGGAGACCTTCGCCGCGCTGAGACTGCTGCACGCGGGGGTGGGCGCGCACCCCGGTGAGGTGGTGTGGCTGCGGGATCATCTGCCGGACTACCAGGGGCTGTTGGCGGCCGATCCGGTCACCGGAGCGCTGGTGCGGGCCGCGCTCGGGCGGTCCTGGATCGCCGACTTCTTCTGTCCGACCCAGACGGACCGGGAGTCGTTCGCCGAGACCGTCGCCCGGGTGCGGGAGACCCGGCCGAAGGACGCCCGGGCCAACCTCCGTGTCTCGCTCGCCGGACCGCTCCCCGCCGCCCTGGAACGCGACGACCTGCCCGAGCGGGCGGCCCGGCTCCTGGAGTACGTCTGGGAGGAGACCGTACGGCCGTACTGGGCGCGGCGACGGCGGGTGCTGGAGGCGGACGTGGTCGCCCGGACCGCGCAGGTGAGCCAGGGCGGCTGGGCGGCCGTGCTGGACACCTTGTCGCCGGGGCGGACGCGGTGGCTCGGGGAGAGCCGGCTGCAGATCAACCTGCACGAGAACCCGCCGCGGGAGATCTCCGGCGCGGAGCTGCTCCTCATGCCCGTCACGCCGAAGGGCGGGTGGGTGTCCTGGGAGGAGCCGGACCGGTACGCCATCGTGTACCCGTGCGCGGGCGTCCTCGCCGACCATGGTGGGCGGCCCGTGCCCGCGAGCCTGGGGGCGCTGCTGGGCCCCTCGCGGGCGGCCGTGCTGACGCTGCTCGGGTCACCGATGAGCACCAGCCAGCTGACCGCCGTGACCGGGCAGGCGCTGGGTTCGGTGGGGCGGCATCTGCGGGTGCTGCTGGACGCGGGGCTCGTGGAGCGTCGGCGGGCGGGGCGGTCGGTGCTGTACTCGCGGACGGCGGCGGGGGAGGTCGTGGTGAAGGCGGCGGGGCTGTAGACCGCCTGTGGACGCGGAGGGGCATGGGCCGCTCGCGAGAACGACATTTACCGGAGTTAGCATCCGGTTATGACGACTACAGAGAACACGGGTCCCCTCGGTGTCGAGATCGGGTCGCTCACGGGCGGCTCGGCGGACCTCTCGCAGTACGCGGGCAAGGCCGTCCTCGTCGTGAACGTGGCCTCCAAGTGCGGGCTGACCCCCCAGTACACGGGCCTTGAGCGGCTCCAGGAGCGGTACGCGGCACAGGGCTTCACCGTGCTGGGCGTGCCCTGCAACCAGTTCCTCGGGCAGGAGCCCGGCAGCGCCGAGGAGATCGCCGAGTTCTGCTCGGCGACGTACGGCGTGACCTTCCCGCTGACCGAGAAGGTCGAGGTCAACGGGGACGGCCGGCACGAGCTGTACGACCGCCTCGTCGGCTTCGCGGACGGCGAGGGCCACACCGGTGACATCCGCTGGAACTTCGAGAAGTTCCTGATCGGCCGCGACGGCACGGTGCTCGCCCGCTTCTCCCCGCAGACCGAGCCGGAGTCGGCGGAGGTCGTGGCGGCGGTGGAGACGGCCGTCGCATAACCGCCGCTGTTGACCTTGCCCCTGGGGCAGGGCTGAGCGTCCTTCTCGCCGGGCGGACAGGAACCGCCCGGTGACGGAGGATGGCTGAGATGGACGACGACGACCTGCTGACCATCGGGGCGTTCGCGGCCAGGGCGCGGCTTTCGGCCAAGGCGCTGCGGCTGTACGACCGGCTCGGGCTGCTGGCCCCGGCTCACGTCGACGAGGTCAGCGGTTACCGCTACTACCGCGCCGACCAGGTCGAGCGGGCCCGACTCGTGGCGCTGCTACGGCAGTTGGACATGCCGTTGGCCCGGATCGCCGAGGTGGTCGAGGCCGACGGGGCGGACTCCGCCGATCTCCTCGCCGCGTACTGGGCGGACGTGGAGACCCGGGTCGCCGGGCAGCGCACGCTCGCCGAGTACCTCCGTGCACGCCTTTCGGGGAGGAGCTCCGAGATGTACGGACAGTTCGTGGTCGAGACGGTCGAGGTACCGGAACAGGTGCTGATCACCGAGACCCGGCACACCCTCGCGGACGAGTTGCCGGCCTGGATCCCCGCCTCGCTGGGGCGACTTGAGGCGGCGGCGGAGGAGTGCGGGGGCGTGAGTGCGGCGCCGTTCGTCGTCTACCACGCCGAGGTGTCGACGGAGAGCGACGGCCCGGCCGAGGCCTGCGTACCGGTCGCGGACGAGGCGGCCGCGCGGGCGTGGGCGGCGCGGCAGGGGCGGGCCCGGCAGACGTCGGTACGGGTGGAGCCGGCGCGGACACTGGCCTACACCCGGATCACCAAGGCGCAGGTGGCGCATCCGCAGATCCTGGCCGCGTTCGAGGCGGTGGAGCAGTGGGTCGCCGGGCGGGGGCTGCGGTACGCCGGGCCGTGTCGCGAGGTGTACTTCGCGGAGTGGGGGGCGGCGGGGCCCGGGGACCCGGTCTGCGATGTGGCGTTTCCGGTGGAGTCCCCGGTGGAGTGAGACGCCGGTGGAGTGAGACGCCGGCCGGAGTACGCGCCGGCCGGCGTACGGCGCCGGGCACAAGCCGAGCCCCCTCGGCCAGGACGGCGGGCCGGTCGAGAGGGCTCTTCCTGAAATGCTTGTACTGCTTGTACTGCTTGTACTGCTTGTACTGCTTGTACTGCTTGTGCTGCTTGTGCTGCCTGTGTTGCTCGTACTGCTTGCGCTGCTCGCACTGCATGTCGTGCATGAACTGCACTGTGCTGCTTATGGAGTTGTGAAAGGTGAACCAGCCGCATCAGTGAAGGTCGTGCGCCCCCCGCGCGACATCTGCCACGAAGGCGTTCCACGAGTCGGCGGGGAAGGCCAGCGCCGGACCCCCGTCGACCTTGGAGTCCCGTACGGCCATGGCCGCGAGAACCGGTGACTTGATCTCGACGCATGCGCCGTTCCCGGTGGAGTACGAGGACTTGGTCCACTTGTCCGTGGCGCCCTGACGAATTGCCATTTTTGCTCCGGTTATGCCAGTTGATGAGTTGCTGTCACCGCGCGTCACGTCCGACCACGAGCGCATCGGACGTACAACACGGTTTGCGCCAAAGCCTGTTGCTCGATGGCGTGATCGACGCTACTCGCCAACATCGGCGGGCGAAGCGGCCATTCACTCGACCGGGTGGCATATACCCCTGGTGCTTCCATTCCGACCGGCGGAAGGTGTACTCTGCGGCACCTTCCGCCAACGGGGCCCCTCAGCGCGCGTATTCCTTCGCGATGTCCGCGATGAACTGACGGGACTGGTCCACGTTCAGGGCCTGCGCCCTCAAGTGCTCATACATCACGCTGTACTTCTGGACGTCGTTCGCCTTCTCCAGGTACAGGTCGCTGGTGACGCCCTCGATGTAGACGACGCTGGAGTCCGCCGCGTCGGGGAACTCCAGGATCGCGTACTGCCCGTTGAGCCCCGGATGGGCACCCATGTCGAACGGGATCACCTGCACGGTCACGTGCGGCAGCTGGGACTGCTCGACGAGATGCTCCAACTGGTCCCGCATCAAAGAGCGGTTGCCCACCACGCGGCGCACAGCGGACTCGTCCATCACGGTCCACAGCCGCAGCGGGTTCTCCGGCGCGGAGATCCGCTCCTGCCGGCGCAGCCGCACCTGGACGCGCTTCTCGACATCGGCCAGCGCGGTCTCGGGCAACGCCCCGGTGATCAGCGCCTCGGCGTACTGCCGGGTCTGCAGCAGGCCGGGGACGACCTGGGGATCGTAGACGCGCAGGCTCGCCGCGTCCGTCTCCAGTCCGATGTAGACGCTGTACGGGATGTCGCCGAAGGAGTGCCACCAGCCTTGCTGGCGTGAGTCCTTGGCCATCTGCATGAGCGAGTCGACGATACGGACGTCCTCGACCTCGTAGACCCCGCACAGGTCGCGGACGTCGCGCTGGCTGATGCTGCGCCGGCCGTTCTCCAGCCGGCTGATCTTCGACTGCGACACCAGCAACCGCTCGGCGACTTCTTCGGCCGTCATGCCCTTGAGCTCCCGGAGTCGACGCAACTCCTGGCCCAACCGGCGTCTCCTGACGGTGGGATTGACACTTGACGCCACGGGAACGTGCACCTCCGGCTGCATGCCTCTACTTGCCACTGCTGACTGCTACGTGCTGCTCACTGCTTGCCACGCGCTTGCCACTTTGCGTATCTGCTGTTGAGCAGACTGCCACCAAGGTGGTTTCTACCGCTGGGAAACGGTGGATATGCGGCAGGTACGAGCCAGGTTCGGGTTGCCCGAGGCGTCCGCGAAGGCGTCCGTAGATGCGGCCGAGCGGGGTGGAGAGACGTTACGTCTACTCCACCCCGCTCGGACCAGCGGCTCCCGAACCGGGTCTTGGGGACTGCGGTGCGGCGTGTACTGCGGTCGTGCGGTGGTGCGTTGGTGCGGCCATACGTCGGTGCCGGTCGTGCGGTGTGCCTCCGCGGTGTGCCTGGCGTGTGCCGTGGGACTGCGGCTCAGTGAGCCACGGCGCGCGCCATGGTGCCGCGGTGCGGCTGCATCGGAACACCACGAGCCGGTTCCGGTGGCCTTGATCCGGGCGCGGCCTGACGGCCGGCCGGGGCCGGGCTGCGGCGTGGCTGTGCCGCCACTCCGTTCTGGACGTCCATCACGGCGTGCGCCACGAGTCCGCCCATGGGGTCGTGCCTGATCAGGTCCCGCAGCCGGGAGCGGGACGAACGTCCCTCATTGCCCGGATACAGGTGTTTGCCGAGACCGACCGCGTGCGCCAGTGCGGCGAGCGCGGCTGTCCGCGGGTCCGGTGGCACACCGGTGCGGATCGCGGAATCCAGCCGGGCCCTGATCTCCCGGCTGATGTCGTTGTCCGTCGCTTGGTAGCGAGTCGTCGGCAGCACCCCGCACATCTGTCCCGCCACGGCATGCACCATGCCGCACCGCTCGAGATGCGAGAGGTAGGTCTGGCGAAGTCCCAGTCGGGGCCCGCCAATCCAGTTCACCGCGCGTACAGGAGCGCCACGCCTTCGCAGCAACTCCAACGCGCAGTCCAAAGTCGGATCTCCGGTCGGCCGTGGTACCACCACGGCGATACGATCCCCGTCTGGGGCTATCCGTCCGGCCAGCGCCAGCTCCACTAGCTGTGCTCCGGCCAGACCGAGGTCGAGCGACTGCGGCTGTGCAGTGGTACCCGTGGCCGGGTCCAATGCCAGCAGCAGAAGCTCTTCCGGAAGTGTTCTGCGGCTCCTGCCCATCCATGCCTCCCCGCGTGGATGAATGACAGGGTGACCCCTCTCACATTGGTCTGTCGAGGGTGCGTGACCGCTTCGTAGTGGAACCGGTAGGTATGTCGTTCTCGTCTACCGGTGGGGTTAAGCCCGCACACAGGACACTGGTACATGGTTCGGACAGCGGTGTTGATGCGTTGTCCGGACTGCGGGTAAGAGATTTCCCAGCCGACATCCAGCTGACTTCCAGCTGATTTTTCGGCTGTTTCTGTAGCTAACTCGGTTATCTCGGTCGGTTCGGTTGACGCACGCGGCGCGTGCGGCGCATGGAGGAGGCATCGGTGGCGGGCGAGTCCCCCGACAGGTCGAAGAAGCGCGAGTCGTCGGCAGAACCGACGCCGGGGAGCGCGAGTCCGGTTCCTGAGGCACGGGGTGAGCGCGATCCCCGGTTGGCGGTGGCCCGCGAGGACGCGGTGTCCGCGTCCTCGGCTCAGCGTGGGGGTGTGGACACGGCGACGAAGATCTTCTCGATCAGGGAGCTGCGGTCACCGGAGACGGCCGAGGCGGAGGCGGAGTCCGGCGGGTCCGATGACGCCGGTGCCGACGAAGCCTCCGAGGACGCCGATACGCAGAACCCTTCCGCCAAGGGCGGGTCGAGTGGGTCGGGCGGGTCGGGTGGCTCCGAGGGCGATGCGCGGCTGCGGGCGGCTGTGGCGGCCTGGGTGACGTCGGGGTCGGCCGGGGAGCGGCCGACCGGGACGGAAGCCTCCGGCGGCGAGACGGCTGACGTGCCTGAGAGCGCGGAGGACGCCGCCGCTACGGCCGACAGCTCCGCCGACGCCTCCAAGGACGCGGAGACGCCCGCTGAGGGCCTGGAGACCGGGGACGCCGAGGATGCGGGGGACACGGGGGAAGCTTCCGCCGCCGACGCCTCCAAGGACGCTGAGACCGCCCAGGACGCCGACGCGGGCGAGCGGGCCGAGGGTGCGGGTGCCGGGCTGGCTGACGCCCCCGAGGACGACGAGACACCCGATTCGGCTGACGCCGGGGATGACGAAGCACGCGATTCGGCTGACGCCGGGGGCGAGTCCGCCGGCGGCGACGAGGTGACCGCGGGCGAGCGGGGCGTTGCCGCTGCCGCGGAGGACGACGCCGACGCCGAGGACGCTTCCAAGGCGGCCGGGGCTCCCGCGGCCGCAGGAGCCGACGAGGCCAACGCGGATGCTGACGCGCAGCCGGAGGCCACCGAGACCGCTTCGGGCGAGACCACCGAAGCCGAGGCGGACGAGGCCCAGGCCGACACGGCCCCGGAGCCCGCCGAAGGCAACACGTCCCCCCAGGCGACCGGAACGAAGCTGGACGACCGCCCGGGGTCCGCCGAAGACGAGGCGCCCACCGACGCGACCGGATCGAAAACCGCCGATCGTCCGGGGTCCGCCGAAGGCAGCACGTCCTCCGACGCAGCCGGACCGAAGACCGAAGACCGTCCGAAGTCAGCCGAAGACGAGGCGCCCACCGACGCGACGCCCCCGAAGACCGGCAGCGACCGGGAAGCCGGCGAAGGCGACACGGACGCGGCCCCCCCGACGACCGGCACCGGCCCCGAAGACGCCGCCCCCTCCGACGCACAACCGCAAGCCGCCGGTGACGAGAAGGCCCCCGCAGGGCCACCCGCAGCCGACGACGAGACCCGCACGGGCGGTGCGGGTGGGAACACGAAGGCGGCCGAGGGCGGAGCCGAGGCCGTCGATCACCCCACCGCCGTCTTCAAGGCCCCACGACCCCCCAAGCCCCAGGTCGACCAGCCCACCACCATGCTCAAGCTGGGCGGAGCCACAAAGACCCCCCAGCCCTCCAAGACCCCCGAGACCCCCGCCGAGCGCACCAGCAAGTTCGTCGCCCTCAAGCCCCTCGACGAGCCCCGCACGCCCCGCAGGGACACCCCCCGCCCGGACGCCACCCGCCCCGTCCCCCAGGTCGGCCCCGAGCACACCACCCAGCAACCGCTCCCCCGAAGCCCCCGCTGGACCTCCTCGCCGAACTGACCAACACCCCGCCGCCCCCGGAAACCCCGGTCCGCACAGCGATCCGCAGGGTCAAGATCTGGACCCCGCTGGTCATCCTCCTGGCGATCGTGTTTGCAGTAGTACAGGCCCTACGACCTCTCCCCACCCCCTCCCTCGCCCTCACCGCCGACGACTCGTACACGTTCGCCGGCAGCAAGGCGAACCTCCCGTGGCCCAGCGAGGGCCAGGGCTGGATGGACGTCAACGGCATCGGCACGATGGGCAACTTCGGCAAGCAGACCCCGGTCGCGATCGGGTCGGTAGCCAAGGCGATGACCGCGTACATCGTCCTCAAGGACCACCCGCTGAAGGCGGGCGCGGAGGGCGAGAAGATCACCGTCGACGCCACCGCCGAGAAGGAGGGCGGCTACGACAAGGACGGCGAGTCCACGCTCAACACCGTGAAGGCCGGCGACGTCCTCACCGAGAAGCAGGCCCTCTCGGCGATCATGATCCCCTCGGCGAACAACATCGCGCGCCTGCTGGCCCGTTGGGACGCGGGCAGCGAGGCGGCGTTCATCAAGAAGATGAACGACACCGCGAAGTCACTGGGGATGACGAACACGACGTACACCGACGCCTCCGGCCTCAAGGAGACCACCGTCTCCTCCGCCGAGGACCAGGTGAAGCTCGGCAACCAACTGGTCAAGATCCAGGCGCTGATGGACATCACCAAGCTGCCGAGCTGGGTCGACCCGTCCGGCAAGAAGTGGACCAACTACAACCGCCTGGTGCCGTACAACAACTCGCTCGGCATCAAGACCGGCACCACCACCGCGGCCGGCGGCAACCTGCTGTTCGCCGCCACCAAGGAGGTCGGCGGTGAGACGGCCGTCGTCGTCGGCGCGATCCTCGGCCAGCACACCGCGCCGATCATCGACACGGTCAACGCGGTCAGCAAGACGGCGATGCTCGCGGCGCAGGACGCGATGACCTCGGCGAAGATCCTGAAGAAGGGGACCGTGGTCGGGTACGTCGACGACCAGCTCGGCGGTCACACCCCGGTCGTCGTCACCAAGGACGTCGCGGCCGTCGGCTGGGCGGGCCTGAAGGTGAAGCTGTCCTTCGCCCCCGACGCCGTACCGCACACCGCGAAGGCCGGCACCAAGGTGGGCACGCTCACCGTGGGCGACGGTTCGAGCGGCGCCGTCAAGGTGCCGGTCGCCCTCCAGAAGGATCTCGCCGAACCGGCCTTGACGGCCAAGCTGACCCGCCTCGGCTGACCCACGAGGCGATGCACGTCACCGCGCACGTCACCGCGTCCCGCCGGCGGGCCCCCACCCGGGAGCCCGTCGGCGGGACGCGTGCTAGCGTCGCGAATCGGGGCACGTCGCCGGTCGAGCGGACGCGGCGTCGAACAGGCCGGGAACGGGACGGAACGCGGCCGGGAACAGAAGACGGGACACGGGGAGTGCCTTCAGGTGGCCACAGCGGAGCCGACACGCGCCGACGATGCCGATCCGGGCCCGGTAGCCGGCCCGCGAATACGCGTGCCCGCGCACACCGCGACAGACAGGACGGATGACGCGGCAGCAGGCGCCCCCCACACGGACGACGGCGGAACCCGTGAGAACGACACCCGCCTGACGCGGTTCGTCGACCGTCTCCGCGCCCCCTTCCTCCGCCACCCGGTGATCGGCTTCACGCTCCTCTCCGGCGTCCTCCACGTCGTCTGGTTCTTCACGTTCGCGAACAGTGGCGGCGACCTCGCCGCACAGGACGCCTGGGCGGAGTTCGTCGGCCGCCACCCGGACTCGGCGTACAACCTCGCCTGGTACGGCGGCATGCACCCGGTGTCGTACAGCGTCGTCTCGCCGTATCTGATGTCGGTGCTCGGTGTCCGTACGACGATGATGATCGCCGGGACGATCTCGGCGGGCCTGCTCACCATGATCCTGATCCGCAGCCGCGCGGTGCGGAACCCGCTGTGGGCCTCGCTCGCGGGTGTCTTCGCGCTGCTGTGCAACGCGGCGTCGGGCCGCGTGACGTACGGCCTCGGCCTGGTCTTCGGGCTCGGCGCGGTGGCCGTGGTCTTCTGCTGGCCCTACCGCTGGCGCTACAAACGCTGGGCGAAGGCCCTGTGCGCGGCCCCGCTGGCGGCGCTCGCGACCATGTCGTCGCCGGTGGCCGGACTGTTCGTGGGCCTGGTCGCCGTAGCCCTGTTCCTGCAGAAGCGACGCCCCGGCGCGTGGGCTCTCGGCCTCGCGCCCGCGGCCGTGGTGGCCGTGTCCGCGTGGCTGTTCCCGTTCTCCGGTACGCAGCCGATGCTGTTCGGCTCGATGATCCTGCCGCTGACCACCGGGGTCGTGGTCTATTTCCTGGTGCCGCGCGCGTGGACGACCGTACGGATCACGGCGGCCGTGTACAGCATCGGCGTCATCCTCGTCTGGCTGGTCAGTTCGCAGATCGGCTCGAACATAAGCCGGCTGGCGATGCTGTTCGGGGGCGTGGCGTTGATCGCCGCGCTGCCGTTCGCGGTGCCGCGCTCGCGCAAGTGGTACGTGATCGCGCTGGCCTTCGTCGGCTTCAACGGCTGGATCGGCTTCAAGTCGGTCGACGACGTCATCAACACCGCCCCGGCCGCGTCCTGGTCGCACGAACTCGCGCCGCTCGTCAACGAACTCCAGACGGTCGGCGCCGAGCGCGGCCGCGTCGAGGTCGTCCCGGCCGCGTCCCACATCGAGGCCTCCGCGCTCGCGCCCTACGTCAACCTGGCCCGCGGCTGGAACCGCCAGGCCGACATGGAGCGCAACCCCCTCTTCTACGACGACACCCTCAACTCGGCGAACTACCACGAGTGGCTCCAGCGCTGGGCCGTCCACTACGTCGTGCTGCCGAAGGACAAGCTGGACGGCGACGGCGGCGAGCGCGAACGGGCCCTGGTCCAGCGCGGGATGCCGTATCTGAAGCAGGTCTGGGGCGACACGAACTGGCAGCTGTTCCAGGTCACCGACCCGACCCCGCTCGCCGAGCCGAACTCGGTCGTGGACCGGGCGGAGCAGGGCGAGTTGACCATCGAGGTGAAGAAGAAGGGCCGGATCCTCATCCGCATCCCGTACTCGCCGTGGCTGAGCATCGTCGACGCGAAGGGCAAGAGCCTCAAGCCCCCGCAGGAGACCGACGCGTCCAAGCACCGCGCCGAGGGCACGCCGAAGACGTACGACAACCTCAACGGCTGCCTGATGGAGACGGAGGAGGACTCCAAGGGCGACAAGTGGACGATGTTGCTCGCGCCGAAGACGGGAACGTACCGGCTGGCGGCGCCCTACCAGTTGCCCCGAGGTACTCCGTGCCCGGATGAACTGAAGTAGACGAACCGAAGCAGCAGTCAGCGGAGCTGGTCCACGTACCTGTCCGTGCCCGGCACCGTCGGGATGAAGGGCGCCACCAACTCCACGCGCCCCAGGCCGGATTCGGCCACCGGCGTCTCGAGATCCGCGAAGTACTCCTCCCAGCACTCCCGGGGATCCGCCTCCAGGAACCACAGCAACGTGAGCCGGGTGTCGACCCCCTCGACCTGCTTGACGTAGGTCATGCGGTCGCCCGGCAGCGGGGTCGGCCGGAAGACGGTCACCATCGCGGCCGGTGACCCGGCGAGCCGCTTCGGCAGGTGCCTGGACCGGAGCCACTCCAGCAACTCGGCCCGCTGGTCCGCCGATTCACTGTCCACGACCTCCAACACCAGCCCGGCGTAAGGGTGGTCGAGGGCGTGGAAGTCCCTCGGCCCGGCCGCGCCGTCCCGGTACACGGTCGCCTCGTGGTCCTGGAACGCCGTGAAGACGTGCGTACGGTCCTGGTACACCCGCCCGTCCCGGTTGAGCCGTTTGTTGATGCCGACGGTCCACTTCATGTGGTCGTCGTAGCGGCCCTCGGTGACCCAGTACGTGGAGAGGTAGCAGCCGGCGGTGACGGGCTCGGCGATGGCCGACTTCTCGGGCCGGCGCAGGAGTTGGAGGTCGCGGGTGGCGACCCAGCGGCGGCCGGCGTACATCCAGGGCATGGCCATCGCGCCCGCGTAGTAGTGGTCGTCCTCGTACCAGCGGTTGTAGGCGTACTCGTGGCCGGGACGCGGTTCGACCATGGTGATCAGCGCATGCCCCGGCCGGACTCCGTACGGTCCTACGGCGGCCAGTTCGGCGTACACGTCGCTCCGGGTTTCCTCGCTCACGTCGCTCCCCTTCCGTCCTCCGCCGGTCGCCCATACTCTGACGCTCCGTCAGATAAACCGCCAGACCCCGGGAGGGATCGGATGTCGCTGCTCGCGGGCAAGACCGTCGTCGTCTCGGGGGTCGGGGCCGGCCTCGGCCACCAGGTCGCCGCGGCCGTCGTACGGGACGGAGGCAACGCCGTGCTCGGCGCGCGCACGGAGGCGAATCTCGCCAAGTCGGCCGCCGAGATCGATCCGGACGGCGCGCACACGGCGTACCGGGCGACGGACATCACGGACGAGGGGCAGTGCGAGGCGCTCGTGGCGGTGGCGCGGGAGCGGTTCGGGCGCATCGACGCGGTGGTCCAAGTGGCGGCGTGGGACAGCTACTTCGGCGGGGTCGAGGACGCGGACTTCGCGACCTGGCAGTCGGTGATCGACGTGAACCTGCTGGGCACGCTGAAGATGACGCGGGCCTGTCTGCCGGCACTGAAGGAGGCGGGCGGCGGCTCGGTCGTCCTCATCGGCACGCAGTCCGCCGTAGCGGCTCCCTCGCAGGTGCGGCAGGCGGCGTACGCGGCGTCGAAGGGGGCGCTGACGAGCGCGATGTACTCGCTGGCAAGGGAGTTGGGGCCGTACCGGATCCGGGTGAACACCGTGCTGCCGGGATGGATGTGGGGGCCGCCGGTGGAGGCGTACGTGCAGTTCACCGCGCACACGGAGAAGGTGCCGGAGGCGGAGGTGCTGAAGCGGTTGTCCGACCGGATGGCGCTGCCCGAACTGGCGACGGACGGGGACGTGGCGGACGCGGCGGTGTTCCTGGCGTCGGAACGGGCGCGGGCGATCACGGGACAGTCGTTGCTGGTCAACGCCGGTGAGCTGATGCGATGAGTTCACATAGCTGAACGCGGAACATCAATCCGAACGATTTTACTCCCCCTTGACCGCACGCTTACTTGTCGTGCTCACGCGCGACCGCCCACGATGAGCCCCGGGCTGAACCGGCTCAATCGTGGGAGGGCGCATATGAACGGGCTCGACTGGGCCGTGCTCATCGGCTATTTCGGCGTGATGGTGGCGATCGGCGTGTGGTCGCACAAGCGCGTCGACAACGTGAGCGACTTCTTCACGGCCGGCGGGAAGATGCCGTGGTGGCTGTCCGGCATCTCGCACCACATGTCGGGCTACAGCGCGGTGATGTTCACCGGCTACGCGGGCATCGCCTACACCTACGGCGTCACGTCCTTCATCACGTGGTCGTTCCCGATCGCGCTGGGCATCGCCATCGGCTCCAAGCTGTTCGCGCCGCGCATCAACCGGCTGCGCTCACGGCTCCATGTGGCGTCCCCGCTCGAGTACTTGAAGAACCGCTACAACCTCAAGACCCAACAGGCGCTCGCCTGGTCCGGGATGCTGCTGAAGATCGTGGACGTGGCGGCCAAGTGGGCGGCGATCGCGACCCTGTTGTCGGTGTTCACAGGTGTGTCCCTGAACCAGGGCATCCTCATCACCGGCGCGATCACGGCGGTCTACTGCACGATCGGCGGCCTCTGGGCGGACGCGCTGACCGAACTCGGCCAGTTCATCATCCAGTTGCTGGCCGGCGTCTCCATGTTCGTGGCCGTCGTCCTGAAGTTGCACGACAAGGGCATCGGCTTCCTCGGCGCCTGGGACGAACCGGCCCTCCAGGGCCACGGCAAACCGCTGGTCGGCCCCTACGGCACGGTCTTCCTCCTCGCGTTCCTCTTCATCAAGCTCTTCGAGTACAACGGCGGCATGCTCAACCAGGCCCAGCGCTACATGGCCACCAAGAGCCCCTACGAGGCGGAGCGTTCGGCCCGGCTGTCGGCGGCGCTGTGGCTGATCTGGCCGACGGTCCTCTTCTTCCCCATGTGGATGTCCCCGCTCCTGGTCCACGCGCAGAAGCCGGACGGCTCCGACTCCTACGGCCTGATGACCGAACAGCTGCTCCCACACGGCCTGTTGGGCCTGGTCGTCGTCGGCTTCTTCTCCCACACGATGGCGATGTGCTCGTCCGACGCCAACGCGATCGCGGCCGTCTTCACCCGGGACGTGGCACCGGTCGTATCGGCCAAGGCCCGTGCGTGGGACGACCGTTCGGGCCTCATCGCAGCCCGCGTGACGACGGTCGTCTTCCTCGGCCTGTCGATGTCGGTGGCGACACAGATCAACTCGCCCACCTTCAAGGACATCATCACGGTCGTCATCAAGTGGGTCGCCGGCCTGATGGGCCCGATCGCGATCCCGATGATGCTGGGTCTGCTCCGCCCGTTCCGCAAGTCCGGTCCCACGGCGGCGCTGACGAGCTGGGCGGCGGGCCTGTTCGCCTTCTGGCTGGTCAACTACCCGATCAACTGGGAGGTCGACGGCGGGGTCCCGCTCCAGTACCAGGTGTCGATCCCGCTCGCGGTCTCCCTGGTCCTCTACATCCTCATCGGCTACGTGAAGCCCGAGGACACCCCGGAACGGGACGCGCTGATCGAGAAGATCAACGGCGGCGGGGACGACGACGGGGAGGCGGCGGCGGTGGCGGTACCGGCGCAGGCGGGGACGCAGACGGGTGCGGGCGACGACGTGGTGGGCAGCCAGTCGTAGCTACGCAACTACGGCTACGCGCCTCTGGGATATCTGGCGATCCACCCGGGGGCGGACCCGGCGGGCCCGTGCAACGCGGGCCCCTGGGTCATCTCCACCGCGAAGTCATCGGCGAGCACAAGCAAGGTGGGACGGCCCTCCAGCTCGGCCAGCCAGGCCGGCGGGAGGGCCGTCTCGCCGTGCAACGCCCCCAGCAGCCCACCGGTGAGCGCCCCCGCGGTCCCGGAAGGCCCGCCGTGATTCACGGCCAGACACAGCCCATGCCGTACGTCCTCGCCGACGAGCGCGCAGTAGACAGCCCCCGCGAGCACCCCGTCCGCGTTCCCCTCCCCCACGAGTTCCTCGACCCGCGCGGAGGTGGGCATGCCTTGTCGTACGGCGCCGAGGGCGCGCTGGAGTGCGACGGAGACGGGCTGATGCCCGGGCCGGGCGGCCAGCAGACCGAGCGCCCGCTGCACGGCGGCGTCGAGACTCTCACCGCGGGCGAGCCCGTGCACGATGACGGCGTAGGCGCCGGCGGAGAGATGCCCGACGGGATGCCCATGGGTCTGAGCGGCACACTCCACCGCGAGCTGCATCACCAGCTGGGGCTCCCACCCCACGAGCAACCCAAAAGGCGCGGACCGAGCGGCGGCCTCCCCGCCCACCTCACGAGGATTCTTGGGCGCGTCGAGCGTCCCCATCCGCTCATCGCCAAATCCCAGCAAACAAGCCCGAGTTGGATCGCGCCGAGCGTAGAGCCACTCTTCCCGAGCAAGCCACCCGTCATCCTTACGACGCTCATCGGGCCCCCAATCATGCTGGGTCGCGGCCCACCGCAAATAGGCCCGATGCAGATCGGTGGGCGGATGCCAGGCCCCGGTATCGCGCCGCACCTGCGCCCGGATCAACCCGTCCACGGTGAAGAGACTGAGCTGAGTGAGATGAGTGACGGCCCCCCGCCGCCCGTACCCGAAGGCGAGATCTACGACGCCCTCCGCACCGTAGGCCTCCCGGATCTCGTCACCCGCCAACAGGTCCACGGGCGCGCCGAGCGCGTCCCCCACGGCGGCCCCGAGCAGTGTCCCCCGCACCCGACTACGAAAATCCTGCTGCTCGACCCGACCCCAGACGGCCGCGGTTGCCGTACTCACCAAGGCCTCCTCGGGCTCCGTCCATACGTACGAGTCAGTTCAGCACTGTAATCGAACGGGGACGGTGGGTTGAGGGGGTGGATCGGTATACCCGGAGTCGAACCTCCCGGCGCCGGAGACGTGACCGTTGGGCCACTCGCTTCTCAGCCAGTGTCGGGCTTCCGCGGCCCGAGTAAAGGGCGCTCCCTGCGGTCGCGTCGGCAAGCCGATTCCGCTGCGCTCCACCCTTGACACGGCCCGCTCCAGCCCGTTTGAGAAGCGAGCGAGCGGCCCGGAGGGATGGGGGGCCAGGTACCTATCCCCCTGCCTGAACTGTGTTGCCGGCCGGTGTGGAGGGGACGCGTTCGCGTCTCGCCAGCACGCCGGGCCGGCTTAGCGGCCAACCCCCGGTGGGCGGGGCGCGCCGGCGTCTCGCCTGCACGCCGCCTCGGCTCAGCGGCTGTCTGCCGGTGGGGTGCGAGGTCACGAGCGTGCGCGCTGCCGTCACGCCAGCACGCCACCCCGGCTCAGCGGCCAACCCTGAGTGGGTGAGTGGGTGGGCGGGTGAGCGGGCGAGTGGATGGGTGGATGGGTGGATGGGTGGATGGGTGAGTGGGCGGGTGAGTGGATGGGTGGGCGGGTGAGTGGGCGGGCGGGTGAGTGGGCGAGTGGATGGGTGAGTGGGCGGGTGAGTGGATGGGTGGGCGGGTGAGTGGGTGGGCGGGTGAGTGGGCGAGTGGATGGGTGAGTGGGTGGTTGGGTGGGCGGTTGGGGTGGTTGCGGGAAGCCGGGGGTAAATCTAACCATCATCGTGGGCTTTGACTGGTTAGAAATGACCCCGGCCTCCAGAGGGTTGGAGGCGGGGGGTGGGGAGGGGTGGGTCGGGGAAGTGCGAACACTTCCGCTCCGCCCGCCACCCTTCCGCAGGCCGGGAGCCATTACCCGGGGCTGCCGTCCAGTGTTGACCGGGAAGCCCCCACCGGCCGGTGGCCGCCGAGCCGGCCCGGCGTGCGGGCGAGACGCCGGTGCGCCACCTCGGCCTCCGACCCGGTCCTCTCTCTGGAGGCCGGGGTTATTTCTAACCGGTCAAAGCGCGCCACAGGGGTTAGTTTCACCTACAGCCTCCAGCACCCACCCACCCATCCCCATCCCACCCCCGCCCCCCACTCACCGTTGGCCGCTGAGCCGGCCCGGCGTGCAGGCGAGACGCGAACGCGCTCCGCTGTACCGGCCGGCCACGCAGTACAGGCACGGGCAGGCATGCCTGGCCACCCATGCCTCGGGGCCGCCCGCTCGCTTCTGAAACGGGATTGCGGGAGACGAGTCAAGGGTGGAGCGCAGCGGAATCGGCACAGCCGACGCGACCGCAGGGAGCGCCCTTTACTCGGCTCCCGCAATCCCGACACTGACAAGAAGCGGGCGGCCCAACGGTCACAACACAACTCCGGCCCACAGCAACACCCTCACCTTCGCGGGAGCATCCCGGTAATTCACCTAGCCCGGGTGTGCACGCCGAGTCGTCGGCACACGGTCATCCGCCACTCCGCGGCCCAGGCGTACGACGGCTTGAGTTCCAGAGCGCGGTCCAGGTCGACGAGCGCCTCCTCGTCGCGGCCCAGATTGGCCAGGCTCGCGCCCCGGCTGGCGTACGCCGACGCGTAGTCGGGGTCGAGGGCGAGCGCACGGTCGTAGTCGGCGAGTGCCTCCTCGTCGCGGCCGGCCGTACGAAGTGCGTCACCGCGTTCGCAGAGGCCCCAGGCCCAGTCGGGTTGAAGCGGGAGCGCGCGGTCGAGGTCGGCCAGTTGGCGTTCGTGGTCGCCGAGCGCCCGCCACACCCGTGCCCGGCGGGCAAGTGCCCAGGCGTAGTCGGGCTTGAGTTCCAGCGCACGGTTCAAGTCCGAGAGAGCCATGTCGAGTTCGCCGAGGAAGAAGCGGGTGGCGCCTCGGGACGCCCAGGCGAAGTCGCTGGTCGGATCGAGGCGGATGCCCTCGTCCAAGTCCCTCATCGCTTCGGCATGGTGGCGTGCGATGCGATGGTGTTCACCGCGCAGAATGACGTTGTACGCGTTGTCCGGCTCCAGGGCCACGACCCGGTCAAGGTCACGGAGTGCGGCATCGTAGTCACCCATTCCACCTCGGGTCACCGCCTTCGCCCGGTGGGCTCGCACGAGGTCCGGGTCGAGCGCGAGGGCACGGTCGTAGTCGTCCAGGGCCTGCTCGTAGTCACCGGCCCGGCCGAGGGCGTCGCCCCGGTGCGCCCACGCCTCCGCCCGCCACCGTTCGTCACCGCGCGCGCGGCTCAGCAGCAACTGGAGCAGACCGGCCACACCGCCGTCCGCGAACGCCTCCGTCAGAGCGCGCCCGTACGTCCGCACGGCCTCCACGTCCGCGTCCTCGCCCACGTCGGCCACGAGCCGCACCCACCGGCGCACCACGTCGTCGCCGTAGGAGCAGGCGGAGACGATGTCGGCGGACGCCGTCGCGGGCGCGGTCCGAGGCGACGCGCACATGGAGTGGTAGGACTCGGCCAGCCGCAGTTCGCGCCACTCCTCGTCCGACCGGAACTCGTGGGGCTCCCTGGTCTGTTCGGACTCTTCGCGCCAGCTGGCGAAGACCTCGGCGAGCCGTGCGTGCCGCTCGGTCCAGCCGCGTGGGGAACGGCGACGCTGCAGGCGAAGCATCGGCTCGCGCACCAGGTGGTGATAGCGGACACGGTCGCCCCGGTCATCCACGAAAGGCAGCCCGCGCAGCCACGCGAACAGCGCCTCCGCCTCATCGTCCGGGCATTCGACAGCGGCCCGGAACACGTCCATGTCCAAGCTCCGGGGCAACGCGCACGCGAGCGCCACCGCCCGGCGCACCGGGTCGTGTTCCCATCTCAGGAAGCGTTCGACCGCCGTGGCACTGGGGTCGCCCACGTCGTCCGGATCGGCGGGACGCTGTTCGGCCAGCGTCGACACCAGCACCGGCAGTCCGCCCGTGAGCCGCAGCACCTCCTCGACCACGGGCTCGGCCACCACCCCCTTGCCCGCGAGCAGTCCCCGGGTCTCCGCCTCCGTGAACGGGCCGAGCGGCACATCGGCCACGAAGTCCGTGAAACCGCCCCAGCGAGCGGTGTCGAAGGAGTGCTGGCCGGCGGTCACCATGACGACCGTCGCCGGCAGGGAACCGTACAGGTCGCTCGTCATCACCTCGCGCAGCCAGCCGTCGAGAAACGGCCCCGTCCGCTCGTACGTATCGAAGAACAGGACGATCCAGGGCACCCGGGACGCCAAGTCGGCGAGTTCGCCGAGCAGGACCGGCGTGAGGACGCGCTCCGGTGCCAGAACCAGTTGCACGTCCTCCTGATTGCGGAAGCGCGCGCTGAGCCCCGCCCTCAACCGGTCCGCCCCCTGGGCGAGTTGGGCGGCGTCGAGCGCACCCGCGAAAGCGCCGACCCCCGGCACCATGCCGAGTCCGGCCAATCCGGCCCGCGCCGCCACCATGCTGCCCGCCGACGGCTCCTCCGGCGCCGGTTCGGGCATGGCCACGAGAGCCGCCTCCGCCTCGTGCCGCCGCTCGCGATGCGCGGCGAGCAGTCGCTCCAGCTCCTTGAACCTGTGTCCCTGCGCGGCGAACTGACGGCTGATCCCCGCCATCGCCTCCGGCACGCTCCCGACGCTCTCGTCGACGTACGCCGTCACCGCGCCCGTCTCCCGCGCGACGTGTTCCAACTCCCGCACCAGGAACGTCTTCCCGACCCCCGCGTTGCCGTGCACGTGGAAGAGGAACCGGTGCCGCTCGTCCTCAGGCGCGATCCCGAAGTTGGCCCGGAACGCGGCCCGTTCAACACCCCGCCCCACGAAACCGGCCCGCCTGCGCTGCCGGATCAGCTCCTGCATCGACGGCCGCGCCTGCGCCACCCGTACGCCCCCTCTTCAGCCCACCCGCACAGGGAAGGAACCTGTCATGAGCGCCCCTACCCCACGCACCGCGGCGACACTCGCCGCCACCCTCCTCACCGCCACCGTCGCCCTCTACATCGCCCTCGTCGCCTTCGGGAACATCACCGACTTCGGGACCAACCAGCAGTTCGTGCGGCATGTGCTGGCCATGGACACGACGTTCAAGGACGACGATCTGATGTGGCGGGCGGTCAGCAGCAAAGGGCTGCAGGACGCCGTCTACGTCGTGATCATCGTGTGGGAGACCCTTGCCGCGCTCGTGCTCATGTACGGGACCTGGCTGTGGGTCCGGCACGACCACCAGCGGGCGCGGCGGTTCTCCACGTACGGGCTGCTCATGCTCATGGTGTTGTTCGGGGCCGGGTTCATCGCCGTCGGGGGCGAGTGGTTCTCGATGTGGCAGTCGAAGGACTGGAACGGGCTGGAGGCCGCGACCCGGGTGTTCCTGCTGAGCGGGGTCGTCCTGCTCGTCGTGCAGCTCACGGAGGGCCGGACGGCGACTACTTGACCACGATCACCTTCGTGCTCGTCGTCCCGAACGTCCACAGCGCCGCCCCGTCCGCCTTGCCCATGCGGACGCCGCCCGTCTCCTTGCCCGCCGCCGGCGGGGGCGAGGAGCCGTCCACCGCGTTGGAGAAGGCGATGTTGAGGCCGGACTTGGTGGCGAAGTAGACGATGTTCTCGATCTGGACGCCGTCGGAACCCGTCGTGGCGTCCTTGCGGACCGACACCGTGTACGTGCCCGGGTCCGGGCTCACCGTGCCCGGCCAGACCGCGAACGTACGGCCCGCCTTGTCGCTCGCGTCGACCAGCCAGACCCGTTTCTGGCCGACGGCGTAGACGATGCGCCGCCCGGTACCGGAGGAGGCCGGTACCGCGGCGGCCGTCGCGTGGGGCTTCGGGGACGTGGACGCGTGCGCGGACGCCGAGGCGCTCGGGCGGGCGGCGGACGCCTTCGGGTGCGGGCCCTTGTCGGCCTGGACGGCCAGGACCGTGACCGCGGCGATCGCTCCCACCGTCAGACCGGTCACCCAGACCTTGGAGGCAGGCACGGGCACGCATCTCCTCAGCTACTCACAGCCCCCGCATCCCGATCGAACAGGGGTCGGATCATCGTACCGGCCCCCGTCCAACCGGCCGCCCCTCCGTCCACGCCCTCCCGCTCAGTCGAGCACCGGCAGCAGCTCCGGCAGATGCCCGTCCGACACCGCCGCCGCCCGCTGCCGCTCCTCCGGCACCTCGCCGTACACCGTCGTCCGCGGCCGCGCCGGCCGGCCCGCCAGTTCCGCTACGGCGACCAGGTCCCGCACCGACTTGTACGAGCCGTACGACGAACCCGCCATCCGCGAGATCGTCTCCTCCATCAGCGTGCCGCCGAGGTCGTTCGCCCCGGAGCGCAGCATCTCCGCCGCGCCCTCCGAGCCCAGCTTCACCCAGCTCGTCTGGATGTTGGGGATCCAAGGGTGGAGGAGCAGCCTCGCCATGGCCACCACCGCCCTGTTGTCCCTCATCGTCGGGCCCGGGCGAGCGATCCCCGCCAAGTACACCGGCGCGTTGGTGTGGATGAACGGCAGGGTCACGAACTCCGTGAAACCGCCCGTGCGTTGCTGGATCCCGGCCAGGGTGCGGAGGTGGCCCAGCCAGTGGCGCGGCTGGTCGACATGGCCGTACATCATCGTCGACGAAGAACGGATGCCCAACTCGTGGGCCGTCGTGACCACTTCGATCCACGTCGCCGTAGGCAGCTTGCCCTTCGTCAGGACCCACCGCACCTCGTCGTCCAGGATCTCCGCCGCCGTGCCGGGGATCGTGTCGAGGCCCGCCTCCTTCGCCGCCGTCAGCCACTCGCGGATGGAGAGGCCCGTGCGCGTCGCGCCGTTCACCACCTCCATGGGGGAGAACGCGTGGACGTGCATCCCGGGAACCCGCTCCTTCACCGCCTTCGCGATGTCGAAGTACGCCGTGCCGGGCAGGTCGGGGTGGATACCGCCCTGCATGCAGACCTCGACTGCCCCTACTTCCCAGGCCTGTTGGGCCCGGTCCGCCACCTGGTCCAGGGAGAGCGTGTACGCGTCCGCGTCCGTACGGCGCTGCGCGAACGCGCAGAAACGGCAGCCGGTGTAGCAGACGTTGGTGAAGTTGATGTTCCGCGTGACGATGTACGTCACCTCGTCGCCGACCACCGACTTCCGCACGTCGTCCGCGATCCGCGTCAGCGCGTCCAGCGCCGGACCGTCCGCGTGCAGCAGCGCCAGCGCCTCCGCGTCGGTGAGGCGGGTGGGGTCGTCGGCCGCCGTCGCCAGTGCCTGCCGTACGTCC
Source organism: Streptomyces sp. N50 (assembly GCF_033335955.1). Lineage (GTDB taxonomy): Bacteria > Actinomycetota > Actinomycetes > Streptomycetales > Streptomycetaceae > Streptomyces. The sequence continues at coordinate 3,826,006 of NZ_CP137549.1, forward strand.
GTGTCGATGCGCTCGGGGACCATGCCGGGTGCCGCCGCCTCGCGCAGGGCACCCCAGTCGCCGTAGACCTCGTCGAAGTCGTCACGGCGGTCGGACGTACGGCCCTGCGTGTCGATGGTGGTGTGGAGGTCCGTGCGGCCGGATGACACGAAGGCCTCCTCCGGCTCCTGCCACGCGTGGCCCTCGACCTTCGCGTCCTCGCGCGCCAGGCCCGTCTCCGGGTCCGCCAGTGCCCGTACGTGCGGCAACAGGCGCGGGTCCAGCCAGGGTTCGCCGCGGCCCACGAACTCCGGGTACACACACAGCCGTTCACGCAACTCGAAGCCCGCCTCCGCCGACTGCTCGCGGAGCAACTCGATCTGGGGCCAAGGGCGTTCGGGGTTCACGTGGTCGATCGTCAGGGGCGAGACCCCGCCCCAGTCGTCGATGCCCGCGCCGATCAGGCGCTTGTACTCCGAGTCGACAAGGTTGGGCGGGGCCTGGACGCAGGCCGACGGGCCCATGATGTGGCGGGCCACCGCGACCGTCGCGACCAGCTCGTCCAGTTCCGCGTCCGGCATCCCGCGCATCGCCGTGTCCGGCTTGGCGCGGAAGTTCTGGATGATGAGTTCCTGGATGCCGTGGTACGACCTCGACACCTTCCGCAGCGCGAACAGGGAGTCCGCGCGCTCCTCGTACGTCTCGCCGATGCCGATCAGGATGCCGGACGTGAAGGGGACCGAGGACCGGCCCGCGTCCTCCAGCACCCGCAGGCGTACGGCGGGCTCCTTGTCCGGGGAGCCGTAGTGCGGGCCGCCCGGCTCCGACCAGAGCCGCTCAGCTGTCGTTTCGAGCATCATGCCCATGCTCGGCGCGACCGGCTTCAGGCGCTGGAAGTCCGTCCAGGTCATCACCCCGGGGTTGAGGTGCGGGAGCAGGCCCGTCTCCTCCAGGATGCGGATCGAGATGGCGCGGACGTACGCGATCGTGTCGTCGTAGCCGTGCGCGTCGAGCCACTCGCGCGCCTCCGGCCAGCGGTCCTCGGGCTTGTCGCCGAGGGTGATCAGGGCTTCCTTGCAACCGAGTTCGGCGCCCTTGCGCGCGATGTCGAGGACCTCGTCCGGGGACATGAACATCCCGTGGCCGGCGCGGCGGAGCTTGCCGGGGACCGTGACGAACGTGCAGTAGTGGCACTTGTCGCGGCACAGGCGGGTGAGGGGGATGAAGACGCTCTTCGAGTACGTGATCACGCCGGGGCGGCCGGCCGTCTCCAGGCCCGCGTCGCGCACGCGGGCGGCGGACGCGGTGAGGTCGTCGAGGGCCTCGCCGCGCGCCTGGAGCAGCACGGCCGCTTCCGTCACGTCGAGGGCCACGCCGTCACGGGCGCGTTTGAGGGCGCGACGCATGGAGTTCTCGGTCGGGCCGGTTCCGGAGCTCGCGGGAGTCGTCATCCTTCGAGCATACGATCGGTCTGATCAGGCCAAAGAGGGACGGCCGATTCGTTCCGGCCGGGCAGGTCGTTACACGGTGTCACTGGCACGGGGAGCACCCCACCCTCCCCCTACCGCCTCCAGCCCTCGTCCGTGCCGACTCCGGTTTCCCGACACCCGGCGATTCCCTGTCCTTGCACGGGAGTTCACAGCCGACTATCAGAGTCGTACGGGTCACCTCCGCCCACCTCCGCGCCATCCCTGTCACTCACGACACCCCGGGAGCAGCAGCATGTGCGACGACGATCACGGAAACGGCACCACCAGACGCGCGCTGATCGTGACGGGCGCCGCCGCCGCGCTTACGTTGGGAAGCGTGACTTTCGCGAGCGGTGCGACGACCCCGCCGAGCGGCGCCCAGGAGACGCGGACGGTACGGGGCACCCTCCCGACCGGCTCACCCGACTACGTGTACGTGCCGGTCGAGGTCCCCGCCGGGGTCCGTGAGCTGAAGGTGGCGTACACGTACGACAAGCCCTCCGTCCCGGCCGGCACCCAGGGCAACGCCCTCGACATCGGCATCTTCGACCAGCACGGCACGGACCTGGGCGGCAGGGGCTTCCGGGGCTGGTCGGGCGGGGCCCGCACGGAGTTCTTCATCCGCGCGGACGACGCGACGCCCGGCTACCTCCCGGGCCCGGTGCGCGCCGGCACCTGGCACGTCGCGCTCGGCCCGTACACCGTCTCCCCGCAGGGCCTGTCGTACGAGCTCACGATCACGCTCACCTACGGCGAACCGGGCACCGCCCCGCGGCCGGTGTACCCGCCGGAGCGGGCGAAGGGGCGCGGGCGGGCCTGGTACCGGGGTGACTGCCACCTGCACTCCTGGTACTCGGACGGACGCCGCACCCCGGCCGAGATCGCGGCGCTGGCGCGGGCGGCGGGCCTGGACTTCATCAACTCGTCGGACCACAACACCCAGTCCTCGCACCCGCATTGGGCCTCCGAGGCGGGCGACGACCTGCTGATCATGCTCGGCGAGGAAGTCACGACCCGCAACGGCCACGTCGTCGCCCTCGGCACCGAGCCCGACACCTTCATCGACTGGCGCTACCGGGCCCGGGACAACCGCTTCGGGAAGTACGCCCGCGAGATCCGCCGCGCCGGCGGCCTGGTCGTCCCCGCCCACCCGCACGCCGCCTGCATCGGCTGCGCCTGGAAGTTCGGCTTCGGCGAGGCGGACGCCGTCGAGGTGTGGAACGGCCCCTACACCCCGGACGACGAGATCGCCCTGGCCTCCTGGGACGCGACGCTGGTGGCCTCCGTACGGGAGAACCGCGCGTGGCTCCCGGCGATGGGCAACAGCGACGCCCACCGCGACCCCGACGCGGTCGGCCTGCCGCAAACCGTCGTCCTGGCCGACGACTTGACGAGGGAGGCGATCCAGGACGGCCTCCGCGCGGGCCGCTCCTACGTCGCCGAGTCCAAGAACCTCTCCCTCACCTTCACCGCGTCCGGCGGCCGGGCCCAACACGCGGGAATCGGCGAGCGGTTGAGGGTCGACGCGGACACCCCGGTCACGCTACGGCTGGAAGTCACCGGCGCCCCGCGCTGCACCGTCCGCCTCGTGACCGACCAGGGGGTCCTGTTCACCGGCGATCCGCTGCCGGTGGGCGGGGCGGGGGCGGTCGAGTGGAGTACGACGGCTGCCTACGCGGCGTACGTACGGGCCGAGTTGAGGCACGAGACGGCGGCGGGGGCGGTACCGGGGGCGCTGGCGGCGTTCACGAACCCGATCTTCCTGGGCAACCCCGCACACTGAACTAGGCGGAAGGCACGGTCAGTTCGTCGCTCAGGTCCACGACGACGGCCGCGTGGTCGGTCGGCCACACCCCGCCGACCGGCCCGTCCCCGGCCCGCCGTACGCCCCGCACATGGCCGAGCCCGCCCTTCCCGGTCGGTTCCACGAAGACGTAGTCGATGCGGACGCTCGGCCCGAACGTCCCCGCGACGTACGGATTCCTGAGATCCCAGGTGGCCGAGGGCGCCCCGGGTTCGGCGAAGTCCCAGGCGTCCATGAGGACTTGACCGGGTACGGCGGGCGCGGTCCGGTACCCGCCGAAGAGCCGGACCTCGTCCGAGTCGGGCCACGCGTTGAAGTCCCCGGTGACAACAGGCGGAAACGGCCCCTCTCCACGGTGCTCGGCGACGAACTCCGCGAGTGCGGTGACCTGTTGGCACCGTACGGCCGAGGCCTCGGTGGCGGAGGAGAGATGGACGGTGAAGAACGGGACGCGGTGGCCCGGCGCGTCCAGCCCCGCGTAGAGCGCGAGCCGGCCGCCGTCACCGTCGCCCGGCGGCAGAGGCAGCACGGCCCGCTCGGCGACGGGCCAGCGGCTGAGGACGGCGTTGCCGATCCCGACGGTCGTATCGCCGAGCCGCCGCTGCCAGAACCCGGGGTCGTGGGAGGCTCCCCAGGTCCAGTGCATCCCGAGTTCCGAGGCGAGCCACGCGGCGAGGTTCACACCCTCGGCGTCCCACACCTCCTGCAGCCCGACGACATCGGGATCGAGCTCCCGCAACACGGCCAGGATCGCCTTCTGCCGGGCCTCCCAGGGCCCGTACCGCCACCACAGGTTCCATGTCACCACGCGCACGGGATCATTGAAGTCCACGCCCCGTCCGAGCAACAGGAGATCCGAGAAAGATGCCGACACCGAACCCCGCGGCCAAGTACCGCACCATCAGCCGCATCCAACGCGTCCTGAACTCGGTCACCCGCCACCTCCCCACCCAGACCGTCCTGGAGACCACGGGCCGCGTCTCCGGCCGGCCCCGCCGCACCCCGCTCGGCGGCCGCCGCGTCGGCGACACGTTCTGGCTGGTCTCGGAGTTCGGCGAGCTCTCCCACTACGTCCGCAACATCAAGGCGAACCCGAAGGTACGGGTCCGCATCATGGGCCGCTGGCACACCGGCACGGCCCACCTCCTCCCCGACGACGACCCCCAGGCCCGCCTGCGCACCCTCCCCCGCTTCAACAGCGCGGCGGTGAAGGCGATGGGGTCGAGTCTGCTGACCGTGCGGGTGGATCTGGACAAGTGACAGGTGACAGTGGGCGGGGGACGCGGCCCGGCGGGCGGGGGCTCAGCAAGCGGGGGCTCGGCGTCAGCCCGACCACACGATCGCCTGCACCTCGCTGTACGCATGCAGCGCGTACGACCCGACGTCCCGCCCGACCCCGCTCTTCTTGAACCCCCCGAACGGCGCCTCCATGTTGCGCCCCACGGTGTTCACGCCCACCCCGCCGGCCCGCAGCGACCGAGCCACCCGGAACGCCCGGGCCACATCCCCCGACCACACATAGTCGATGAGGCCGTAGTCGCTGTCGTTGGCGAGGGCGATCCCCTCCTCCTCGGAGTCGAAGGGGACGACCACGACGACCGGCCCGAAGATCTCCTCGCGGACGACCCGCATCTCGGCACCGCAGTCGGCGAGGACGGTCGGCGTGACGAGGAACCCCGGCCCGTCGGAGGGCCGTTCACCACCCGCCACGACCACCGCGCCCTCCTTCCGGCCCAGTTCGACGTACGACTCGACGCGCTCCCGGTGTGCGGCGGAGATCACCGGCCCGACGACCGTGTCCGGCAAGCGCGGATCCCCGACCTTCAACCGGCCCGCATAGGCGGCCAGTTGCTCGACCAACCGGTCGTACACCCCGCGCTGCGCCAGCACCCGGGTAGGCGCCGTACAGATCTGCCCGCTGTAGAAGGAGAACGTCGTCCCGATCCCGGACACGGCGGAGGCGAGATCCGCGTCGTCGAAGACGACCGCCGCCCCCTTCCCGCCCAGCTCCATCAACTGCCGCTTCATCCCCCGCCCGCACACCTCGGCGATCCGCTGCCCGACAGCCGTGGAACCGGTGAAGCTGACCATGTCGACGTCACCGGACTCGACCGCGGCCTCCCCCACCTCCACCGACTGCCCGTTGACGACGTTCACGACCCCGCGCGGCACCCCGGCCGCCTCCAGCGCCTCCGCCATCCGGTACACGGACAACGGGTCCTGCGGCGCCGGTTTCACCACCACCGTGTTGCCCATGGCCAGGGCAGGGGCGATCTTCCCGGCGGGGTTGGCCCAGGGGTTGTTGTACGACGTGACGCAGGCGACGACACCCACCGGCTGCCGCACGGCGATCGCGCCCATGACAGCCGCCCGCCCGAACGGCCCCGCCTCGTTGACCTGCGGCGCGATCGCCCACTCGGCCGGCTCCACGGTCGCGTACCGCCGGAACCGGGCCACGGCGACGCCCACTTGCATGCCCCGCGCGGTCCCCGTCGTGGCACCGGTCTCGGCCTGGGCGAGTTCGGCGTACGGCACGAGCCCGCCGCGGATGATGTCCGCCGCGCGCCCGAGAATCGCCGCGCGCTCCTCGGCCGGCGTACGCGACCAGGGCCCGAACGCCTCCCGGGCCGCGGCGGCAGCGGCGAACACCTGCCCCCGCGAGGCCTCCGGCGCCCACCCCACGGTCCCCTCGGTGGCCGGATCGACCACGGCGTAGTACCCGCCGTCAGGCTCGACCCACTCTCCCCCGACGAACAACGGCTGCTCGCCCGCGACTTGAGAACCGGCTCGGGAGCTCACTTCGTGCTCACCGTCCTGGTGTCCCGCCCCGACCGCAGCACCCGCCCCGGCACGTTCCCGCTCACCACGTCGTCCCGGATGGCCTCAACTCCGTTGACCCACACGGCCGTTATGCCGATCGCCTTGGAGTCCAGGCGCGGACTGTCGCCCGGCAGGTCGTGCACCAGGGTGGCCTTGCCGGCGTCGATCCGTTCCGGGTCGAAGAGCACCAGATCCGCATGCCACCCCTCCCGCACCTGCCCCCGCTCCCGCAGCCCGAACAACCGGGCCGGATCATCGGTGAGCATCTTCACGGCCTGCTCAAGGCCCACCAGCTTCCGCCCCCGCACACAGTCCCCGATGAACCGCGTCGTGTACGGCGCCCCGCACATCCGGTCCAGATGCGCCCCGGCATCGGACCCCCCGAGCAACACGTCCTCGTGCTGCCAGGTCTCGGCCCGCAACGCCCAGGAGGCGGGGTCGTTGTCGGAAGGCATGGGCCAAAGGACCGTCCGCAACTCGTCAGCCGCACAGATCTCGACGAGACACTCAAAGGGCTCCTGCCCACGCTCGGCCGCGATGTCCTTCACGACCCGCCCGGTCAGCCCCTCATTGGCCGCGCTGTACGTGTCCCCGATCACATACCGCCCAAAGTCGGCGAGCCGCCGAAAGACGCCCGCCTCCTTGCTGTTGGCGCTCCGCAGCATCTCGGCCCGTACGTCCGGCTCCCGCAGCTTGGCGATCCGCTCCGGCACGGGCAGGCTCAGGATCGGCCCCCACCCGGGTATCAGGTTCAGCGCGCAGAAGGTGCCCAGCGACATGTTCATCGGCGTGAGGATCGGCATGGTCAGCGCGACGACCCGCCCCCCGGCCTTCCGGGCCCGCTCACTCGCGAACAGCTGCCGGGGCACGCGCTCGGGCACGGCGGCGTCGATGGTCAACACGTTCCAGTTCAACGGCCGCCCGGCCACCGCGCTCATCTCGACGAAGAGATCGATCTCCGCGTCACTGAACTGATCGAGACACCCGGCGACGATCGCCTCGATCTGCGTCCCCTCGTGCTCCCCGACTGCCCTGGACAGCGCGATGAGTTCGGCGGGCAACGCATGCCGCGAGGCAACCGGCTTCCCGTCCCCGTCCGAGTGGGTGGAGGACTGGGTGGTGGAGAACCCCCACGCCCCCGCGTCCATCGCCTCGTGCAACAGCCGCACGATCTCGCCGAGTTGCTCCTCACTCGGCTGCCCACCCACGGCATCCGCCCCCATCACATACCGCCGCAACGCACAATGCCCCACCATGAAGCCCGCGTTGACAGCGATCCGCCCTTCAAGAGCGTCCAGATACTCCCCGAACCCACGCCAACTCCAGGGCGCCCCCTCCTCCAACGCGACCAGCGACATCCCCTCGACCTTGGACATCATCCGCCGCGTGTAGTCGGCGTCCTCCGGCATCAGCGGCGCGAGCGTGAACCCACAGTTCCCGGCGGCGACGGTCGTGACTCCGTGGTTGAGGGAGGGCGTGGCATACGGGTCCCAGAAGAGCTGAGCGTCGTAGTGGGTATGGGGGTCGACAAACCCCGGCGCGAGCACGAGACCGGCAGCGTCCTCACTGCTACGGGACTCCTCAGCCACCGTCCCGACGACGGCAATCCGCCCGTCCCGTATACCGACATCGGCGACAAACCCAGGCGCCCCCGTCCCATCAACGACGGTGACACCTTTGATGACGTGATCAAGCATGGGGCGCCTCCTCAACTCCGCTTGCTTTTAGGGGCGTTGTTTTTCGGGGCGCGGGGCTGTGTCGATGTGCGGCTGCCGCCGCGTGGGCGCGACCAGCCACAACGCACCCGCACCCCGCAACGAGACCTCAAGCCGCCTGACGGAACCGCGTAGTCCGGTGAACAGGATCCGTGTCGATCTTCGGAACCACGTGCTCCCCGATCAACCGAATCGTCTGCAACGTCTCCTCCTTGGGCACCCCCACCGGCAACCCGAAGCTCAACTGATCCGCCCCCGCCTGCTCCCACCGCTTGCACTGAGTGAGCACCTCGTCCGGATCCCCACAGATCAACAGCTCCTCCTCCACGAGGAGTTCGACGAACTCCGGCGTGTACTCGGGCAGCGTCTCCGGCCACACAGGGAACCCCTCAGGCCGGGGAAACGTGTCGTGGTACCGGAACACCAGCGAGGGAAGATAGTGCAGCCCCCCACTCGTCGCGATCCGGATCGCCTCGTCATGGGTCGGCGCACAGATCGCCGTCGTCGTCACCATCACGTTGTCGTTGACGAACGCCCCCACCGGCTCGGCGTTCACGATCGCCGTCTTGTACTGCTCCAGCACCCACTCCATGTCGGACACCTTCTGGATGCTGAACCCCAGCACCCCCAGCCCCTTACGGGCGGCCATGGCGTACGACGGCGGCGACCCGGCGGCGTACCACATCGCGGGATGCGCCTTCCCGTACGGCTTGGGCAGGATCTTCCGCGGCGGCAACTGCCAGTGCTTGCCCTGGAAGCCGACGTACTCGTCCTGGAGCCACATCTTGGGGAACTCGGCGATGGTCTCTTCCCAGATCTCCTTGGTGTAGTTCATGTCGGTCACCCCCGGGATGAACCCGAGGATCTCGTGCGACCCGGCCCCGCGCCCGCTCCCGAACTCGAAGCGGTTACCGGTGAGATGGTCGAGCATGGCGACCTTCTCGGCGACCTTCACCGGGTGGTTGACCTGGGCGAGGGGGTTGAAGATCCCCGATCCCAGGTGAATACGCTCCGTCGCGTGGGCGAGGTAGCCGAGGTAGACGTCGTTGGCCGAGAGGTGCGAGTACTCCTCCAGGAAGTGGTGCTCGGACGCCCAGGCGTACTTGAACCCGGACTTGTCCGCCTGGATGACGTACTCGGTCTCCTCCATCAGCGCCTTGTGCTCGGCCAGCGGGTCCGTCTCGGCGCGCTTGCCCACGTATCCCTGTACAAAGAGCCCGAATTCCAAGGAGGTTCACCGTCCAAAGTCCAGATGGTTCCTGCGAGTCCTGCGAGTGCTACGACTTTCTGACGTAGCGTCAGATTCGTCAATAGATGACGCCCCGTCAGATGACCGAGACCCCGGCCAGCCAGCCTCCGTCGATCACGAACGGCTGCCCGGTGATGTACGACGAGTCGTCGGAGGTCAGGAAGAGCGCCAGGCGGGCGACCTCCGCCGGCTTCCCGATCCGGCCCAGCGGCACGAGCTTGCGGTACAGCTCGTCGAGGGCACTGGACATCGCCTCGACGTCGGCGTTCGGGTCGAGCTGGGCCGGGTTGGACATCGCCGTGTCGATGGCACCCGGGCACATCGCGTTGACCCGGATGCGCCGGTCCGCCAACTCCAGCGCGGCGACCCTGGTGAGGCCGAGGATCGCGTGCTTGGTGGCCGCATACGTCCCGACCGCCGCCATCCCCGTGACCGCCGTGTACGAGGCCGTGTTGACGATCGTGCCGCCGTCCTCCATCGCCGCCGCCACGGTCTTGATCCCCAGGAAGCAGCCCACCTGGTTGACCCGCACGACCTGCATGAACTCCTCGAGCGGCGTGTCCACAAGGGAGTTGAACCGCAGGATCCCCGCGTTGTTGACCAGCCCGTCGATCCGCCCGTACGCCTCCTTGGCGGCCCGCACGGCGGCACCCCACTCCGCCTCCTCGCCGACGTCGAGATGGACGTAGGACGCGGACGCGCCCAACTCCTTTGCCAGCGCCTCCCCTTGCTCGTCCAGCACATCCGCCACGACGACCTTCGCACCCTCGGCCGCGAACAGCCGCGCCTCCTGCTCCCCCTGCCCGCGTGCCGCCCCGGTGACGATGACGACACGCCCGTCCAGCTTGCCCATGCGGGCCTCCTCGGGATCGGTGGATGCAGGGCATCGTAGCGCCGTAGCTGACGGAGCGTCAGATATAGCGCGACACCTTGCACAAGCACACTTGAAGTGACCGCGGAGTAGGGATATTTGACCCTGGCCATACCTCGGCTTGGCTCCAACAATTCCTGTCATGGCAAAGAGGAGATTGCGCAACAGGAAAGTCAGGTATGTGGCGATCGGCGCGGCACTCGCCACCGGCGGGGCGGTCGTCGCCCTGCTGCCGTCGGCGAACGCGGCCGAGGCAAAGACGCCGGACCAGATCATGACCATGTGCGAGAGGTCCGCGGTGGTCAATGGCGAGAAGCGGTCCGTGGAGGATTTCGGCGGCGCCTTCGCGGACGGCTTCCAGGCCGACAACTGCGATTTCGTCGAGACGAACTTCGAGACCTTCGACGGGCCCACCGAAAAGGCGTCCATCGACTTCCCCAACTGCGAGCCGAACGCCACCGATCCGGCCAAGGTCTCCATCACCTGGTCGTCGACCGCGGCCCAGGGCCAGGGCAAGTACGTCTCCACCCAACAGGGCGCCGCAGGCGGCCTCTTCGGATTCCTGAGCGGGGGCTGGGCCAAGCACAAGGGCACCCTGGACATGACCGTGAAGTCGGCGACGGCCGGCGACACGGAAGCGCGGGACGTGCCGGTCGGCAAGGTGCTCCACATGGAGTTCACGCCCAAATTGCAGCGCATGACCGGTGAATGGCGGGTGCGTATCGACGCCGATCCCGGCAGCTTCGCCGTGAACCCCTCCCCCGAACAGAACTTCGTGGCCCCGGACGTCGTCGAGGGCCCCGTCATCCTGCCCGGCGCCGCAGGTGCTCCCGGTGTCGTGGACGGCACGTCCAAGGCGGTCCTGGAGGACTGCTGAGCGACCGGCAGTACAGCAGGAAACCGCAGCTCAACTCCCTTTCACCCCACAGGAGATACCCATGTCCCGGACCGGCCGCACCAGAAGCCACCGGAGCAAGAAGAAGCGCGTCACCCTCGCCCTCGCGCCCGTCGCCGCGCTCGCCGTGATCATCCCCCTGATGAACCAGGCGAACGCCGCCACCCCCTCCGAAGTGAGCGCCGACTGCTCCGCGGACTCCGACAAACTGGCCGACTGCCAGTTCGTGGACGTGCAGTTCAAGGCGAACAGTCTCGGGCCCAACGAACGCGTCTCCCCGGTGTCCGACAACTGCGGTTCCACGAGCACCGCGTCGAAGACCTTCAACGTGAGCACCTCGGTGACGAGAACCCTTCAGCTGGAGGAGGGAACCGTCACCGAGGCCGGGACGAAACTCGGCAACTCGCTCTTCGAAGTCGGCCTGGAATTCAGCACGTCGACCATCAACATCACGCGCGACGACAAGACGACCACCCTCGCATTCAGCCGCACGGACACCGTGCAGCCGGACAGCACCGCCTTCTACATGTGGTCCGCCAAGCGCACCGATGTGAGCGGCTTCCTGAAAGCCACCTACAAAGAGGCCCAGGACGGCCAGACGGTGTTCTTCTCACCGAGCGAGGGCGCCGCGACCGTGCACGTCTTCTATCCGCAGATCCTGAACAACGGAACGCCCGACGGGCGCCTTTGGCTGCGGAATGTGAAATGCGACACCACCGCCGCGGACGCCGTCCCGAACTCCACGAAGGCCCTTCAGTCCGACGAGGCCGGATTCGGTCAGGGCGGCACCGGTGTCACCGACGTGGAAATACCACTCTCGGAGATCCCGGCACCCTGATCTGTCCTGATCTGCTCCTGATCCGTTCCTGATCCGTTCTCAGGTGCGAAGCACGGGCGTGGCTCCCAGCCACCGCAGGACCGCGTCCGTGCCGCTCCTGGCGTCCAACTTGGCATAGATGTTGCTGAGGTTGTTGCGCACGGTCTTCTCGCTCAGCCGTAATCGCTGCCCGATCTGCTGCGCGCCCAGGCCGGTCGACAGCAGTTCCATGATCTGCTGCTCGCGCGGTGAGAGCAGGGCCCGCAGCCGCTCCATCGCGTCGTCGGTCGCGGCCATCCGCCGGGCCCCCTCACGCAGGGCGGCGGTCGCCGACGGGGAGAGGTAGGTGTGTCCGACGGTGGCCGCCACCATCGCCGAGGACATCATCTCGGGGCAGTGGTCGCCCTCGACCAGATAGCCCGCTCCGGCCCGGAACACCTCGACCACCGCCTCGGTGTCCCGGCGCGGACTGACCACGACCGCCGGGACACTCCGGGTGCGGAGAACCTCCAGCAGCCCCGGAAAGGACACGGCCGGATCCTCGCAGTGCAGCACGACGACGTCCGCCGTGGTCTCCGCCAACCCCTCGTAGGGCGGGGGGACATGCACCACACGGTCCACGTACGGATCGTCCGGGGGCGGCCAGTTCTCGTGCGGCCAGGTGACCCCCGCAGAGGCCACGGCAACTACGAGTCGCTCGGAGGATCGCACTTCGGAGGTCCTTCCGCCGGAGCCAAAACGTCCGTACGTCCGTACATACGCGGCTCGGCGTAACCGTGTTCAAACAGGCCGTGATCAAAGTCGTGATGAGAGTCGCGCTCAGAGCAGCGGGCCCACCTCGGTCCCGAACGCGCTGATCTGGTCGGTGAGTTCGGCCCGGTCACGGCAGCGGAACCGCACCTGGATCTGGTCCACGCCCATCGCCCCGTAGGCACGCAGGGACTCGGCGAGGGCCTCGGGCGCCCCGGTGAGCGTGCGCCGTCCGACCTCCCACCCCGGATCGCCCACGTACAGCGGCTCGGTGATCGCCCCGAACACGAACGGCTTCTGGACGGACGCCTCTTCGCGCAGTCGCCGTATCCGCTCGATCTGCGCGGGCAGCCGGTCGCGCGGGTCGCCCTGCGGCAGCCACCCGTCCGCCTTGAGCGCGGCCCGGCGTACGGCGGCGGGGGACGACCCGCCGACCCAGAGCGGGACGTGTTCCTGCGCGGGCCGGGGCCGCTGCCCGAGCCCCTCGAAGTCGTACAACTTGCCGTGGTGCTCGGGGAATTCGTCCGGGCCGAGGGCTGCGCGCAACGCGTCGATCGACTCGTCGAGGACGGCCCCGCGCCGCTCGAAGTCCACCCCCAGCGCCTCGAACTCCTCCCGCACGTGCCCGGCGCCGACCCCGAGGATCAGCCGACCGCCGCTGAGGTGGTCGAGGGTGGCGTACTGCTTGGCGGTGAGCAGCGGGTTCCGTAGGCCTACGACCGCCACGTGGCTGAGGAGTTGGACGCGTTCGGTGACGCCCGCGAGGTAGGAGAGGGTGGCGACGGGGTCGTACCAGATCGTGCTCATGGCGGCGGCGAGGCGGCGCGGGACGCCGACGTGGTCGCAGCCCGCGACGTAGGCGAAGCCCGAACGGTCGGCGGCCCGCGCGATCTCGACGAGGTCGGCGGGACCGGCGTCGGCCTCCCAGGGCTCGGCGTAGATGGTGCTCTGGGACTGGACGGGCAGCTGCAACCCGTAGGCGAGGCCGCTCACTTGGGGCCCTCCCACAGTCCGTCCGGCGTCAGGCCCAGCAGCTCGATCGCGTTGCCCCGTACGATCCGTTCGACCACGTCCGGTGCCAGGTGACCCATCTGTGCCTCGCCGACCTCGCGGGACTTGGGCCAAGTGGAGTCGGAGTGGGGGTAGTCGGTCTCGTAGAGGACGTTCCCGACGCCGATCGAGTCGAGGTTCTTCAGGCCGAACGCGTCGTCGAAGAAGCAGCCGTAGACGTGCTCGGTGAAGAGTTCGGACGGCGGGCGGTGGACCTTGTCGGCGACGCCGCCCCAGGCACGGTTCTCCTCCCAGACGACGTCGGCGCGCTCCAGGATGTAGGGGATCCAGCCGATCTGGCCCTCGGCGTACATGACCTTGAGGTCCGGGAAGCGCTCGAACTTGCCGCTCATCAGCCAATCCACCATGGAATAGCAGCAGTTGGCGAAGGTGATCGTGGAGCCGACGGCGGGCGGCGCGTCCGCCGAGGTCGACGGCATCCGGCTGCTGGAGCCGATGTGCATGGCGATGACCGTGCCGGTCTCGGCGCAGGCGGCGAGGAACGGGTCCCAGTCGTCGGTGTGGATGGAGGGCAGGCCGAGGTGCGGGGGTATCTCGGAGAAGGCGACGGCGCGGGTGCCGCGGGCCGCGTTGCGGCGGACCTCCGCCGCGGCCAACTCCGGGTCCCAGAGGGGGATGAGAGGCAGTGGGATCAGGCGGCCGTGCGCCTGCGGGCCGCACCACTCCTCCACCATCCAGTCGTTGTAGGCGCGCACGCAGAGCAGGCCGAGTTCGCGGTCGGCGGCCTCGGTGAACGTCTGGCCGCAGAAGCGGGGGAAGGTGGGGAAACACAGCGCGGACTGGACGTGGTTGACGTCCATGTCGGCGAGCCGGGACGGGACGTCGTACGACCCCGGACGCATCTGCTCGTAAGTGATGACTTCGAGCTTGATCTCGTCCCTGCTGTAGCCGACGGCGGTGTCGAGGCGGGTGAGGGGGCGGTGCAGGTCCTCGTAGACCCACCAGTCGCCGATGGGTCCGTCGTCGCCGGGCTCACCCATCACGGGCTTGAACCGCCCGCCGAGGAACGTCATTTCCTTCAGTGGCGCGCGGACGACGCGAGGGCCGGTGTCCAGGTACTTCTTGGGCAGCCGGTGCTGCCAGACGTCGGCGGGCTCCACGGTGTGGTCGTCGACGGAGATGATCAGCGGGAGGGTGGCCAGGTCGGTTTCCTGGGGGTTCTGGGTGTCCATGGCGCTCACGGTAGCGCCGATCTGACGACCCGTCAGCTAGCTGGATCGGGGTTCGGGGTGCTCGGTTCTGTGCGGACTTGTGCGCAGGCCGTGTGAGGGCCTTGTGATATCCCGCGCGGCCAGGTGTGAGCGGTGTCTCCGAGAGCTGACGCATCCGCCGCGGACAAGGCAAACTGTCGTAGTGAACAGGCTTGCCTAGGGGGAACGGCGATGGACGGTGGACCGCGAGTACCGGAGCAGCGGCGTCCCGGGTCCGGCTCGGAGGAGTCGACCGCGCTGCGCTTCAGCGTGCTCGGTCCGGTACGTGCCTGGCGGGGCCCTGTCGCGCTGAACACGGGCTCGCCACAGCAACGCGCCCTGCTGGCCGCGCTGTTGCTCCGCGAGGGCCGCACGGCGACCGCCGGTGAGCTGATCGACGCCCTGTGGGGCGACGACCCTCCGTCGCAGGCGCTGGCCGCGGTGCGGACGTACGCGTCCCGGCTGCGCAAGGCGCTGGACGCCGGGGTGCTGGTCAGCGAGTCGGGCGGGTATGCCGTACGGGGGCTGCCCGAGGGCGCGTTGGACGTGGCCGAGGTGCACGACCTGGCGAACGAGGCGGAGAAGGCGAAGTCGGCGGGTGACCTGTGCCATGCGCGGGACCTGCTGGGCCGGGCGCTCGCGCTGTGGGACGGCGAGCCGCTGGCCGGACTCCCGGGCCCCTACGCGGAGGCGCAGCGCGTCCGCCTGGAGGAGTGGCGGCTCCAACTCCTCGAATCCCGGCTCGACATGGACCTGGAGCAGGGCTGCCACGCCGAGGCCGTCAGCGAGTTGACCGCCCTCACCGCGGCCCACCCGCTCCGCGAACGCCTCCGCGAGCTGCTGATGCTCGCCCTGTACCGCTCCGGCCGCCAGGCGGAGGCCCTGGCCGTGTACGCGGACACCCGGCGCCTGCTCGCCGACGAGCTGGGCGTGGACCCGCGCCCCGGCCTGCGCGAACTCCAGAACCGCATCCTCCAGGCCGACCCGGGCCTCGCGGAGCCCTCCGCCCCGGCGGCGGAGACCGTGGCGGCCCCGGTCCGCCCCCACCAACTCCCGGCGACGGTCCCGGACTTCACCGGCCGGGTGTCCTTCGTGTCCGAGCTGAGCGATGTGCTGGCCTCGGCGGAGGGCCGCGTGATGGCGGTCTCGGCGCTCGCGGGAATCGGCGGCGTCGGCAAGACGACTCTCGCGGTCCACGTGGCCCACCAGGCCCGGTCCGCCTTCCCCGACGGGCAGTTGTACGTCGACCTCCAGGGCGCGGGCTCCCGGTCCGCCGAGCCGGAGACCGTACTGGGCGCGTTCCTGCGGGCGTTGGGCACCCCGGACTCCGCGATACCCGACTCCCTGGAGGAACGGTCCGCGCTGTACCGGTCGGTGCTGGACGGGCGGCGGGTGCTGGTCCTGCTGGACAACGCGCGGGACGCGGCACAGGTACGCCCCCTGCTCCCCGGCATGGAGGGCTGCGCGGCGCTGGTGACGTCCCGTGTACGGATGGTTGACCTCGCCGGGGCGCATCTCATCGACCTGGACGTGATGTCCCCCGAGGAGGCGCTCCAGCTCTTCACGAAGATCGTCGGCGCCGAACGCGTCGCCGCCGAACGGGAATCGGCCCTGGACGTGGTGGCGGCCTGCGGCTTCCTGCCCCTCGCCATCCGCATCGCGGCCTCCCGCCTCGCGGCCCGCCGCACCTGGACGGTCTCCGTCCTCGCCGCCAAACTCGCCGACGAACGGCGGAGGTTGGACGAACTCCAGGCCGGCGACCTCGCCGTGAAGGCCACCTTCGAGCTGGGATACGGCCAGTTGGAGCCGGCCCAGGCGCGGGCGTTCCGTCTGCTGGGGCTGGCGGACGGCCCGGACATCTCCCTCGCGGCGGCCGCGGCGGTGCTGGACCTCCCGGTCGAGGACACGGAGGACGTGCTGGAATCCCTCGTAGACACGTCACTTGTCGAATCGGCGGCTCCCGGGCGCTACCGGTACCACGATCTGGTGCGGCTCTACGCGCGTGCGTGCGCCGAGCGGGACGAGTCGTCGCCGACGGAGCGGGGGGCCGCGCTCTCGCGGTTGCTGGACTTCTATCTGGCCACGGCGGCGGGGGTCTACGCGATCGAACGCCCCGGGGACCGGCTGGTGGACCACCTGGAGCCGACCGCCGTGGCGGGCCTGACGTTCGCGAACCGCCAAGCGGCCTGGGACTGGCTCTACTTGGAGGCCGTACCGCTGCTGGCGTGCGTACGGCAGTCGACCGAGAGGTCCACCCTGCGCCGCGCGATCGACCTCCTGTGGGCGTCGGTCGACCTCGCGGAGTCGGGCGCCAACACGAAGGAGTACGAGACGGCCGCGGCGGCCCTGCGTGATGCCGCGCGGGCCGAGGGCGACGTGCGGGCGGAGGGACGCGCGTCGGTCGTGCTGAGCAACGCGCGCCTCTTCTCCGGGCTCTTCGACGTGGCGTACCGGGAGGCGCAGGAGGCGTTCGGGCTCGCGGAGACCACCGACGACCTGCTGCCGTCCTGCTGGGCGGCGAACATCCTCGGCGGCATCGCCTTCTACCAGAACCGGCACCAGGACGCCGAGGACCACTTCGGCCGGGCCATCACGAAGTTCCGGCACTGCGGCGACATGGCGGGAGCGGCGGCCGCCCTCTGCAACCTGTCCCGGCTCCACCTCGCGACGGGCCGTGCCGAATCGGCGGTCGAGCTCGCCCGGCAGGGAGTCGACATCTACGAGAACCTCGGCCACTCCCTGCGGGGAGCGAACGGGCACTACGCGCTCGGGATGGCCCTCGGCAAGACGGGCCAACACGCCAACGCCGCCGAGCAGTTGGAGGAGGCCCTCCGGGTCTTCCGCTCCAGCCGCCAGCGCCTGTGGGAGGGCATGACGCTCTGCCGGCTCGCGGAGGTCGACCTCGACGCCCGCAGGCAGGCCAGCGCCGCGAGCAACGCCGAGATGGCGCTCACCGTCCTCCGGGGGATCGGCGGCGAGTGGCGGCGCGCGCACGTGCTCACCGTGCTGGGCAGGGCGCTGAACGGCATCGGGCACTCCGGGCGGGCCGAGGTCTGCTGGCGTGAGGCCCTGGAGATCTACGAGGGGCTGGACTCGCCGGAGGCCGCTCAGGTGCGGCTGCTGCTCACCCCGGTCCCGGCTTCCTAGGCCCCCCAGGCGGGGCACGGGCGGCGTTCATCGTTCGTTTATCGCCGCCCGGCACTCTTTCCTTAGTCGATCCGTCGCGTCGGGGGGCAGACGGACCGCCGGTGAGGTCGCCTTTTCCTGCATCTAGGGTGGGCGACCGAGTACCCGTCCGGTCATCTTCGGGGGAGTTGACCGGACGGGTCTCTCACAGTTCCGACTTGCTCCAACAGGGGAGGCACCACCATGAGCGACACCGAGAACGACACGGTCACGCCGGACAACACGCACGTCACCGACGAGCCGGCCGGCGAGGAGATCACGCCACTCAACACCCATGTGACCAGCAGCCCGATCAAGCCGCTGAACACGCACGTCACCGTCCTCGCCGACGACGTGACCGACACCCCGGACAACACCCACGTGACGTCCGAACCCAGCTAGACCATCTCCCCAGCACGGGGGAATCGGCCGCGACGGCCCCGGGGGAGCCGTCGCGGCCGATGTGTGTCCATCAGGGAGTGCGGGGCTGCCCCCGCAACTCCCCCTTGACCACCTTGCCGCTGGCGTTCCGGGGCAGCTCGCCCACGAACTCCACCACCCGCGGCACCTTGTAGTTCGCCATCTCCCGGCGCGCCCAGGCGATCAGGTCGTCGCCGGTCAGCGTCACGTCCGGCCGCCGTACGACGTACGCCTTGCCGACCTCGCCGAGCCGCGCGTCCGGTACGCCGATCACCGCCACGTCCGCGACATCGGGATGGACGCCCAGCAGCTGCTCTATCTCCGCCGGGTACGCGTTGAAGCCGCCGACGATGAACATGTCCTTGATCCGGTCGGTGATGCGCAGGTTGCCCTCGTCGTCCAGGACGCCGACGTCACCGGTGCGCAGCCAGCCGTCCTCGCCCAGCACCTCCGCCGTGGCCGCCGCGTCCTCGTAGTAGCCCCGCATGACGTTGAAGCCCCGGACCAGCACCTCACCCGGGGTGCCGTCAGGCGCCTCCACCCGGACCTCGGTCCCCGGGATCGCCCGCCCCGACGTCGACGCGATCACCGCCGGATCGTCCCCGCGCCGGCACATCGTCACGATGCCGCTGGCCTCCGAGAGGCCGTACGCCGTGAGGACGGTCCCGACTCCCAGCTCGCCCCGCAACCGCTCCACCAGCCGCAACGGCACCACCGCCGCGCCGGTCACCACGAGCCTCAGAGCAGACAGGTCGTGCGCGTCCCGGGCGGGGTGGTCGAGGAGGGACTGGTGGAGGGTGGGCGGGCCGGGGAGCACCGACACCCGTTCCGCGGCGATGTTCGCGAGCACCGTGTCCACGTTGAACACCGGCTGCGGGATCATCGTCGCGCCCCGCATGAGGCAGGCGATCACGCCCGCCTTGTAGCCGAAGGTGTGGAAGAAGGGGTTCACGATCAGGTAGCGGTCGCCCTGCCGCAGTCCCGCCAGGTCGCTCCAGATCTCGTAACCCCGCAGCGTCTGCGCGTGCGTGATCACCGCGCCCTTGGGGCGGCCCGTCGTCCCCGACGTGAAGATGATGTCCGAGACCGACGTACCGTCCAACTGCCCTTCGCGCTCACGGACTTCGGCCGCCGCGACCCCCTCCCCGCCCGCCAGGAAGTCCTTCCACGTACGGAAGTCGGCGGGCGCGTCGTCGGCCAGCACCACCACCTGCTCCAGCGCCGGAAGTCCGGGCAGCGGACCGTCCCCGGCCCCCTCCCCCGCCGCGCGCCGCAGCGACGCCACGTACGACGTCCCCAGGAACGTCCCGGTCACGAACAGCAACCGCGCCCCGCTGCTCCGCAGTACATACGCGGCCTCGCTCCCCTTGAAGCGCGTGTTCAGCGGCACGAGCACCGCGCCCGCCGACACCGCGCCCAGCGCCGAGACGATCCAGTCCGTCGAGTTGGGCGCCCAGATGCCCACCCGGTCGCCGACCTCGACCCCGGCGGCGATACAGGCGGCCGCCGCCCGCTCCACCCGGGCGCCCAGTTCGGCGTACGAGATCCGCGTCCGGCCCTCCACCACCGCCTCGGCGTCCGCGTACCGTTCCACGGCCGAGCGCACCAGGCCCGGGACGGTGTCCCACTCCACGTCTCCGCGCATGAACGGCCTCCCCGCACCCAATAGCTGACTACCCGTCAGATTAGCTGTAGCCTGACGCCCTGTCAGCAGCCCCGGTGTCACGCGGAGGTGCACAGAGCATGGCCGGACAGCGCATGGGGGGACAGCGCATGGGGGGACAGCGCATGGCGGGACTGAAGGACGCGACCGCGATCGTCGGCATCGGACAGACCTCCTTCGCCAAGCAACTCCCCGAGGACGAGCGGACCTTGGCGTGTCGGGCCGTCCTCGCCGCCCTCGACGACGCGGGCATCGCCCCGAGCGAGGTGGACGCCCTCGCCTCCTACACGATGGAGGAGACGGACGAGGTCGAGCTCGCGAAGGCGGTCGGCTTCGGGGACCTGACCTTCTTCAGCAAGATCGGTTACGGGGGCGGGGGTTCATGCGCCACCGTCGCGCATCTCGCCACCGTCATCGCCGCCGGGCAGGCGACGGTCGGCGTGGCGTGGAGGTCCCGGAAGCGCGGCAGCGGGGCGAGACCGTGGACCAACACGACCCGCCAACTCCCCACCCCCGCCCAGTGGACCCGCCCCTTCGGCCTCCTCCGGCCGGCGGACGAGATAGCCATGCTCACGCGCCGGTACATGTACGAGTACGGCGCGACCCGGGACCACTTGTTCAACGTCGCCCTCGCCTGCCGCAACCGCGCCAATCAGAACCCGGCCGCGATCATGTACGACCGCCCGCTCACCCGCGAGATGTACATGACCTCCCGCTGGATCAGCGAACCCCTCTGCCTCTTCGACAACTGCCTGGAGACGGACGGGGCGTTGGCCTGCGTGGTCGTCTCCCGCGAACGCGCCCGCGACTGCCGACGCACCCCCGTCTACGTCCACTCCGCCGCCCAGGGCCTCCCCGCCCAGCACCACGGCATGGTCAACTACTGGAACGACGACCCGCTCACCGGCCCCGCCTGGACCGCCGCCCGACACCTGTGGAAACACGCCGACTTCACCCCGCAGGACGTCGATGTCGCCCAGATCTACGACGCGTTCACCGCCCTCGTCCCGCTCTCCCTGGAGGGCTACGGCTTCTGCGGACGCGGGGAAGGGGGCGCCTTCACGGAGGGGGGCGCGCTGGAGATCGGCGGCCAACTGCCCCTGAACACCGGCGGAGGCGGCCTCTCCGAGGCGTACGTCCACGGCTTCAACCTGATCAACGAGGGCGTACGGCAGTTGCGCGGCACCAGCACCGCCCAGGTCCCGGACGCCGCCACCTGTCTGGTGACGGCGGGCGAGGGCGTCCCCACCTCCGCCCTGCTGCTCACGAAGTGAAATGAGGAGTCGACCGCCATGCTCACTCCGCTCACCGACGCCGACGGCGCCCCCTTCTGGCAGTACGCCCGCGAGGGCGAACTCCGCGTCCAGACCTGCGCCGACTGCGAGGAGCCCCGCTTCCCGCCCCGCCCCTGCTGCCCCCACTGCCAGTCCTTCGCGAGCGAGTGGCGGCAGGTGAGCGGCCGGGGCCGGGTCTGGTCCTACGTCTTTCCCCACCCCCCGCTGCTTCCCGACTACGCCGCCGTCGCGCCCTACAACGTGATCGTCGTCGAGCTGGTCGACGCCCCGCGCATCCGGCTGGTCGGGAATCTGGTCACCGGGCCCGGGGCCGCGCTCGACTCCCTTGCTCCTGAACGGGTTCGGATCGGGGCGCGGGTGCAGGTCGTGTTCGACGAGAGCGGGCTTCCGCAGTGGGTTCTGGAGCGGGCATGACTCTCTCCCCTCTCACCGATCTCACCACTCTCGCCGTCTCCATCGACAAGGACACCGCCGTCGCGGTCGTCACCCTCGACCGGCCGCGCAAGCTCAACGCCATCGACCTCACCACGGCCGCCGAACTGGCTGCTGTGTGGCGGGAGTTGCGGTTCGACGACTCCGTACGGGCCGTCGTCCTCACCGGGGCCGGAGAGCGCGCCTTCTGCACCGGGCTCGACCGGGACGCGGTCGTCCCGCAGCCCAACTCGCCCTACATGCAGGACGATCCGCTGCTGGGCATCGGCCCGAAGGCCAACGACCTCTGGAAGCCGGTGATCTCCGCCGTGCGCGGGATGGCCTGCGGCGGGGCCTTCTATCTGCTGGGCGAGAGCGAGTTCGTGGTCGCCGACCCGACCGCCGTGTTCTTCGACCCGCACACCACGTACGGGATGGTCAGCGCGTACGAGTCGGTGCTGATGGCGCACCGGATGCCGTACGGCGAGGTCGCGCGGATGATGCTCATGGGGACGGCCGAGCGGATCTCCGCGCGGCGGGCGTACGAGCTCGGGCTGGTCTCCGAACTCACCGAGCCCGGGCGGGCGTTGGAGGCCGCCGTGGCCTGTGCGACCGTCATCGCCGGGTATCCGACCGAGGGGGTCCAGGGGACCGTGCGGGCGTTGTGGGCGGCGAAGGAGGCGGCGCGGGCGCAGGCGTATGCGCAGGCGCCGCCGCTGATCGCCCTCGGCAATCTTCCGACCGAACGGCAGGCGGAGCTGTTCGCCGGACGGAAGAACGGCGGCTTCCGAACCCGGTGAGGGTCAGGTCCCGGCGGTGGCCCTGGGGTCGACCTCGCAGTGGTCGACCGGGGTGGAGGTGCCGAGCACGCGCACCCGGACGGTCGCCTTGCCGTTCGCCGGGACCTTCACGTCCGCGTAGTTGAAGTCGACCTCGTTGTCCTGGGCGTCCTTGAAGGTGACGTCGACGGAGAAGGTGGCCTTGCGGCTGTTCGGGTTGCTGACCTCGACGGTCGCGTACTGCTTGGTCGCCGTCGCGCAGCTCACCAGCCTCGCCGTACCGTCCCGCAGGCTGGTGCCGCTGCCGGAGGTGGCCGTAGAGGTGGGTGTGGAGCGGTAGTTGGGCCGGTGGGTGTAGGAACTGCCCCCGGACGAACCGCCTGTTGAGCCGCCCGACGACGAACTGCCGGACGATGTCGACGTGTCGTGGTCCTGGCTGGAGCTGCTGCAGCCGCCCCCTCCCCCGCCGCTCCTGTGACGGCTGGTGCTGTGGTGCCGTCCGTCGGAGAAGCCGGTGAGGGTGAGAACCGTCAGTGCCAGTACCGCCGTGAGTTTGAGCCTGCGCCCCCGCGTTTGCATCCGCTCATCGTACCGACGTGGATCGGGCGCTGATCACGCCGTGCGCGCGGTACCCGTGCCCTTCTCCGCGTCGAGGGCGTACACGCAGCGGTCCTTGCTGCACGCGTACACGACCCCGTCCCGGACGACCGGCGCTCCGGTGATCTCGCCGCCGGTGGCGAGCTTCCAACGGAGGCGCCCGTCATCGGACTTGAGGGTGTAGAGGAGGTGGTCGGTGGAGCCGAAGTGGATGCGGCCCTCGGCGACCGCGGGGGTGCCCACGATGTCGCCGCCGGCCTGGAAGCGCCACTTGGGTGTGCCGGTGACCGCGTCGAGCGTGTAGAGCCCCTTGCCGCTGCCGACGTGGACGTGGCCCGCGGCGACGAGGACCGGTTCGATCGACGCCCGGGACTCGGTCGCGATGCGCCAGCGGTCGCGGCCGTCGGCGGCGTCGAGGGCGTAGACCGTGCCGAGGTAGTCGGCGAGGTAGATGCCGCCGCCCGTGACCGCCGGGCCGGGGGCGAAGGTGGGCGGGCAGAGGAAGACCGCCGGGGCCTCGAAGTGCCAGCGGACGCGGCCGCTCGCCACCTCGACGGAGAGGACGCGGGTGCCGGCGGAGACGTAGACCTGACCGTCGGGGGCCGGGGTGATCCGTACGGGGACGCCGCCGCAGGAGGCCGCGTCGCCGATCGGGTACGCCCAGCGCTCGTCGCCCGTCCGGGCGTCCAGGGCGTGGAGGCGGGCGTCCTGCCAGACGTAGACCGTGCCGTCGTGCAGCGCCGGGCCGGCCTCCGGGGACTCGAAGTCGGTCTGCGCGCCGGTCAGTTGCCACAGCTTCTGGCCGGTGGAGGCCTCCCATGCCTGCACTCCGCCGCCGCGGGTGCCGGTGACGACGGTGCCGCGCTCGGCCTTGAGGGAGTACACCCAGGCGTCGGTGGACAGCCGCCACAGGTCACCGCCCTCGCGGGCGTCCAGGGCGAAGAGGGTGGGGCCGTCCGAGGCGTGGATACGGCCGTCCGCGACCGCCATCGACCAGGCGACGTCCCGGGTCTTGAAGGACCGGCGGCCGGTCCCCACGTCCAGGGCGTGCACCTCGAAGGAGGTGACGTAGACGAGGTCGCCGGCGACGGTCGGGGTGCCCCAGACGTCGTTCGACATGCGGAACCGCCAGGGGCGCCAGCCGGAGGCCGTTTCCGGGGGCAGCGCGGGGGGCGGGGGTACGGCGGCGGGGTCGGCGCCGTTGACGCCGGGGCGGGGCCGGGACCAGGAGGCGACCAGGCCGGCCTCCGGAGGGGGTGCCTTCACGGCGGCGGCGCGGGCGTCGGCGACCCGGGGACCGGGACCGATGGGCACGGGCGCGCCCGCGAGCCGTACGGGCCCGGTGTCGGGGGCGCCGACCGGGACGGGCACGACGGGGTCGTGGGAGGGCGGGGGCGGTACGGCAACGCGCCCGCCACCACCGCTGCGCCCCGCGGTGGGCGTCGGTTTCACCGGCGGGCGGCCGCCGCGCCGGGTCTCGATCAGGGTCACCGCGCGCTCGGGCAGCCAGGCAGACGCCGTACCGCTGTCGTCGGAGCCGGAGCCGAAGAGGTGCGGGGCGAGCTGGGCCTGGAGGTCGGCCGGGTTGGGCCGCCCGGTGGCCTCCATCTGCATGCAGGACTCGATGAGGGGGCGCAGTTCGTCCGGGAGGCCCTGGAGGTCGGGGCCCTCGCGCAGCAGCATGAAGACGGTCTCGACCGGGTTGGCGCCATGGAACGGGGGGTGTCCGGTGGCGGCGAACACGAGCATCGAGCCGAGCGAGAACACGTCGCTCGCGCCGGTGACGCTGCGGGAGTCCTTCGCCTGCTCGGGAGACATGTAGGCCGGGGTCCCCACG
Source organism: Streptomyces sp. N50 (assembly GCF_033335955.1). Taxonomy (GTDB): domain Bacteria; phylum Actinomycetota; class Actinomycetes; order Streptomycetales; family Streptomycetaceae; genus Streptomyces. The sequence goes on from NZ_CP137549.1 coordinate 3,850,803, forward strand.
GCCACATTCGTCATCGTCAAACGGGTGTTCGACACGCCGGAGGCGATACCGAAGTCGATGACCCGAGGCCCGTCCTCGACGACGAGGACGTTGGAGGGTTTCAGGTCCCGGTGCACGAGCCCGGCGCCATGGATGGACTGGAGCGCCTCCGCGACCCCCGCCGCGAGCCAGCGCACCGCCTGGGCCGGCATCGGCCCGCACTCGTTCACTATCTCTTCGAGGGAGGGCGCGGGCACGTACGCGGTGGCCAGCCACGGCACGGCCGCCCGCGGATCGGCGTCGACCACGGCGGCCGTATAGAACCCGGAGACGGCCCGCGCGGCTTCCACCTCACGCGTGAAGCGGACCCGGAAGAGCTGGTCCTCGGCGAGCTCCGTCCGCACGGTCTTGATCGCCACCCGCCGGCCGGACGCCGAGCGCGCGAGATAGACCAGCCCCATGCCGCCCGCGCCCAGCCGTCCCAGCACCTCGAACGGCCCGATCCGCCGCGGATCGTGCTGCGTCAGCTGATCCACCACTTGCCTGCCACCTCCCCGTACGAGCCACGCCACCCACATGTACGCGACCCCGTGCAGCGTCTCACCACCGCACCGCCATGGCGGCACGCACCCTGATTCTTCCTGGCCGGGCCACAGGTTGCGAACCCGGCGACTAATCGGGGTGTCTCGCCATATCTCCGGACAAACGTCCAGGTGTCAGCGTTGCGGTCATCGTTGCAGCAGTGCGAACGACGCCCCTTGATTGTCGGTGACGACCGCCACTTTCCCGTACGACGTCTCGAAGAGCGGAACCTGAACCCGCCCCCCGAGCCGGTGCACCGCCCCCAGCACAGGCTCGATGTCCTCGACCCGGAAGTGAACGAGGAAATGCGGCGGCATCTCGACCGGGAAGACGTCGGAGACGGGAGCCCGCCCGAAATCGGGGGCGGCATCCGGTCCGAAGAGGGCGTCTGTGAAAAGTCCGCCGTAAAAATTGTTGGCCGCCTCCGTGTCGCGGGCGTACAGCTCGGCCCAGCCGAAGGTGCCGGGCTTGTGCCGGGTCCCGAAACCGGGGTGCCGGGCCGCCTGCCACAACCCGAAGACAGCGCCTTCGGTGTCAGCGGCGAGAACAGCGGTGCCCAGTTCCCCCAAGGCCACCGGAGCCATCACCACCTGCCCACCGGCCTCCCGAATACGCCCGCTCAGCCGCACCACGTCCGGCGTCGCGAAGTACACCGTCCACACGGTCGGCATCCGTCCGTCCGCCTTGTGGGCGAGCGCCGCGACCGCCTGGCCGTCCTTGCGGGCCCATACGGAGCCGCCGTACGCCTCCTCGAAGGTCCACCCGAAGAGCTCACCGTAGAACCGCCTGCCCGCCGCGAGGTCCGGAAGCTGTGCGTCCACCCAGCAGGGGACGCCCTCTCCGTAGGTCTCTTCCTTCGCGGATGCCCTGTTTTCGGCCATACCGTCAAAGTAACGGCGCCGCACGCACCCCGCAGACCAGGCACACCACCCTCTGGACCCTCGTGCACCCCATTTGCAGTCGGCCGAATCGCGCTCCGATCACCCCTCGGTAAGCTGACGGCATGACAGGACAAGTGCGTACCGTCGACGGCCGCGTGGCCGGCCGGCGTGGGCAGGCGACCCGGCAGAAGCTGCTCGACTGCCTAAGCGAGATGCTCAGCTCCTCCCCTTACCGGGACGTCAAAGTCATCGATGTCGCCCGGAAGGCGGGGACTTCACCCGCGACCTTCTACCAGTACTTCCCGGACGTCGAAGGTGCCGTCCTGGAGATCGCCGAGCAAATGGCCACGGAGGGCGGTCAGTTGACCGAACTGCTCGCCGGCCGGTCATGGGTCGGCAAGGCGGGCTGGCAGACCTCCCAGGAACTCGTGGACGGTTTCCTGGAGTTCTGGCGCAGGAACGACGCGATCCTCAGGGTCGTCGACCTCGGAGCCGCCGAGGGAGACAAACGGTTCTACAAGATCCGGATGAAGATCCTGAACTCCGTGAACAACTCCCTCTCGGACGCGGTCGCCGAGCTGCAGTCCAAGGGCAAGGTCGACAAGGACGTGAACCCGGCGGCGGTCGCCGGTTCACTGGTCGCGATGCTCGCGGCCGTCGCCTCGCACCAGAAGGGTTTCCAGACGTGGGGCGTCAAGCAGGCTGAACTCAAGCCGAACCTGGCGCTGTTGGTCCACCTGGGCGTGACCGGCAAGAAGCCGACGAAGTAGGAGTCCCTTCCAGACTCTGCTTCTCAGGTCCCAAGTCCTGTCTCGCGGGCGGTGGTTCACTCCGGTGGACCACCGCCTGCCCTGCGTGTGATCCGGAACAGCCGGATCTCCCGCTCGATCCGTTTCTGGTACGTGGCGTACGGCGGCCAGAACGCCAGCGCGGTCTGCCACACCCCGGCCCGCTCCTCGCCCGCCAACAGCCGTGCGGTGACGGGGATTTCCTCCCCTTTCCAGCTGATCTCGGCGTCGGGGTGGGCGATCAGGTTGTGCGTCCAGGCGGGATGCCCGCTGCGCCCGAAGTTGGACCCGACGAGAATCCAGCCGCCGTCTTCCGGCATACAGGCAAGGGGACTTCGGCGCGGCTGCCCACTCCGCGCCCCGGTGGAGGTCAGGATCACCCCCGGCAGCATCTGGGCGCTCAGCAGCACCTTCCCGCGCGTGAGCCGGTGCACGGTCCGGTCCATGGCGGGGATGACATGCGGGGCGATCCGCGCGAACGCCCGGGTCGACGACACCTTCTGCACCGCACGCACACCGATCACACCGTCACCTCGCGGTTCTCGAAAAGGTGCGCGCCCTCGGCGGCGTACGCCCGCAGCCGGTGCACCGGCCCGAACAGCAGCTCGTCACCGGCGGCGCGCTTGAAGGAGAGATGGGCGTCGTGCTCCCAGGTGAACCCGATCCCACCGTGCAGCTGGATCCCTTCGGCGGCGGCGGTCCGCAGCGCCTCCAGAGCCTGGGCGAGCGCGAGCCCACCGACCCGCTCCTCCCCCTGGCCGGTCGCCCAAGCGGCGTAGTAGGCAGCCGACTTGGCGGCCTGGACCTGCACATACACATCGGCCAGCCGGTGCTTCACCGCCTGGAACGACCCGATGGCCCGCCCGAACTGCTCACGCTGCTTGACGTAGTGGACGGTCCGCTCCAGCGCCCGGTCGGCGGCCCCGACGGCCTCGGCGGCGAGGACGGCGGCGACGGTGTCACCGGTGGCGGAGAGCTCCCGCAGGACGTTCGGGCCGTCGTCCGGACCGAGCAACTCGGCCTCCACGTCCCGCAGTTCGAGCCGGGCCTGCGGCCGGGTGGCGTCAAGTGCGGTCTGCCGTACGCGTACGAGCCCGTCCGCGTCCCCCGCGACGAGGAAGAGGAGCGTCCGCGACCGGGCGAAGCCCCCGGCGTGAGCGGCGACGAGCAGCACCTCGGCACTGTGTCCGTCGAGAACCTGCGCGACCTGCCCGTACAACCGCCACCCGGAGTCCCCGACCTGCCGGGCCTGCACCCCGCCCGCGCGTCCACCCCCCGCCCATTCCCCGCCGTTGGGGCCGGTGAGGGTGAGGGCGGTGGTGAGGGCGGTGCCGGGGACGGCGAGGGCGGCGGTGAGGGAGCCGGCGGCGATGCGGGGCAGCAGGCGGGCGCGCTGGGTGTCGGTGCCGAGGGCGAGGACGAGGGGCGCGGTGAGCACGGCGGTGGCGAGGAGCGGGGAGGGGGCGAGGAATCGGCCCGTCTCCTCTGCCGCGAGGGCGAGTTCGGTCACCGAGCAGCCGACGCCGCCGTAGGCCTCGGGGAGGGCGAGTCCGGGCAGGCCGAGTTGCCGGGCGAGGGCGGTCCAGAGGGCGGGGTCGTGTCCGGCGGGGCTGTCGACGGCGGCGCGCGACTCGTCCGGCCCACACCGCTTTTGGAGCAGTTCGCGGAGGGTACGGCGGATCTCGTCCTGCTCGGCGGTGAAGCTGGCGTCCATGGCACTTCCCTCCAGATCTGACGGTCCGTCATATTAGGAGTCCGGGCACGATATGCACAGAGGGAGGAGGCCCCTCATGCCAGTGGGGAGCCGCAAGGTCGCCGTGGTGGGCGTGGCTCTGTCCGACTGCGGACGGGTGGACGACACGACCCCCTACGCCCTGCACGCCCAGGCGGCCCGCCGCGCGCTGGCGGACGCGGGCCTGAACCGGTCGGTGGTGGACGGCTTCGCGTCAGCGGGTCTCGGCACCCTGGCCCCGGTCGAGGTGGCCGAATACCTTGGCCTGCGCCCCACTTGGGTCGACTCCACCTCGGTCGGCGGCGCGACGTGGGAGGTCATGGCGGCGCACGCGGCGGACGCGATAGCGGCGGGCCACGCGAACGCCGTCCTGCTCGCCTACGGCTCGACGGCCCGAGCCGACATCAAGGCGGGCCGCCGCACCGGCAACCTCTCCTTCGGCGCGCGGGGCCCCCTCCAGTTCGAGGTCCCCTACGGCCACACGCTGATCGCGAAGTACGCGATGGCCGCGCGCCGCCACATGCTCGAATACGGCACGACCATCGAGCAGTTGGCGGAGGTGGCGGTACAGGCCCGCGCCAACGCCGCCCTGAACCCCGAGGCGATGTTCCGCGACCCGATCACCGTGGACGACGTCCTCTCCGGCCCGATGATCGCCGACCCGTTCACCAAACTGCACTGCTGCATACGGTCAGACGGCGGGGCGGCGATCCTGCTGGCGGCCGAGGAGTACGTACGGGACTGCCGTACGGCGCCGGTGTGGGTGCTCGGGACCGGGGAGCACGTCTCGCACGCGGCGATGTCCGAGTGGCCGGACTTCACGGTGTCACCGGCGGCGGTGAGCGGGCGGCTGGCCTTCCAGCGGGCGGGAGTCGAGGCCTCGGAGATGGACTTCGCGGAGATCTACGACGCGTTCACCTACATGACGCTGGTGACGCTGGAGGATCTGGGTTTCTGCGCGAAGGGCGAGGGGGGCGCCTTTGTGGAGAAGGGGCGGTTGCGGGTGGCCGGCGGGGAGTTGCCCGTGAACACGGACGGGGGTGGGCTGTCGGCCCAACATCCCGGGATGCGGGGGCTGTTCCTGCTGGTGGAGGCGGTACGGCAGTTGCGGGGGGAGGCCGGGGCTCGTCAGGTGACGGGCGCGGACGGCGACTTGCCGCGACTGGGGGTGGCTTCCGGGACGGGCGGCTGGTTCTGCTCTTCAGGGACGGTGGTGCTGGGCCGGGACTGAGCCATCAGGGACTTCCAGGACCGGTTCCGCTTGAAGGGCAGTTCGAAGATCTGGGAGAAGAGCCATGCCGTCAGCACCGAGACGGGCAGGCCCAGAAGCAGCGTGAAGCAGAAGGTGTGCAGACCGGGCGCGACGACATGCGGGGCCACGCGGCGAATGACGACGAGGACGATCGGCAGGTGGATCAGGTAGAGGCTGTAGGAGAAATCGCCGAGGCGCTGAAGGGGTCGCGTGGTCAACAGCCGTACAAGAAAGGCGGGTTGACCGGTGGCAACGGCGGCAATGAGCATCGTCATGGCGGGGGCGATGGCGAGGTCGATCCAGAAGTAGTGGCGCACCGTCCAGACGGAACCCTGGACGAAGCCGAGCGCCAGCACCGGCAGGGCGGCCAGGACGGCGAACCATCCCCACGGCAGACGCCGAACCCGCTCCGACGCGACGACGATGCCCGCACCCACCACTCCGGCGACGAACACGGGAGCCAGATGCGGGGCGAGCCAGTTGTCGCCCTCGACCGGGTTCGAGCCGGGGGCCAGCAGCCCGCGGACGATCACCGGGAGCGTCACGCACGCGATCGCGGCAGCCGCGCTGAACCGCCGCCGGACAAGAAGAATGAGAGGGAAGAGGAGATACAACTCGGCCTCCACTCCGATCGACCAGAAGGCGCCGTTCGGGGTCGGGGCGAAGAACACGTCCTGAAGGACAAGGCCGTAGACGAGGACCGATGAGGTGTTGGGCGGCCCGTAGTGCGAAGCCGGCACCACGAACAGCGAGACGACGAGGCTCAGGGCCAGCGCAGCCCAGTACGGCGGCAGGATGCGCCAGGCGCGTCGGCGCAGGAACTGGGCGACACCGCCCGACCGCCAGCCGTGTCGCGCCGGGGAGATCGCGAGCGAGAAGCCGGACAGCACCAGGAAGAAGACGACGGCGATACGCCCGAACATCAGCACGTCCAGCACCCGGGGCGCCGAACTGTCGGGATACCCCGGGAAGGCGTACAGCCAGCAGTGGAACAGCACCACATACAGCGCCGCCAGCCCACGGAGACCGTCCAGCCCCAGCACCTGCCGACGTACGGGTGCCTCGCTCGCTCTCACATCCACGGAAACTGAAATCGCCCGGCCCTTTCTCCGACGCCACCCTCAACGAGTGGTACGGGGCGTCCGGCCGGGCAGTTCAAACGCTCGGGGTGGACTGTGATGACGGTCTTGTTGTTGCCTGGGTCGGGATCTCGGTCGCCGACATGCTTGGGCATCAACGTACTGCGTTCACCAGTGGACGTTGGGCCACTCGCTTCTCAGCCAGTGTCGGGCTTCCACGGCCCGAGTAAAGGGCGCTCCCTGCGGTCGCGTCGCCTGCGGCGATGGCCCTGCGGGCCACCCTTGACTAGGGCCGCTCCAGCCCGTTTGAGAAGCGAGCGAGCGGCCCGGAGGAACGGGTGGCCAGGCATGCATGCCCGCGCCTGTGCTGAGTTGCGGGCCGGTGTGGTGGGGACGCGTCCGCGTCTCGCCAGCACGCCGCCTCGGCTCAGCGGCCAGCCCCCGGTGGGTAGTTGCTGGAAGCCGGGGGTAAATCTAACCACTAACATGGGCTATGACTGGTTAGAAAAGTACCCAGCCTCCAGAGGTGGGAGGGCCGGGCCGCGTCGGGTCGGGAAGTCCCCACCGGCAGAGAGCCGCTGAGCCGAGGCGGCGTGCAGGCGAGACGCCAGCGCGCCCCCCTGTACCGGCCCGCAACGCAGTACAGACAGGGGGATTCCTAGCTGGCCACCCGTTCCTCCGGGCCGCTCGCTCGCTTCTCAAACGGGCTGGAGCGGCCCTAGTCAAGGGTGGCCCGCAGGGCCATCGCCGCAGGCGACGCGACCGCAGGGAGCGCCCTTTACTCGGGCCGTGGAAGCCCGACATTGGCTGAGAAGCGAGTGGCCCAACGGTCAGTACACAGCTCAGGGCCAGAGCAACCCCTTCGACCAACCCCGCTCCTCCCGGACATAGCTCAGGCGCACGTGCCGTCGTAGCGCGTCCCCCTGGAAGAACTCGACCTCGTCAGGGAACACGCGGTACAGGGTCCAGGACGGGGCAGGGGTTTCCGGTTCGCGTTGTGCCAGGTCCCAGGCTGTCTCGGACGCCTGCGTCAACTCGGCCAGGGACGGGAGGACTTCGCTCTGGTGGCCGGTCAGGGCTGCGGCCAGGGCGCCTGTCGAGTGGGCGTGCAGGTCTGCCTGGGATTCGGTCGGGGTCGCCGGGAGGACCGGGCCTCGTAGGCGGACCTGGCGGCCCAGGCGGGGCCAGTAGAAGGCGAGGGCCGCGTAGGCGAAGCCCTTCAGTTGGTGGCCCTTGCGACTCGTGGAGTGGGTCGCGAAGGACCAGCCCTCCTTGTCCGCGCCGTGCAGCATCACCATCCGTACGTCGGGGAGGCCACCGCCCTCTGACGCCGGGTCGCCGTCCCGCGTCGCCAGTGACATCACGTGGGGTTCGGGCTCACCCGCCGCCACCGCCTCCGCGAACCACGTGGTGAAGAAGGGGAGGGGGGTGTCCGGGGTTGTGGTCGGGTCGAGGGGTGGGAGCTCGGTCAGCTCGGGGGCCCATACCCGTAGTGATTTCAGTAGTTCGTGGAGGTCCGTTCCCGTTGCCATGGGGTGAGTATCACCTCGGGGCCGGGGCGGGGTGGAAGTCGTAGCCCGCGAAGTCCTCCACCGGGCGGTAGCCGATGCGCTGGTAGAGGGCGTTGCTCGTGGCGTTGGCCAGGTCCGTGAACAGGAGTACCTCGTCCGCGCCCGCCGCCCTTGCCATCCTGCTGACCTCCACCGTCACCGCACCCGCGTAGCCCCGACCCCTGAGGTCCGCCGGGGTGTAGACGGGGGCCACCCGGATCTGGCCGGCCACCTTCGTCGTGAGCCCGGCCATGGACACCGGCGTACCCTCCGGGGTCTCCCACAGCGTGATCCCGCCGTACGCGATCCGGGAGTCGGCCCACTCGCCGGGGTCCTGCGAGGTGCCGCTCTCACCGATCGCCTCGGTGAACTCGACGTACCAGCGCACGAGTTGCTCGCGGTCGTTTGCCGTCGCGACTCTCGGGCGGCCCGGTGGGGCGGGTTGCGGGGTCGTCAACTCGGCCAGTCGGTACAGGCGTTGGCGTGCGTGGAGTGCGGGTGACCGTCCCGTTCGTCGCGCCCATGCCTCCGCGAACGTCGATGCCGTGTCCAGTTCGCCCATGACTCCCGGCAACTCGTCGCCGCGCAAGGCCAATTGGGCGGCCAGCTCGCTGGCCTCCCCGGCGGTGAGGGGCGTCAGCATCAGGCGGCCGGGAGGTGTGCGGAAGAAGGCGGCCCGTACGTCGCCGTCGCGTTCCAGGGTGCCGAACACCGGGTCGCCCTCGCCGTACACCCGCAGCCCTCGGCTGTTCAGCGCCGCCGTCACCGTGAGGTGGACCGTGTGGAGGGCGGGGCGGGAACGCAGGAACTTCCCTGCCCGGGTGAGGAATTGGTCGAGGTCACCGGTGATGCGCCAGTCGTCGGTCGTCACAGCTGGACCTCCGGGTCCGTCGCCAGCCGGCCGTGCAGATGGACGTCACGGAACGCGTCCCGCCGGCCCGCCTCGAACATCGCCCCGCGCAACATCCCCTCGGCCGGGAACCCGCAGCGCTCGGCGATCCGGCAGGACGCGTCGTGGCCGAGGGCATGGCCCAGTTCGAGGCGGTGCAGGCCCAGGTCGGTCAGGGCCCAGCGGGCGGCGAGGGCGAGGGCGCGGGTGGCGACGTTGCGGCCGCGGGCCTCGGGCAGGGTCCAGTAGCCGACGCGGGCGACGCGGATGACGTGGTCGATGTCGTTGACGCCGATGTGCCCCAGCGTCGTACCGCTGACCGCGTCCGTGACGCAGAACGACGCGCTGACGCCGTCCTCCGCGTTCTCGGCGCGGGAGCGCAGCGAGCCGCGGGCGCCGGTGACGTCCGTGACCGGCCGCAGGGGGGTGTTCCAGCGCTGGAACTCGGGGTCGGACACCCCGCGCAGCCAGTCCGTCACATCGGTGTCGTCGTCGGCGTCCCAGGGGCGCAGCCGAAGTCCATGACCGTTCAGCTCGGGGAAGGGGTGCTGGAGGGACCGCTCGCGTATGTGGGCCATCGCGCCATTGAATCAAGCCCGCTGTGCGCCGGGTACGTCATTTTCGACCGGCCTGAACACCGGCACCCCGTCCCGGAACGCCACCTCGACCGCCATCCCCGCGCGCAGTTCGGCGGGCTCGGCCCGCACCATTTCCGTCATCATCCGCGGGCCCTCCGCGAGATCGACGACGGCCGCCACGTACGGCACCCGTTCCCCGAAGGGCGGCAGGTCGTTGCGGTGGACGACGGACCAGGTGTAGAGGGTGGCGCGGCCGGTCGCGGGCTGCCAGGTGACGTGCTCGCTCCAGCAGTGCGGGCAGAACTCGCGCGGGTAGTGGTGGACCCGGCCGCAGTCCGCGCAGTGGCGGAGGAGCAGGCGGCCCTGTGCCGCGGCCTCCCAGTAGGCGCGGGTGAACGCGTCGGGCTCGGGGACGTCGTAGCGCGGGGAGGCGCTCATCAGAACCAGCCCAGGGCCGCGTCCACCGACCACACCTGCCAGGACATCGCGAACAGGGCCACGAGCGAGATGAGCGCCATCATCGCGTTCTGCCCCTGCTCCGCCCAGTCGTGGATCATCAGCGTGAAGTAGAGGACGTTGAGGAGCAGGCCCCCGACGAGCGCGGCCGGGGTGAGGAAGCCCACGACCAGGCCGAGGCCCACCGCCAACTCCGCGTAGACGACGACGTACGCCATCGTGCGCGGGCGCGGCGCGACCATCACGTCGAAGCCCGAACGGACCGCAGTCCAGCGGTGTTTGGCGGCGACGTCGGCCGCCCACGCGATGCCGGTGCCGCGCTCGAACCAGGCCTTCTTGTCCTTGTGCCGCCAGCTCTCCAGCCACCACAGCCCGAGTCCTATGCGGAGGACCGCGAGCCAGTCCGCTCCGCTGAGCCAGATCGCATCCATGAATCTGACGGTACGTCAGAAGCTGAAGAAAGCCGAGGGGCAGCCATGAAAATCCTGTGCGCGGACCGTGCCGCTATGGGTCCGCCATGAATCCCCGCAGATTGTTGACGATTTTGTTCGCCGCCGATTACGTTCGCAAGCGCAAGGCCAAGGAGCGGTCAGGAAGACGCGGTCGGGAAGACGAGAGGCAGCACGGTGAAGCACAGGGCAGTGAAGCGCAGGACGGTAGTCATGGGCATCGGCGCGACCGCGGGTGTCGCGGCGGCCGGCGGCATCGCGCTCAGCGCGAACGCGTCGAGCGACTCGAAGTCCTCCTCCTCGGACGCCCTGGTCTTCGACCCGGACGCCTACACGAAGCTGACGAAGTCGGTCACGGACACCGCCGGCACCGAGCACACGGTCGTCTACCACTTCTGGAAGGCGATCACGTACGTCGCCAAGCCGGTGGACGCCACCTATCAGTCGCTCATCGTCAGCGCCCCGGTGGAGATCGACGGCAAGGCGGTCGACGCGAGCAACGCCCCGATCCTGCTCGCCAACTCCGTCGGCGGCTACCTGCCCTCCTCCGTGTCGACGGCCACCGAGGTCGGCGGCGGCGGTTCCGCGATGGGCGGCGGCGCGGCCCCCAGCGGCGCGCCCACCGGCTCGACCAGCTCTTCGGCCGCCCCGAGCGCCTCGGCCTCGGCGAGCGCCCCCGGCGCCAACGGCAACACCAACGCCACCGGCGGCGCCACCTCCAGCAACCAGCTCCTCGCGCTGGCCGCCGGTTACGTCGTCATCGAGCCCGGCGCCCGCGGCCGTACCCTCAAGAACTCCAGCGGCGAGTACTACGGCACCGCGCCCGCCGCGATCGTCGACCTCAAGGCCGCGGTCCGCTACATCAAGTCGAACAAGGGCCGCATCCCCGGCAACGTGGAGCGCATCGTCTCCGCGGGCACCAGTGCGGGCGGCGCGCTGTCCTCCCTGCTCGGCGCGTCCGGTGACAGCCCGATCTACGACAAGTACCTCAAGGCGCTGGGCGCGGCCGACGCCTCCGACGCGATCTTCGCGACCGGCGCCTGGTGCCCGATCACCGACCTGGAGCACGCGGACGGCGCCTACGAGTGGAACTGGGGCGCCAACGACCTGAGCACCGGCAAGACGGTGGACCAGACGGTCTCCAAGGCGCTGCAGGCCCAGTTCGCCGAGTACCAGGCCGGCCTCAAGCTGCGCGGCCTCGGCGGCTTCGGTCCGCTGAACGCCCGCAACCTCGACGCGTACATGGTCAAGCAGTACCTGGAGCCCTCGGCGACCACGTACCTCGCCGCGCTCTCGGACTCCGCCCGCGCGACCTACCTGAAGGCCAACACCTTCATCACCTGGTCCGGCGGAAAGGCCACCTTCACCTGGGCCGACTTCCTCACCCACGTCGGCGCCCGCAAGAAGGACGCCCCCGCCTTCGACGCCTTCGACCTGTCGGCCGGCGAGAACAACGAGTTCGGCACGGGCACGACCCTGGCCCGCCACTTCACGGCGTACGGCGCGAAGAACGACTCGACCGGGCTCAGCAGCAAGCGGGTTCCGAGCGACGTCCCCGCCAAGCTCGACCTGATGAACCCGATGTACCACCTGGTCGAGAAGGTCAACCCGAACCGCTCCAAGCACTGGTGGATCCGCCTCGGCACCAAGGACTCGGACACCGCGCTGACGGTCGCCGCCAACCTCGCCGCCCGCCTCGACAACCTGGGAGACGACGTGAACCACATCTACTACTGGGACGAGGGCCACGGCGCCAACACCGACCCGGCCGACTTCATCACCTGGATCGCCCAGGTGACGGGCCACAAGGCCAAGCGCGGCAAGTAGCCCCCAAGGACGCGGTACCGGTTTCCCGTCATACATTCCGGTCACCGCCTCACGACGCCGAGCCCGACCGCGGACAGCGCGGGCTCGGCGTCGTGCCATGTCCGGACCCGCATCCGCCGCTCACAACCAGAGGCCCTACGTCACCCACCTCACCCACTCCTCCACACCCGTGATCGATCCGCAACCAATTCCGGGCTTGACCGAGACCCATCAACGTGGGACGTGATTACGCTCGCGCTCATGGCCGACTCCACAGCGTCCCCGACCCCCGCGGCGCAGAACCACGCAGACCGTCCCGTGTACGTCATCGGCGGCGGCCCCGGCGGTCTCGCCGCCGCGTACGCGCTGCGCGCGCAGGGCATCCGTGCCGTCGTACTGGAGCGGTCGGACCGGGTCGGAGCGTCCTGGCGCAGGCACTACGACCGCCTCCACCTGCACACCACCCGGCGGCTTTCGAGCCTGCCCGGGCTCACGATGCCGCGCCGGTTCGGCCGCTGGGTCTCGCGGGACGACGTGGTGCGCTATCTGGAGAAGTACGCCGAGGTCCACGAGCTGGAGATCGTCACCGGCGTCGAGGTCTCCCGCGTCGAACGCTCCGCCGACGGCACCGGCTGGCTCCTGCACGCCACCGGCGGCCGCGAACTCACCGGCCGCGCGGTCGTCGTCGCCACCGGCACCAACCACACCCCCGCATCCCCGACTGGCCCGGCCGCGACACCTACACCGGCGACCTCCTGCACGCCGCCGACTACCGCAACGCCCAGCCCTACACCGGCCAGGACGTCCTCGTCGTCGGCATCGGCAACACGGGCGCGGAGATCGCGGTCGACCTGGTGGAGAGCGGTGCGTCCCGCGTACGGCTCTCCGTCCGCACGGCCCCGCACATCGTCCGCCGGTCGACCGCGGGCTGGGCGGCCCAGTACACGGGCGTTCTCGTACGGCGGCTGCCGGTCGGCGTCGTCGACCGGCTCGCGGGGCCGATGGCCAAGCTCAGCGTGCCGGACCTGGCGGCGCAGGGGCTGCCGCGCCCCGACACCGGGCTGTACAGCCGGGTCAAGGAGGGCTCGATCCCGGTCCAGGACGTCGGGCTCATCGACGCCGTGCGCAAGGGGCGGGTCGAGATCGTGCCGGCCGTGGAGAGCTTCGAGGACGGCAAGGTGGTCCTCGCCGGCGGCGACCGCATCGGCCCGGACGCCGTGATCGCGGCCACGGGCTACGTCCGCTCCCTGGAGCAACTCGTCGGCCACCTCGGCGTGTTGGACACCCGCGGCAAGCCGGTCGCGCACGGCGCGCGCACCCCGAAGGACGCGCCCGGCCTGTACTTCACCGGCTTCACCAACCCCATCAGCGGCATGCTCCGCGAACTGGCCATCGACGCGGAGAAGATCGCGAAGGCGGTCGCCAAGGAGACCAGGAAGCTCTCGAAGAAGGCCTCGAAGGGGGTCCCGGCCGCGTCCTGACCCGGGGTCCGCCCGTCCCGCAGGAGGGCCACGACCCGGGGTCCGTCCGTTCTTTGCGTGCACGACAGTTCCTGACGCTGTGTCAGTTCAGTAATCTGACAGTGCGTCAGTTGATTATGCCGTCACACAGGAGCGGGGCGGACCGATGCTTGGATCAACCCACGGCACCCTCACCACCGACTCCCGCCGGGCCCGGGTCATCGCCTGCGGTGAGCAACCCGGCCCCGCCGTCCACGGCAGGCCCGCCGACGTCGACGATCTCGACGTCGGCGGGCGGCCGTTGTACGCGGGCGTACCCGACCTGGACCGTTTCTTCCGCCCCGAGTCGGTCGCCGTGATCGGCGCCTCGGACGCGGAGGGCCGTCCGAACACCGGCATCACCCGCCAACTCATGGCCTGGGCCACCCGAGTTGGGGCCCGCCTCCACCCGGTGCACCCCACCCGTACGACGGTCTTCGACGTCCCCTGCTTCCCCTCCGTCGCCGACCTCCCCGAACAGGTCGACCTGGCCGTGGTGCTGGTGGCCGACCCCCTCCCCGTGATCGAGCAACTCGCCGAGGCGAAGGTGAAGTTCGCGGTCGCCTTCGCGTCCGGCTTCGCGGAGACGGGCGAGGAGGGCGCGCTGGCACAGGCCCAACTCGCCGCCGCCGTAGGCAGGTCGGGCCTGCGCCTCCTCGGCCCGAACACCAACCTCAACGCCTTCGAGAACTTCCGTGAGGACCTCGAAGGCCCCGCGATCGCACTGATCACCCAGTCCGGCCACCAGGGCCGCCCGGTCTTCGCCCTCCAGGAACTCGGCATCCGCCTCTCCCACTGGGCCCCCACCGGCAACGAGGCCGACCTGGAGACCGCCGACTTCATCTCCTACTTCGCCGAACGCCCCGAGGTCGGCGCCATCGCCTGCTACGTCGAGGGCCTCAAGGACGGCCGCTCCTTCCTCCTCGCCGCCGACCGCGCCGCCCGCCGCAAGGTCCCGGTGGTCGCGGTGAAGGTCGGCCGCACCGAGACCGGCGCCCGCACGGCCGCCTCCCACACCGGCAAACTCACCGGCGCGGACACGGTGGTGGACGCCGCGATGCGCCAGTACGGCGTGATCCGCGTCGACGGCCTGGACGAACTCCAGGACACGGCCGCCCTGTTGGCGCGGGCGAAGCCTCCGGTGGCCGAGGGGGTCGTCGTCTACTCGATCTCCGGCGGCACGGGCGCCCACTTCGCCGACCTGGCGAGCGAGGCGGGACTGCCACTCCCGCAGTTGTCGGACGCGAAACAGTCCGAACTCCACGAGTGGATACCGCCGTACCTGAGCGTGGCGAACCCGGTCGACAACGGCGGTCACCCGGTGGGTGACTGGCGCGGCCGGAAGATCATCGACGCGATCCTGGACGACCCGGAGGTGGGGGTGCTGGTCTGCCCCGTCACGGGCCCGTTCCCCCCGCTGAGCGACAAGCTGGTGGAGGACCTGGTGGCCGCGGCGGAGGAGACCGACAAGCTGGTGTGCGTGGTGTGGGGCTCCCCGGTGGGCACCGAACCGGCTTACCGCGAAAGGTTGTTGGGCTCGTCCCGGGTGGCCACCTTCCGCACGGTCGGCAACTGCATCACGGCGCTGCGCGCCTACTTCTCCCACCACCGCTTCGTCCACGCCTACCGCTCCCCCTTCGACGAGGCCCCCCGCACCGTCTCCCCCTCCTTCCGCAAGGCCGAGGCTCTGATGCGCCCGGGGCAGCAGCTGAGCGAGCACGCGGCGAAGCAACTCCTGCGGGCGTACGGGATCCGGGTCCCCCGCGAGCAACTGGTGACCAGCGCGGCGGCGGCCGTACGGGCGGCGGGGCTGGTGGGCTACCCGGTGGTGATGAAGGCGTCCGGCGCGCAGATCGCGCACAAGACGGAACTGGGCCTGGTGAAGGTGGGCCTGACCTCGGCGAGCCAAGTCCGGGACGCCTACCGTGAGTTGACGGACATCGCGCGCTACGAGGACGTGACCCTGGACGGTGTCCTCGTCTGCCAGATGGTCGAGCGGGGCGTCGAGATGGTCGTAGGCGTCACGCAGGACGAACTGTTCGGCCCGACCGTGACGGTGGGGCTGGGCGGGGTACTGGTGGAGGTCCTGCGGGACGTGGCCGTACGGGTGCCGCCGTTCGGCGAGGAGGCGGCGCGGGGCATGCTGGGTGAGTTGCGCGGGCGGCCGTTGCTGGACGGGGTACGGGGACGTCCCCCGGCCGACCTGGACGCCCTGGTGGAGGTGATCCTCCGGGTGCAGCGGATGGCCCTCGAACTGGGCGATGTGCTCTCGGAGTTGGACATCAACCCGCTGATGGTGCTGCCCAGGGGGCAGGGCGCGGTGGCGTTGGACGCGTTGGCGGTGTGCCGATGAGTGACCCGACGGCTGAGGTCACGCACACGGTCGCGGGCGGTGTCGCGTACCTCACCCTCAACCGCCCCGAGGCTCTGAACGCGATCACCCCGGCCCAACGGGACCGCCTGATAACCCTGTTGGGAGAGGCATCGGCGGACCCCGCCGTACGGGCGGTGGTCCTGACCGGCACCGGCCGGGGCTTCTGCGCGGGCGCGGACCTGCGGGGCGGCGGGGCGCCTGGGGAACGGATCCCCGGTGACGTCGCCCGGGTGATCCGCCAGGGCGCGCAACGCCTGGTCGCCGCCGTCCTGGACTGCGAGAAACCGGTGATCGCTGCGGTGAACGGCACGGCGGCGGGGCTGGGCGCGCATCTCGCCCTCGCCTGCGATCTCGTCCTGGCCGCGGAATCGGCGCGGTTCATCGAGGTGTTCGTCCGCCGCGGCCTGGTCCCCGACGGCGGCGGCGCGTATCTCCTCCCGCGCCTGATCGGCCCGCAGCGCGCGAAGGAGCTGATGTTCTTCGGCGACGCGGTGAGCGCGGCGGACGCGGAACGCCTCGGCCTCGTCAACAGGGTCGTACCGGACGGGGAGTTGGAGAAGACGGCCCGGGAGTGGGCGGAGCGCCTCGCCACCGGGCCGACCCGCGCCCTCGCCCTCACCAAGCAACTCGTCAACGCGTCCCTGGACAGCGACCGTACGACCGCGTTCGCGGCGGAGGCGGCGGCACAGGAGATCAACATGACGACGGAGGACGCGCGGGAGGGCGTGGCGAGTTTCGTGGAGCGGCGGAGCCCCGAGTACCGGGGACGGTGACCCGGGGCGCCCGGAGCCGTCGTCAGTCCAACAGGCCGTCGTAGTCCGGGAGTTTGTACGTCGTGTCGGCGTAACCGCCCGACAGGTCGGTCGTGTTGTTGCCGATGTTGGCGATGATGTCGTAGCCGTTCGCCTCGATCGCCTTGCGCTGGGAGGTCTTGAAGTCGGCGATGGACTCCGTCAGGAGCTGGGCGACCGTGCGGGCGTAGAGGCCGTCGACCGTGTAACCGACCGACGTGAGGTTGGACTTGGTGACCGCGTTGAAGAGGTTGCTGCGGGCGCCGACGAAGAAGACGCTGATGCCCTTGGCGTGCGCGTCCTGGGCGAGGGCGAGGACCGGCGGGGTGGCCGGGACCGTGATGCCGCCCTCGAAGTAGGTCTCCAGCGAGGTGTTGTCGATGTCGAGCACGATCGCCTGCTTGGCACCGGAGGTGTTGGCGGCGGCACGGGAGTCGATGTAGGTCTGCGCGGGGCCGGTGACGGCGGCGACGTCGGTCAGCCACTGGGACTCGGTCACGGTCGAGTCGGCGGCCTGCGCGGGCAGGGCGGCGGCGAGCGTCAGGGCGAGGCCGGCGACGGCGGCCACGGCTCCGCCGCGTGCGGTGAGACGGTTCATCGTGTGGGTGCTCCTCAGGTCACGGCTGCCACCGGTGATGTGGCGGTGGCGGTCGTTGCGCAACACTGCTGGGGGTGGGCGTGCGGGAGGTGACCCGGGGAGGTCCACGGGGCGACGTAACACCCATGATCTGACCGGCAGTCTGTGAATTGGCCCAGCAAAGAGGCGATGCGGGCCGGTCCGCGAGACCGGACGCCGAGAGGCCCGCACCCCTTCCTATCTGATGAACCGTCAGCTTCAATGGGTGATGTGATGGGACACGCAGGGGCGGCCGCGGCCGCCGTCCGGTACCTCAGGTCGGCCGGAAGCGCTCCGGCCGCGCAGCCTGTCGAGGCGCTGCCGCGGCCGGAGCTTCGGTGTGTCACGGACGACGAGCGGGCACCGGTCGACCAGGGTCAATTCCGGCGCGTACTGGGCACGTTCGCGACCGGCGTGACCGTGATCACCGCCCCCGCGGCCACCGGTGAACCCGGCCCCGCCGGCTTCGCCTGCCAGTCCTTCTCCGCCCTCTCCCTCGACCCGCCCCTCGTCGTCTTCATGGTCGGCCGTACGTCGACGACCTGGCCGCGCATCGCCCGCGCCGGCGTCTTCTGCGTCAACGTACTCGCCGCCCACCAGGGCGAGTTGTGCCGCGGCTTCGCGGCGAGCGGCACGGACAAGTTCGCCGGCGTCCCCTACGACGCCTCCCCGGTCTCCGGCTCCCCCCGCCTCACCGACGCCGCCGCCTGGATCGACTGCACGATCCACGCCGTGCACACCGGGGGCGACCATCTGATCGTGGTGGGCCGGGTGGACGGGCTGGGCACCGACGAGGGTGCGGGAGCGCCCCTGTTGTTCCACCGGGGCCGCTTCCTCTGACCGTCGGCATCGGCATCGGCATCGGCACCGGCACCGGCACCGGCGTGCGTCAGTAGGACAGGACCTGTCCTACCCCGCCCCTATCGTCGCCCCCGAAACCCGGCAGCGACGAAGGGACCCCGACGATGCCCCACCACACCAACTCCGCCCCGGCGGGCTACACCACCATCGCCCCCTGGGTCATGACCGACGACACGGGAGCCTTTCTCGACTTCGTCGCCGCGGCGTTCGGCGGGAAGGAACTCGGGCGGGTGGTGACCGAGGGCGGGGCGATCGGGCACGGTGAGATCCGGGTCGGCGACACGGTCGTGCTGGCCTTCGACCGCGCCCCGGACTGGCCCGTCATGCCGAGCCTGCTCCGCGTGTTCGTGCCGGACGCGGACCAGGCGTTCGCCCGGGCCGTCGACGCCGGGAGCCGCGTGGTCACCCCCCTGGCGAACGACGCCTTCGGACAGCGCGGCGGCCGGATCAAGGACCCCTTCGGCACCATCTGGTGGGTGGTCGCCCACGTGGAGGACGTCCCCGAGGACGAGATGTGGGACCGGCTACGGCAACCCGCGTACGCCGAGGTCATGCGCGTCGCCCAGGAGACCTTCGACGCCGAACTCAGCGGCCGGGACCGCGGACGCAGCAGCGCGCCCGTGCGGACGACGAGCGGCTGACGGCCAGGGCAAGGCCGCCCCGCTCCTGAGTAACCCGCACGCCGATCTGAGCCCACGTACTCATGAAGGTCCGCCCCTCCTCCGACAGCCTTGCTCCCATACCGATTCGAGCATTCGAGCATTCGAGCTTCCGACCGGGGGACCCCAACCATGAGCAAGCGCACGCGCGTCGCCGTTCTCGCGTCCGTCCTGATATCCGCCGCCGGGCTGCTGTCCGCCTGCTCGTTCTCCACGGCCGACGCCATGTGCGGCGGGGGCGAGTACCCGGTGCTGGCCGTGGGCAGCACCGCGGGCGGCGCCTGCGTGAAGAACGGCGACAACCCGCCGAGCGGCTACGCCCGGTACCCGAAGGGGAAGGTGCCGAAGCACGTCGACGACAAGTGGGACACGTACTGGCAGACCCACACCGTGGACGCGAAGGGGAACATCACCTCCCCGCCGTAGCCGTCACGCCACCGCGACCGGGGCCGTCCCCGCGACCGGCCGCCGCCGGATCACCAGCGCCATCAGCGCCGCCACCGCGCACAACGCCCCCGCCACGTACCAGACCATGTCGTACGACCCGAACGCGTCCCGGGCGACCCCGCCCAGGAAGGCGACGAGCGCCGCGCCGATCTGGTGGGAGGCCAGCACCCAGCCGAAGACGATCGCGCTGTCCTCGCCGTACTGCTCGCGGCACAGGGCGAGGGTCGGGGGGACCGTGGCGACCCAGTCGAGGCCGTAGAAGACGATGAAGAAGAGCATGGGCGGGTGGACCGTGGGGGCGAGCAGCATGGGGAGGAAGAGGAGGGAGATGCCGCGCAGGGCGTAGTAGACGGCGAGCAGGCGGCGGGGTTCGAAGCGGTCGGTGAACCAGCCGGAGGCGATCGTGCCGACCACGTCGAAGACGCCGATCACCGCGAGCAGCGAGGCCGCCGCCGTGATGGGCATGCCGTGGTCGTGGGCGGCGGGCACGAAGTGGGTCTGGATCAGGCCGTTCGTGGAGGCACCGCAGATCGCGAAGGTCCCGGCCAGCAGCCAGAACGGGCCCGTGCGGACCGCCTTGAACAGCACCGACACCGTACGGCGGGCCGCACCCGTCACCGGTTCCGGCTTCGGCACGAACTCGCTCGCCCCGTACGGCTTCGCGCCCACGTCCGCCGGGTGGTCCCGCAGCAGCAGCCACACGAAGGGGACGACGGCCAGGGCCGCGAGGGACACGGTCACCGCCGCCGGGCGCCAACTGTGCTCCTCGACTATCCAGGACAGCAGCGGCAGGAAGATCAGCTGCCCCGACGCCGAGGCCGCCGTGAGGATGCCGGTGACCAGGCCCTTGCGCGCGGTGAACCAGCGATTGGTGACCGTCGCCGCGAACGCCAGCGCCATCGAACCGCTGCCCAACCCCACCAACAGCCCCCAGCACAGCAGCAGTTGCCACGGCGCCGTCATCCACACCGTCAGCCCGGACCCGAGCGCGATGACGGTCAGCGCGACCGCGACCACCCGCCGGATGCCGAAGCGGTCCATCAGCGCCGCCGCGAAGGGGGCCGTCAGCCCGTACAACGCGAGGTTGATCGAGGCCGCCGCCCCGATCGTCCCGCGCGACCACCCGAACTCCTGGTGCAGCGGATCGATCAGCAGCCCCGGCAGCGAACGGAACGCCGCCGCCCCGATGATCGTCACGAACGTGACGGCGGCGACGAACCAGGCGCGGTTGATCCGAGTACGGCTACGACGGCTACGGCCGCTGGGCGCGGGGCCGGGCTCCTCGGCGGTGCCGGGACCGGGCGTGGCATCGGTTGTCTGCGTCACGTCAATGAGCTTCCGGCATCCCACCCCTCCCGAGCCACTGGCCCGAAGGACAGCATTCGCTAGAATCGGGCCATGAGCCGAGAGCCCAAGCCGGCGCCCAAGCCGGCGCCCAAGCCGGAGTTCCGCCCGCACCGCGTCGTCGTCCTCGCCCTCGACGGCCTCCTCCCCTTCGAGTTGGGCATCCCGCACCGCATCTTCGGCCGCCCCCGGGACACCGAGGGACGGCTGCTGTACGAGGTCGTCACCTGCTCGGTCCGCCCGCCCGGCCCGGTCGACACCGACGCCGACTTCGCCATCCACGTCCCGAACGGCCCGGAGGCCCTCGCCACCGCCGACACCGTGATCGTCCCGGCGTCGTACGAACTCGGCCCGGTCTTCGAGGAGGGCGTCCTCACCCCCGAACTCACCGCCGCCCTCGCCCACATCCGCCCCGGCACCCGCCTCGCCTCCATCTGCACCGGTGTCTACGTCCTCGCCGCCGCCGGTCTCCTCGACGGCCGCCCCGCCACCACGCACTGGGCCGACGCCGAACGCTTCCAGGAACTGTTCCCCCAGATCGAGGTCGACGCGGACGTCCTCTTCATCGACGACGGCGACGTCCTCACCTCCGCCGGTGTCGCCGCCGGTATCGACCTGTGCCTGCACATGGTCCGCCGCGACCACGGCACCGCCGTCGCCAACGACGTCGCCCGCCGCACGGTCGTACCGCCCCACCGCGACGGCGGCCAGGCCCAGTACATCCACCGCCCGGTCCCGGACCCGCAGGTGGCGACCACGACCGCCGCCCGCACCTGGGCCCTGGCCCGCCTCCACGAACCCCTCCAACTCCGGGACATGGCCGAGCAGGAGGCGATGTCCGTCCGCACCTTCACCCGCCGCTTCCGCGAGGAGGTCGGCATCAGCCCCGGCCAGTGGCTCACCCAGCAACGCGTCGAACGAGCCCGCCACCTCCTCGAATCCACCGACCTCTCCATGGACCAGGTCGCCACGGACGCCGGCTTCGGCACGGCCCAGTCGATGCGCCAGCACCTCCAGACGGCCCTCGGAGTCACCCCGACCGGCTACCGCCGCACCTTCCGGACGGGAGGAGCAACGGCGGCAACAGGGGCCAACGGCGGCTCCGAACCCGACCGCGCCACCGCCGACTCCGATCACCACGGCCCGGTCGGCGCCCTCAACTGACCCGGCGCAACAAGCCCACTTGGCTCACTTGACCGACTTGGCACCCCAGCTCACTCGGCACCCTCAACCGACCCGGCACCACAGCCCACTCGGCACCCTCAACCGACCCAGCACCACAGCCCACTTAGCACCCTCAACCGACCCAGCACCACAGCCCACTTAGCACCCTCAACCGACCCAGCACCACAGCCCACTTAGCACCCTCAACCGACCCAGCACCACAGCCCACTTGGCTCACTTGGCTGACTTGGCACCCTCTGCAACCACTCCAGCTCCAACATCCCCTCGTTCTACGGCGCCCCCACCACTCACCTCGCCGCTCCCCTCCGCACCCTCGTCCCGTCTCGCCCGCCGCGCCTCTCCCCACCACCCCACGCCGGTCATCGCCACGGTCAGGCACACCCCCGCCAAAATCGCCGTAGAAGGCGCCGCCACCCTCAACAACGCACCGGCCAACGACCCCGTCGCCGCATACCCCGCCCCCGCCGCCGCGTACATGACCGAATACCCCGCAGCCAACGCACGCGGCGGCAACACCTCCCGCAGGGACAGGTTCCGGGTGAGCATCGCCCCCGACTGGAGCGTGCCGCCCAGGACCAGCGCGACCGCGATCCCCGCCATGGCCGGTATCAGCGCGGCCAGCGCCACACACACCGAGGTGCCGAGCATCAGCACCAGGCTCCGGGTGCGCAACAACCCCGGCCAGCCGCGCAAGCCGTAGACGAACGCACCCAACCCACCCCCCACCGCCATCCCGGTCAGCAGCGGCCCCGACCAGCCGACCCCGATGCCACGCTGTTCGAGCAACGCCGGAAGGACGAGCTCCGACAGCCCGAGCAGGGCAAGGCTGGCCGCGCCCACGACATACACCGGCCAGGCCCCGACCAGCACCCGGAGCAGCGGAGGACCGTCCCCGACCGCACCGCCCGTGTCGCCCCCGCCCCACCGGGCCGGCAGCAACCACAGTCCCCCGACCGACCACGCCATCAACCCGGCCGCGAGCAACAGCGGAACCCTCGGCGCAACACCAAGTGCCAGCCCGGCCACCGCCGCCGGAGACACCGCCCACACCCCCGCCGTGAGTATCGACTCGACGGACAAGGCCTGCGCCACGGACCGCGCGGGCACCAACTCGCCCAGCAGCGTGCGCAGTCCACCGGTCGCGGCGGCCGGCGCACCCCCGGCGACGAACGCGAACCCGGCGAGCACGGCAGGATGCGCCCCCGGAAACACCCCGAGCCCCAGAAACCCCATCGTCCCGACCGCGAGCCCGACAGCCAGCTGTACCCGAGCCCGCTCCGGCCGCAACCGCATCCCGAGCACCGGCGCCCCGCCGATCTCCCCCAGGACATAGGCCGCCGCGAGTATCGCGCCCAGCGAGTAACCCCCAGGCCGCTCGCGCACCAGGAAGACCAGGGCCAGCGGCGCCATGGCCACCGGCATCCGGGCGCCTATGGCGGTGCAGGCCCAGGTCAGGACCTGGCGGGAGACCACATCGCGGTAAGTCATGCCAAAACGCTAAGGCCCGGGACCGACAACGCCCCAGGAATTTCCCCGGCCTGTGGATAACTCCAGCCACCCACTGAGCCCATCCGCTCAACAGGGACCGTCAGAACGTCAGAACCCCACGCGCCACCCGCCCCGCCTCCGCGTCCCCCGCCGCCTTCTCGAAGTCCTCGACGGGATACGTCTCGGTCACCAACTCATCGAGCAGCAACCGCCCTTCGCGATACAGCTGGGCGTACAGGGCGATGTCCCGCTGCGGCCGCGAGGACCCGTACCGGCACCCGAGAATCGACTTGTCCAAATACATGGACGAGACGAGGAAGGACGCCTCGGCGGCAGCCGGCGGCACCCCGAGCAACACCGCCTGCCCATGCCGATCCAGCAGATCCACGGCCTGCCGTATCAACTCCACCCGCCCCACGCACTCGAACGCGTGGTCGGCCCCGTCGGGCAGAATCTCCCGCACACCTTCCGCCGACGTCAGGAAGTGCGTGGCCCCGAACTCCCGAGCCACAGCCTCCTTCCCGGGATTCGCGTCCACCGCGACGATCGTCAACGCCCCCGCGATCCGCGCCCCTTGAAGAACATTGAGCCCGATCCCACCCGTCCCGATGACGACAACGCTCTCCCCGAGCCCAACCCGCGCCCGATTGAGAACAGCACCGACCCCGGTCAGCACCCCGCACCCGATGAGCGCGGCGGACGGCATCGGAATGTCCTCCGGTATCCGCACGGCCTGCACGGCTTTCACCACGGTCCGCTCGGCGAAGGCGGAGTTGGAGGCGAACTGGTAGACAGGCTTCCCGCCCCGCGTGAACGGCTTCCCCGGCCGCCCGATAGCCTGCCGGCACATGGTCGGCCGCCCTCGGTCGCACTCGGCGCAGGTCCCGCAGTTGGCGAGCGTGGACAGAGCGACATGATCCCCGGGCGCGACATGGGTGACGCCCACACCCACGGCCTCCACCACCCCCGCCCCTTCATGCCCCAACACCACAGGAACGGGAAAAGGGATAGTCCCGTCCACCACAGACAGATCGCTGTGGCACAACCCGGCCGCCGAGATCGCGACCAGCACTTCCCCGGGCCCCGGCTCCCGTACCTCCAGATCGTCCACGACCTGGATCTGCTTGCCGTCGAAGACCACACCGCGCATCAGACGACCCCCTTGGGTTCCCTGGGCAGACCGAGCACCCGCTCGGCGATGATCGTGCGCTGAACCTGGTCCGAGCCGCCGTAGATCGTGTCGGCCCGCGAAAAGAGGAACTGGTTCTGGAACAGGTCGAGTTCGTACGACAGTGACGGCGTCCAGTCCACCGGCCCCACCGCCGCCGCGGCCCCCCGCACCTGCATCGCCAACTCCCCGAGCCGCTGATGCCACCCGCCCCACAACAGCTTGGCCACACTGGGCGCCCCGGCGTCCCCGGCCCGCCCGAGGGTCCGCAGCGCGTTCCACCGCATGGCCTTCAACTCGGCCCACTGCCGCACGAGTCGATCACGCAGGACGGGATCGCCAACGGCCCCCGAGGCAACGGCGACTTCGACAACCCGCCCCAACTCCCGCGCGAACCCGATCTGTTGGGCCAGGGTCGACACCCCCCGCTCGAACCCGAGCAGGCTCATGGCAACGGCCCACCCCTCGCCCTCCCCACCCACAACATGCTCGGCACGCGCACGTGCCCCATCGAAGAACACCTCGTTGAACTCACTCGTCCCGGTCAACTGCCGTATGGGCCGCACCTCGACACACCCCGGCTGATCCATGGGCACGAGCAGAAAACTCAACCCCCGATGCCGCCGAGACCCCACCTCGGTCCGAGCCAGCACAAAACACCAGTCGGCCTCATGGGCGAGCGAGGTCCAGATCTTCTGCCCGGTGACCCGATACGACCCGTCGCCGCCGTCCCGCACGGCAACAGTTCGCACCCCTGCGAGATCCGACCCGGCCCCCGGTTCGCTGTACCCCTGACACCACAGCTCGTCCCCCGCAGCGATGGCCGGCAGGAAACGGGATTTCTGCTCCTCGCTTCCATGCGCGATGAGGGTAGGGGCAAGAAGGTTCTCCCCAATATGCCCGGACCGCGGCGGCGCGTCCGACCGCGCATACTCCTCGGCCCAGGCGACCTGTTGAGTGAGGGTGGCACTGCGATTCCCGTACCCGGACTCCGGCCAACCCAGCCCGATCCACCCACTCTTACCAAGCGTCCGTTCCCACACACGCCGATCCTGATCCGAATCAACATGCTCAGAGAGCCACGCCCGAACCTCCACCCGAAAGTCTTCATCTGCGTCAGCGAATCCAAATTCCACAGCGGGTCCCCTTCCAGCACAGGCCGGCTCAACTAACCCAGGGGCGCGGGGAACTGCGCGACCAGCCCCCCCACGCACCCGCACACGCCACACATCACAAACCCCCACCCCCCCTAGGCGTTAGGGCCGCTCCCCACCCCGCGCAGCCCGCTCCATCTCCTGCAACCGCCCAAGTATCGGCATCGGATCCACCCCGACAGACCCCGGCAGAAACTCCGCGATCTTCTCCGCCGTCCACCCCCCGACCGCATACGCCGCCCGCAACTCCCGAGGCTGCGCCCACACCGCGATCTTCTCCCCGGCAACGGTATAAACCTGCCCGGTGATCCCAGCCTCCCGAGCCCGCTCGGACAACAGATAAACAACCAGCGCCGCCACATCCTCCGGCGACCCGATCTCCGCCAACTCCATAGGAACGTTCGCGGACATCCGCGTACGAGCAACAGGCGCAACCGCGTTGGCGGTAACCCCATATTTGTTCAACCCAAGAGCGGCACTCCGCACCAACGAGATGATCCCACCCTTGGCCGCACTGTAATTGGCCTGCGAAACCGACCCTTGATGATTCCCACTGGTGAACCCGATCAACGTCCCCGCCCGCTGCTTCCGCATAACAGCGGAAGCAGCCCGAAACACAGTGAACGTCCCCTTCAGATGAGTGGCGAGAACGGGATCCCACTCCTCCTCGGACATATTGAAAAGCATCCGCTCCCGAAGAATCCCCGCAACACAAACAACCCCATCGATCCGCCCGAACGAAGACACCGCGACATCGACAACCCGCTGCCCCCCAGCCATCGTCGAGATGTCATCGGCAACAGCGACAGCCTCCCCACCCGCAGCCAAGATCTCCTTGACGACCCCCTCCGCGATCTCACTCGTAGGCGACCCCCCGTCCATCGAGACCCCGTAGTCGTTGACGACAACCCGCGCCCCCTCCCCCGCAGCGGCAAGCGCGACCGCCCGCCCGATACCCCGCCCCGCCCCCGTGACAGCGATGACCTTGCCAGCCAAGAAGTTCCCCATGTCCGGCCCCTCCCACGGTTTCTGACGGTCCGTTAGATTCGACTCAGATTCTACGACCCGTCAGATACCTGAGGACAAGCCCCGGGGAGGCCCCGATGTCACCGCAGACGTCACCGCCGTCACTTGGTCCCGAGTTCCACGACATCGCCAAGCGCGTGAACAACTGGGGCCGTTGGGGCTCGGACGACGAGATCGGCACGCTGAACCTGATCACCGACGACGTGGTCCGAGCGGCCGCCGCCGAGATCCGCACCGGCCGCCGCGTCCCCCTCGCGCTCCCCCTCCAGCAGGACGGCGTCCAGACGGGGATGATCCCGGGCCGGATCAACCCCCTGCACGCGATGGTGCAGATCAACCAGGAACTCTTCGGCCCGGGAACGGTCGCGTGCAGCGACGACGCCGTGACCATGGGACTACAGGCCGGCACCCACTGGGACGCGCTCACCCACGTCTCGCACTCCGGCAAGCTCTACAACGGCCGTCCGGCCGGCACCGTGACCCCGCACGGCGGCGCCGAGTTCAGCGGGATCGACAAGGCCCGGCACATCGTCTCGCGCGGGATCCTGCTCGACGTGGCACGCGCGCGGGGCGTCGATCGCCTCGAAGGAGGTCACGCGGTCACCCCCGAAGACCTGGAAGCCGCCGAGGAGTTCGCCGGTACGCGGGTCCGCGCGGGCGACATCGTGCTCGTACGGACCGGGCAGGTGCAGGTGTATCTGGCGGGCGACAAGCACGGGTACGGCTATCCGTCACCCGGGCTGTCGGTCCGTACGCCGGAGTGGTTCCACGCCCGGGATGTCGCGGCGGTCGCCAACGACACCCTGACCTTTGAGATATTTCCGCCGGAGATAGACGACTTGTGGCTGCCGGTGCACGCGCTCGATCTGGTCGAGATGGGCATGCCGCAGGGCCAGAACTGGAATCTCGAAGAGTTGTCCACAGCCTGTGGACAAGAGAACCGGTACGCGTTCTTCCTCTCGGCGATGCCCGAACCTTTCGTGGGCGCGACGGGAACCCCGGTGGCCCCGATCGCCATCCTCTAGGACAGTCCGGTTTTGACGAGGGCCGGACTTACGGTCGGATGGCGGCGCGCTGCTGCCCGCCCCGAGCACGGCACCGCGTGCCGCCATCCGACTCCGGCGCCCCGTCCTGACCCCCGGCCCCGAGGGAGCCCACGCCGAACACGACCCACACTCGCCGAGGGCTCCCGTCACCGAAGCCCTCGCCGTCCCCTCGCGGCGAATCGCTGCCCACAAGCGTGACCACATGGTCACGTCGCGTCAACGCCCATCCGGGGATTTGCGGCGTAAGCCCCTTTTATCGCAGGGCGCGCACGGAAGCACAGCCCGGCGCATCTCCGCCCGGCACTTGCAGGCAGCACCTACAACACGGCCCTACACGGCCTCGTACGCGAAGCCCTCGAACTCGAAGCCCTCGTACGCCGCGGCACCGCCCGCGCACGCGATCTCCCGGGGTTCGCTGTCCCGGTCGATCTCGCACCAGATGCGCTTGCCGGTGCCCTCGGCGCTCCAGCCCCAGCGGTCGGCGAGGCCGTCCACCAGGGCCAGGCCGCGGCCGCCGGTCTCGTCGCCGTCCGCGCAGCGCGGCACGGGCGCCTTGCAGCTGGTGTCGGCGACCTCCAGCCGTACGGTCGCCGACTCGGTCACCACGTCCGGCAGGGAGAGCCGCAGCACGGCCGGACAGCCGGTGTGCACCACGGCGTTGGTGACCAGCTCGGAGACGAGCAGGATCAGCGTCTCCGCGAGCGGTTCGTCGGCCTCTATCCCGGACCCCGCGAGCCGCGAACGCGCCCACCGCCGGGCTCGCCCCACCTCAGCGGGGTCGGGCCGGATCTCCAGCTGCACTTGAAGCACCTGCACCGCTCACACCATCCGAACCGGCGGACACTTAGCCTCGCGCCTCACGAGGGCCACGATCGTAGCCATTTCCTGCATGACCAGAACAACGGCCAGAACAAGGGTCACGGAACGTGAATCCCTTGCGAGACAGCATGGTTGACGTTCAGTCACCCCAACAAGCGCTTCGGGCATATTCCAGCGCGAAGGAGTACGAGTGCGGGATACTGTGCGACGCTCGCCGCGGGCAGTCGAACAGGCCGGGGTGAAAGCCTGTTCTGCCGTGCGAGCGGGGGTGCGCATCGCCCGATCCGGAGCCGCCTCACAGGCAACACCGGCATGGCTCGTACCTTGAACCACTCGCATCCCACACAAGGTACCGGAGCCCGCAGACGACTCCAGGCCGTGACAAGTCACGCGTAGGACACAACCCGATATCAACGCTCCGTGATTCCGATATGCCACGATCCGCGACACCGTTGTCACCCCCGCCCGGATCCCCGCAGGCAGCCGCCCCGCTAGCCCGCCTGGGCCAGCAGATCCGCCGCGAGCACCTCCTCACTCTCCGTGTCCCCGCCACCACGCCGAGCGCGCACCCACGCCCGTTTCAGATGCAGATGAACCTCGGACTCCCAGGTGAACCCCATCCCGCCATGCACCTGCAAACAGTCCCGGGCCCCCCGCAGGGCAGCCTCATCGGCAAGCAACCGAGCCGCGGCGATGTCCACCGCATCCCCGGTAACAGCAGCCGCGTACACGGCGGCCCGAGCCACCTCCACCCGCACCAACGACCGCGCACACAAATGCTTGACGGCCTGAAACCCCCCGATCGCCTGCCCGAACTGCTCCCGAGTCCGGGCGTGTTGCACCGCCAACGCACACACCCGCGCGGCGGTCCCGAGCTGCTCGGCGGCGGTGAGAAGAACAGCAACGGGGTCGGTACGCGCCGCAGCCGGCACCCGATGCAACGGCGTCAACGGATCCACAGACCGCAGCGCTACGGCCCCCTCGGCCCCCGGCAACACAACATCGGCCTCGTCCAGCCACTCCACGAGGCTCCCGTCGGCAGCGGCGACAACCGTCTCTCCGGTAGCCGCGCCCGGCACCACCCCGGCCGCAAGATGCGTAGCCACCAACGGCCCCGGCACCAACGCCCACCCAAGCTCCTCAAACACCAACACAGCCTCGGGGAGCCCAAGTCCGGCTCCCCCATCCACCTCCGGCAACCGAAGCGAGAACACCCCAAGCTCCCCAAGGGCTCCCCAAAAACCCCGGTCAATAAGGGGCGCGGGGAACTGCGCGACCAGCCCCCACCGGCCCGCACCCGACCACCGACCGACCACACCCCGCACAGCAGCCCGCAACGCCTTCTGCTCCCCGGTCAGTTGAAACCGCACCGCTCACCTCCCCTTCGGCAGCCCAAGAATCCGCTCGGCCACGATGTTCTGCTGAATCTGCGAGGTACCGGCAGCGATGGTGTACGAGAGCGAGGACAACCGATCCAGCACCCAAGGCCGCTCCAGATCAAGGGAGTCAGGCCCAAGAACATCCGCCGCCGCGTCATACAGCTCCTGACGGGCGTGCGAGTAGCGGAGTTTGAAGACCGAGCCCCCCACACCCGGTACGCCGCCGGAGGCTTCCGCCTCACTCACGTTCCACTGGGTAAGCCGCCACAACGCCCTGAACTCAGCGTTAAGCCGCCCCAGTTGGCGACGAATGCCCGGATCGTCCCAACGCCCATTCCGTCGCGCCTCGACCGCCAGCTCCCCCAACACCCGCCGACAAGCGACGACTTCCCCCACAAAAGCCGTACCGCGCTCAAAGGACAGCGTCACCATCGTCACGCGCCAGCCATCGTTCTCGTCCCCCACCCGATTCCCGACCGGCACCCGCACCTCGTCAAGAAACACCTCGGCGAACTCCGCGGACCCGGCCAACGTCCGCAACGGCCGCACGGTGATCCCCGCCGCGGACATCGGCATCGCGAGCCAGCTGATCCCCCGGTGCTTGGGCGCCGCGGGATCCGTCCGGACCAACAGCTCGCACCAGTCGGCGACTTCGGCGTGCGAGGTCCAGATCTTGGACCCGCTCACCACATAGTCGTCGCCGTCCCGCAACGCCCGCGTGCGCAACGACGCGAGGTCGGACCCGGCATCCGGCTCACTGAACCCCTGACACCACACCTCGTCGCCCCGCAGCACCGGCGGCAGCCACCGCTCCCGCTGCTCGGGAGTCCCCTCCGCGGCGATCGTCGGCCCGGCGTGCAACAGCCCGACGAAATTGGCCCCTACGTAGGGCGCCCCCGCCTTCTCCGTCTCCTCCAGGAAGATCAGCCGGGTGGTCGGAGACGCGTCCCAGTGCACATGGCCGTACCCGGCGTCGTACAACATCCGCTGCCAGCCGCAGTCGTAGGCGCGACGGCCGGGCCAGTCGTCCGGGGACGGCTTCGCGGGCAGCGTGGGCAGCACCTTGCCCAGCCACTCCCTCAGGCGCGCCCGGAACTCGTCCTCCTCAGCCGTGTACGAGAGGTCCATCACTGATCGAGATCCAGGCCCAGCATGCGGATCGCGTTGCCCCGCATCAGCTTGTAGACCGTCTCGTCGTCGAGGCCCTTCACATGGTCGAGGGCAACTTCCTTGGTGTGCGGGAAGGTTGAGTCGACGTGCGGGTAGTCGGTCTCGAACGTGGCGTTGTCCCGGCCCACCACATCCAGCGAAGCGACCCCGTGCTTGTCGCGGAAGAAGCAGCAGAACATCTGCCGGTAGTAGTACGTCGACGGCGGCTCGGGGATCAGGTCGCGCACCCCGCCCCACGCGCGGTGCTCCTCCCACACGTCGTCGGCGCGTTCCAGGGCGTACGGGATCCAGCCCATCTGCCCTTCGGAGTAGGCGAGTTTGAGGGTCGGGAACTTCACCAGGACGCCGCTGAAGAGGAAATCCATCATCGAGGCCATCGCGTTGTTGAAGGAGAGCGAGGCCTGTACGGCAGGCGGCGCGTCCGGCGATGCGGCGGGCATCTGGGAACTGCTGCCGATGTGCATGTTGACGACCGTGCCCGTCTCCTGGCAGACCGCGAAGAACGGGTCCCAGTAGCCGGAGTGGATGGAGGGCAGCCCGAGGTAGGTGGGGATCTCGGAGAAGGTCATCGCGCGCACCCCGCGCGCCGCGTTCCGGCGGATCTCCGCCACGGCCAACTCGACGTCCCACAAAGGGATCAGACACAGCGGGATGAGACGGCCGCCGCTGTCGCCGCACCACTCCTCGACCATCCAGTCGTTGTAGGCGCGGACGCAGGCGAGCGCGACCTCCTTGTCGTGGGCCTCGGCGAAGGTCTGGCCGCAGAAGCGCGGGAAGGTCGGGAAGCAGAGCGAGCCCTCTACGTGGTTGAGGTCCATGTCCTTGAGCCGCTCGGCCGGGTCCCAGCAGCCGGGGCGCATCTGCTCGCGGGTGATGCCCTCCAGAGTCATCTCGTCACGGTCGAAGCCGACGGCGGCGATGTTGCGCTTGTACGGGAACTTGAGGTCCTCGTAGATCCACCAGTCGGTGGGCGGGCCGTCCGGGTCCATCGTGATCTGGTACTTGCCTGCCACATAGGCGAGTTCGCCGATTCCGGCGGTGAGCGGCTGGGGGCCGCGGTCGCGGTACTTCTTCGGCAACCAGGTCTCGAAGAGGTGCGCGGGTTCGATGACGTGGTCGTCGACGCTGATGATGCGGGGCAGTTCGGTGGCCATGGGTTCCCCTCCGCCGGGACGGTACTTATCTGATGACCCGTCAGATAGCATGTCACCTGACGAGTCGTCAGCCAAGTCGTCAACCAAGGAGGGGGACCATGAACGAGACGGCGTACTCCCTGAGTTCCTCCCGCACCCTGTGGGACCTGGTCGCCCGCCGCGCCGACCTCACCCCCGACCGCCCGGTCCTCCTCCAGGACGACCGGGCCCTGAGCTTCGGCGAGTTGCGCGACCGATCGGAGCGCGTGGCGGCCGGCCTCTACGGCATGGGCGTCCGCCCCGGCACGGTCGTCGCCTGGCAGCTGCCCACCCGCATCGAGACCGCCCTGCTCTCCTTCGCGCTGGCCCGCCTGGGCGCCGTACAGACCCCGGTGATCCCCTTCTACCGCGACCGCGAAGTCGGCTTCGCGCTACGGGAGTCGAAGGCGGAGTACTTCGCGGTGCCGGGCGTCTGGCGCGGCTTCGACTACGGGGAGATGGCCCGGCGGCTGGGAGCACGGGGGATCTTCGAGGCGTACGACAGCGCCCAACTCCCGGACGGCGACCCGGCCTTGCTCCCCGCCCCGCCCACCGACGGCACCTCCGTCCGCTGGATCTACTGGACCTCCGGCACCACCTCCGACCCCAAAGGCGTGCTGCACACGGACCGTTCACTGATCGCGGGCGGCTCCTGCCTCGCCCACGCGCTGCACCTCACGGCGGACGACGTGGGCTCGATGGCCTTCCCGTACGCGCACATCGCCGGGCCCGACTACACCGTGATGCTGCTGCTGTACGGCTTCCCGGCGGTGATGTTCGAGCAGTTCGCGCTGCCGGACGCCCTGGAGGGCTACCGCAAGCACGGGGTGACGGTGGCCGGCGGCTCAACTGCCTTCTATTCCATGTTCCTTGCCGAGCAGCGCAAACAGCCGGGCGAGAAGGTCATCCCCTCGCTGCGCCTGCTCGCGGGCGGCGGGGCTCCCAAGCCGCCGGAGGTCTACCACTCCGTCGTACGCGAGATGGGGGTCCAGCTCACCCACGGGTACGGCATGACCGAGGTGCCGATGATCACGATGGGGGCGCCCGACGACACCGTGGAGAATCTGGCGACGACCGAGGGGCGGCCGCCGGACGGGATGGAGATACGGATCACGGAGGGCGGGGAGGTGCGGTTGCGCGGGGAGGCCGTGTGTCAGGGGTACTTGGATCCGGCGCAGACGGCGGAGGCGTTCGACGGGGACGGGTTCCTGCGGACCGGGGACCTTGGTCTCCTGACGGACAGCGGGCATCTCATCCTCACCGGGCGGCTGAAGGACGTGATCATCCGCAAGGGGGAGAACATCTCGGCGAAGGAGATCGAGGATCTGCTGGCCGCGCATCCGGACGTCGGGGACGTGGCCGTCGTGGGGCTGCCGGACGTGGAGCGGGGGGAGTTGGTGTGTGCGGTGGTCGAACAGGCGGAGGGGGCCGGGGAGTTGACCCTTGCCGCCGTCACGGACTACCTGCGCGCGGAAGGGCTGTCCGTGCACAAGCTGCCGGAGCAGCTGGAGATCGTGGACGCCCTTCCGCGCAACGAGACCCTGCGGAAGGTGCTCAAGTACAAGCTGCGGGAACGCTATTCGGATCCCAGGACTATTCGGGGACGGTGAAGTAGCGGGCGAAGGAGGAGATGATCTCCGCCTCGCCGACCTTGCCGTCGCTGTCCGTGTCGAGGGCGTCGGCGGCCATCGCGGCGATCTCGTCGGGGACGCCGAGGGCCTTGAGGACGCGCACGGTGTCCGCGATGGTGGCCGAGCCGTCGCCGTCCGGGTCCGCGACGTCGAGGGCCGCGTGCAGGAAGGGGCGACCGATCTCGGCGAAGCGCTCCGGGTTGTCGCGCAGGCGCTTGACCGCGCCGCCCACGAACTCCTCGCGGCTGACGCGCTGGTCGCCGTCCCGGTCGGCGATGCCGGCCATGCCCTGCCAGAACGCCTCCGCGCCGATGTACAGGGCCTGGCCCTTGTCGGAGCGGGCCGCCGTACCGAACTCCGCGAGCAGCGCCTTGGCCGCCGAGTTGAAGTCCTCCCGGTCGATGAACCCGTTGCCGTCCTGGTCGAAGGTGGCGAAACGGGCCGCGATCCGTCGCTCGTACTCGGTGCTGACCATGTCTTTCGGGCCG
Organism: Streptomyces sp. N50; assembly: GCF_033335955.1. Lineage (GTDB taxonomy): Bacteria > Actinomycetota > Actinomycetes > Streptomycetales > Streptomycetaceae > Streptomyces. The sequence goes on from NZ_CP137549.1 coordinate 3,885,141, forward strand.
CCTTACTCATGTGGGGTGCGCTTGGGACGGAGCGTACGACGCCGGGGCGGGTCCGGGAGCGGAAAACGACGCTTGTACCAAGACCGGGGAAATTCCGAAACAACGACGTCACGCCGGAAACCGACGCGTCACGCCGAGAGGGGGTCGGCCTCGTCCTCGGGCTCGTCCTCTGTGGCGGTCATCACATCGGGGTAGACGTCGAAGAGACGGCGGACGCCGAGGGCGCCGAGGACCCGGTTGACGTGCGAGCCGTCGACCGCGCCCTGGGCGGGCAGGACCACCCGCAGATGCCCCTGGCAGGAGCGGATCAGACGGCGGGCGGCGATCAGCACGCCCACGCCGCTGGAGTCGCAGAACAGCACCTCGGAGAGGTCGAGGACCAGGCTGTGCTGCCCCTCCGCCACCACGTCGTGCACCCGCTGGCGCAGCACCGGTGAGGTCACCAGGTCCAGTTCGCCGGACACGAGGAGCACGGACCAGCCGCCGCGCTCGCCGTCGTTCACTTTGAAGGCCACCATCGCGCCTTTCGCTAGCCGGAACTCCCGGAGACCGTCCGGAAACGGAAGCCGTACCTACGCTTCCTTGCAGCGCGGCTGCCCAGCGGCCGTTCCCTGAAACACGGGGGCAGAAACGGAAACCGGCCGGAAGAGGCTTGTTTTAGTCGCCTTCGATCCTGTTCGATCAGATGTGGGTGGGGTAGGCGCAGATCCGTTACCACCCGCGGCCCTTCGGGGGCGTGCAATTGCAGAATGGGGGGTGCGCTGTCAGACGTGCCCACTACATTCGAAGAGACGGTGAGCGCACGCTTGACTTGGGCACGGACTCGGTGAGGGGGCCGCATGGCGACGAAGGACGCACCGCCCCGTTGGGACCGCAAGATGCAGCAGCGGCTCGCCCGCGGCGAGGCGGCGGCCCTCGGTGAGCTGTACGACCGCTTCGGGTCCCTCGTGCACTCCCTGGCCCACCGCGTCCTGGGCGACGAGCACGCGGCCGACGGCATCACCCGCGAGGTCTTCGCGCACGTCTGGGAACACCCCGACGCCTACGACCCCAAGCAGGGCCCGCTGCGCTCCTGGGTGGCCGCGCTGACGCACCGGCTCGCGGTGCAGCGGCTGCGCGCGACCGAGACCGCCGCCCTCGCGCAGGGCGGCCAGGGCTCCACGGAGGAGCTGGAGCGCAAGGTCCGCCGTGCCTCCGTCGCCGCCCGCGCCGACTACATCGTCACGTCCATGCCCGCCCCGCTGCGGGCCGCCCTGGAACTGGCGTACTTCCAGCGCCGCGACTACCGCCAGACCGCCGTCGACCTCGGCGTCACCGAGGACGAGGCCCGCCGCCGCCTGCGCCTCGGCCTCCAGCTCCTGTCCACCGCCCACGACGCCGGCGCACCGCCGGGGGCGGGGGGTCCCGCGTGAGCGACGCGTGGCGGGACGCCGACGGCTACGAGAGGTACGAGAGGTACGAGGGTCACAAGGGGTACGGCGAAAGGGCCGGGGAAGGTGAGGAGGTCGTGCCGGCGCAGGGTGGGGCGAGCGGGGGTTCAGGTGGGCCGGGTGGAACTGGTGTGCCTGGTGGAGCTGGTGTGCCTGGTGGCTCCGAGGACGGCCGCTCTGTGAACGACGGCTCCGGGAACGGCGGTTCGGTGAACGACGACGGTGACGGCGACGACGGCATGCGGGGTGGGCCGGGCGGTTCCGGTGGTTCCGGGGACGGTTCCGGTTCCGGTTCCGGTTCCGGGGACGGTGGTTCCGTGGACCGGGGTTCTGTGGGCGGTGAAGGGGAGCCGCCTCGAATTCCCATGCCGCGGGCCTCCGTTGAGGACAGTGGGCGGCCGTTGCCCGAGTTGGACGCGGCCGAGTCGCGGGGCGTGCCGTTGGTTCTGGAGCACCGGGTGTTGAAGGCGCTGCTCGGGGCGTGGGCGCTGGCCGCGTGTTCGGCGGCGGAGACGGCTGCCGTGGAGGAGCACCTCGGGGAGTGCGGGGCGTGTGCGGAGGAGGCGTTGCGGTTGCGCGGCGCGGTGGGGCTGCTGCATCCTGTCGAGCCGCTCGACCTCGATCCCGGGCTGCGTACGCGGGTGCTGACCGGTTCCTTCGACCGGCGGCCGCCGCGCATTCCGGTGCCGGTGTGGGCGACGCCGTACGACGCGGAGACGGCGCGGCTGGACGCGCTGCTCCAGGACATAGGTGACGCCGAGTGGCACGCGCCCGTGCGGTTGCGGTGGTTCGAGGGTGACGGGCCGACGAGTCGTCGTACGACTGTCGCCGGGGTCATCGCGCATCTGCTGACCGTCGACGGCCTGGTCGCGGCGGCGCTCGGCCTCGACGACCCGCTGACCGGGGAGAGTGCCGCCAAGGCCATGACTCCGGCTTCGCGTACCGAGGCGTACTGGAGGTCGTCGCACTTTCCGCCGACCCGGTCCATCCGCTCGCCGTGGCGCGAGCAGAGCCACAACATCGTGCGCACGGTGTCGTTCACGGGCGGCAGCACCGGCAAACTGGCCGTCTCCTACGGCGACTTCGAGCTTCCGTTGCACGATGCGATGCTCGACCGGGCCTTCGAGTGCTGGGTGCACGCGGGGGATATCGCGGAGGCGGTGGACTACCCGTACGATCCGCCGTCCCCCCGCTACCTGAACCGGATGATCGACCTGGCCGCGCGCATGCTTCCCGTGGTGCTGGCCGAGCGGCGGCGGCATGGGTTGGCTTCGCCGGGGAGTGGGCGGCATCTGGTGGGGGCGGGTGAGCCTGGTCGTAGTCTGCGGCTGGAGATCGAGGGGCACGGTGGGGGTGAGTGGTTGATCTCCCTCGACTCGCCCGGGGCGGTGGGGTCGGCCGAGCGGGAGGTTGCCCATATCGCCCTGGACGGTGTGGAGTTCTGCCATCTGGCCGCGGGGCATGTGTCGCCGGAGGAGGCGGCCGCGGGGCAGCTCGGTGACCGGGAGGCTATCCGGGATGTGCTGTTCGCCACGGCGTCGTTGAGCCGGATGTAGGGGCTCGTTCGGGTTCGTCGGCGGGTGCGGGTGCGCGGGGAACTGCGCGACCAGCCACGACGCGCCCGCAGTCGCCACCGATCCCGCAGCCCCCGCGCTCTTAGGCGAACACGACCGTCCGGCGCCCGTTCAGCAGGATCCGGCGCTCGGCGTGCCACTTGACGGCCCGCGCCAGCGCCTGGCACTCCACGTCGCGCCCGATCGCCACCAGCTGGTCCGGTGTCACGTCGTGCCCCACCCGCTCGACCTCCTGCTCGATGATCGGGCCCTCGTCGAGGTCGGCGGTGACGTAGTGCGCGGTCGCCCCGATCAGCTTCACACCCCGCAGGTGAGCCTGGTGATACGGCTTCGCGCCCTTGAAGCTCGGCAGGAACGAGTGGTGGATGTTGATGATCCGCCCGCTGAGCGCCTTGCAGAGGTCGTCGGAGAGGACCTGCATGTACCGGGCCAGGACGACGAGTTCGACGTTCTCCTCGCGGACCAGGTCCAGAACCCGCGCCTCCGCCTCGGCCTTGTTCTCCTTCGTCACCGGGATGTGGTGGAAGGGGATGTGGTACGACTCGACCAGCTCCGCGAAATCCGTGTGGTTGGACACCACCGCCGCGATCTCCACCGGCAACGCACCGATCCGGGCCCGGAAGAGCAGGTCGTTGAGGCAGTGCCCGAACTTGCTGACCATGAGCACGACCCGCATCCGGTCCGCCGCCCGGTTGATCTGCCAGTCCATGTGGAACGAGTCACCGATCGCCGCGAAGCTCGCCCGCAGCTTCTCCACGGTCACCGGCGACTCCGCCGAGAAGTGGACACGCATGAAGAACAGCCCCGTGTCGTGGTCACCGAACTGCTGGCTGTCCTCGATGTTGCAGCCGGTCATGAAGAGGTAGCTCGACACGGCGTGCACGATGCCCTGCTTGTCGGGGCACGACAGGGTGAGGACGTACTGGTCGGCGAGTGCCGCGGCGGGGGTGGACTGCGCGTTCATGCCGGACAGGGTCCCATATCCCCCTGAGCGGACACATCGCCGTCCGCCACCCGGACCCACCCGCACCGACTAAACGCACGGCGCGTTACGGAGGGGCGCGGGGCTGTATCGATATGCGGCTCCGCCGCGTGGGCGCGAGCAACCACGAACTACCCGCAGCCGACCCTGAACCCGAACCCGCCCCCCTCAGGGGCGCGGGGAACTGCGCGACCAGCCCCCACTCACCCGCACCCGCCGACGAACCCGAAACCCACCCCCACAGCCCGCTCTACGCGAACCCGCCCTACCCGGACCAGCCGCGCACGCGAACCCGCACCCGCCCGCCCTCTACGCGGACCGCGTGATGATCTGCAAAACCTCGAGCGTCCGCGGCGCCGCATCCGGATCGTCCCCGTCGCTCACCGCCATCCGCACATGCGCGTCCCGCGCCGCCCGTACCGCGTCCGGCCACGCCTCGTGGTCGACGTACACGGAGACATGGGCGTCGGGGCCGACCTGGTGCATGATCCGCAGGACGCGCAGGACCGCGGTGTCGACGAGCGCCGCCTCCTGGGAGTCGCGGAAGATCGTGCCGACGTACTTCTCGGCGGACCAGTTGTCGAGCCAGGTGTCCTCGACGAGGCGGTAGACGGCGTCGGTGACGTCGCCGTACCCCTCGACACCCGACAGCCAGACGTTCTGCTGGAACGCCGGATCGGAGAGCATGTGCAGCGCGGAACGCACGTTGCTGCGCCAGCGCCACCAGGGCATGTCGTTCAGTGGCATGCCGCCCATGGTGGAGGAGCGACGGGGGCGACGGGAAGAGTTCTCCGAACCTTGCACGGTCATCGATCGTACGTTCCTCGTCACACACACAGGAACGCCCCCCGTAATTCACCTCCACGTCACCACTTGTTGACCCCGAGTCACACCCCGGTTAGTGGCGTGACGGAAGCGTGTCTGTCCATGACAGGCAGGCGACGCAACCGCAGCACCTTCCTCCCCACCTTCACCCGGCCCGTCAGAGCGACCGCGCTGTCGGCGGCAGCTCTGGGGGCATGCGCGTCGCTCCTGGCCGGCTGTGGAGTCATCCCCGGTACCGCGGGAGGCTCCGGGGACGGCTCGATCACCGTCATGACGTGGGCGCCATGGGACACCAACGCGACCAACAAGCCGGGCATGCCCGCCATGGCGACGGCGTACGCGAAGTGGATCAACAAGCACGGCGGGATCAACGGCCGCAAGCTCAAGGTCCTGACCTGCAACGACCACAACACCAGCGTGGCCGCCGCGAAGTGCGCCCGGCAGGCCGTGCAGGAGAACGTCGTCGCGGTCGTCGGCTCGTACAGCGAGTTCAGCGACTCGTACTTCGCCCCGCTGGAGGGCGCCGGCATCCCGTACATCGGCGGCTACGGCGTGACGACCGAGGAGTTCACCCGCGCCCTGTCCTACCCCGTCAACGGCGGCCAGCCCGCGCTCCTGGCGGGCCTCGGCAAGGAACTCGCCTCGACCTGCGGCCCGGTGACCCTCGTACGGCCCGACTCCATCGCCGGCGACGACCTGCCCCCGCTGCTGAACGCCGGGCTCGCGGCGGGCGGCCACGCGGCGGCCACCGACCAGCTCGCGGCCGACGACGCCACCGAGTACTCCAGTCAGTCGACGCGCGCCCTGGAGAGCGCGAGCGGCGGCTCGGGCAAGGAGGGCTGTGTGGTGCCCTCGCTCGGGGACCGTACCGACACCTTCATGGACTCCTTCCGGCGCGACCGCCAGGACTACCCCGCGGTGCACGCCGCGACCGTGCTCGGCAGCGTCGACCAGACCGAGATCAACTCGACGGGCGGGCAGTCCGGGCCGTACGAGGGGTCGTACATCACGGGCTGGTACCCGGTCGCGAGCGACGTGCGCTGGGACCCGATGAAGAAGGCCGTCAACGAGGTGGCCTTCGGCGACAACCGCATCGACCCGGCGGACGCGGGGGTGCAGACCACCTGGATCGCGTACACCGCGTTCAAGACGGTCGTGAACTCGCTCGGCAGCGGTGACATCACCGCCGACACCGTGCGCCGCGCCCTCGACGACGGGGTGAAGGTCAACACGGGCGGGCTCACGCCGACGCTGCAGTGGAGCCCCCGCGACGACAACCTCGCCTCGGTCGGCCTGGCCCGGCTGGTCAACGCGAACGTGACGCTTCAGGTCGTACGGAAGGGCGTTCTGGTGTCCGCGAAGAAGGGCTTCTTCGACATGACGAAGACGCTCGACAGCGCGGACCTCGGCTGAGAGCCGTGATCCGCGCTGTCGGGAGCGCTCAGAGCTGGGTCGGCTGGCGCTGGGTCAGGCCGTAGGTCTTCGCGATGGTGTTCCAGAGGGCGGCGGCCTTGGCCTTCTGGTTGCTGGCGACACCGCTCGCCGCGTTGCCCGCCGCGGTCTGGCCGGTGGTGCGGGCCTGGCCCTTCTTGCAGCCCTTCTTGCCGGCGGCCTGGTCGGCCCAGCTCGCGTAGTGGTTGTCGGCCGACGCGGACGCCTTCCACGCGTTGGTGAGCGCGGTCGTCAGCGCCGCGTTGTCCGGCAGTTTGTCCACCGTCAACTGCGAGAGCTTGGTGACCAGTTCGGCCCGCTGCTTGGCCGCGTCCCGCAGGTCGGAGGCGGAGTCGCCGAGCTTGTCGCAGGCCTTCACATTGCCCACGGCGTTGATCACCGAGGCACGGCTGCTGCCGCTGTCGGCGAGCAGCTTGTCCAGGGCGACGGCCTGTTGCTTGGCCGCATCCGTGCCCGCCGACGACGAACCGTCCGTCGCGGCCGACGTGGCGGCGACCGTCTTGTTGTCGTCGCTCTTGCCGCCGCCCCCGCTGAGCAGGGCCCCGGCACCGACCCCGAGGATCGCGATACCGACCCCGATCCCGGCGATCAGCGGCACCCGCGAACGGCGCCCGCCCCGGCCGCCGCCGTCGTCGTCGTGCCCACCGCGCCGGCCGCCGCCGTCCCCGGGCGGGGCGTACGACGGCTGTGCGTACGCCTGCTGCGCGTACGGCGGCTGGGGCTGGCCGTAGCCCTGCTGCCCCGGCTGCTCGGCGCGCGGCGGCTGCTGGAAGCGGGGCATCTGCTGGGTGGACGCGGCGGGCTGCTCGCCCCCGGCGTCGCTGCGGAAGAGGTTGTCGAACTCGGCGGGCGGCTGCCGGTCGTCCGGCCCGCCCGGCCGTGCCCCGTACCCGGGAGCGGCACCCTGCGCGGGCACCGGCGGGAGGAACTGCGTGGGCTGCGCGTCGGGGTGCGCGGCCTGCGGCATCGGGCCCGCGGCCGCGGGCATCTCGGGCGGCAGCGCCCCGGGCCCCACGGGCGGGATGAACTGGGTCGCCCCCTCGTCCATGGGGGCGGCGGGCACCGGCGGCAGGAACTGGGTGGCGCCCTCGTCGCCGGGCATGTTGACCACCGGCGGGATGTACTGCGTCGCGCCCTCGTCGGCGGGCGGCAGCGGGGCGCTCGGGAACGCGGGGGCCGCGGCGGGAAGGGGCGCGCCGGAACCGGAAGCGCCGTGTCCGTATCCATAGGCCTGGGCGCCGGTCCCGTAGCCCTGCGCGGCGCCCTGCGGTATCGCGGGCGACTGGTCGGAGGCGTAGCCCGCGCCGACATACCCGGCCGCGGGCTCCTGGGCGTAACCCGACGGGTACTCCTGGGCGTACGACTGCTGCTGCACGCCGTAGGCCGCGTGCTGGGCGCTCTCCTGGGGCAGGGCGCCCGGCTGGGCGGGGACGCCGTCCTGCGCGCCCCACGGGGACGCGGCGGGCTGCTCGGGAGTGCCCCACTGCTGCGGCTGCTGCTGTTGCTGCTGGTCTCCCCAGCCCTGGCCCGGCGGCGGAGCCGGGCTCTGGTGCTGGTGGTGATGCTGCTGGTCGTGCTGGTCCGGGCCCCATGGCCCGCCCCAGGACTGGCCACTGGTCGGAGGTGCTATCGAGGGCTGCCCGCCCGACTGCTGGTCACCGCGTCCGCCCGTCATACCCGGCAGGAGGGGTGCGCCTCCGTCGGAGGGCAGCACGATGCCTTCGCGCGCGGGCCGCGCCGAGGGCTCCTCGCCCTGTCCACTCTGCGTCACCGGGACTCCTACGAATGGGGGACCTTCGGGATCGTCGGCTCACGCTACCGGGTACCCCGAGCCCGGTGCCACGCAGCACTGGACTGGACCTGCCCTCTTGTGACGCCGGTAACAGTCCCGGGCCCTCATCCGCTCCAAGTCCCGCTGTACGCCCTCCTTTCAGGGGTGGAGCCGTCGTTCTCCGAAGCGGGGAGCCTGGGTTCACCCCCCGTTCACGCGGCGGCCTGCAACTCCATCCGCGCCCCGAACTCCCTCACCACCGGCTCGTCCCGGTACGGCTCCAGCCGCTGCTGCAAGTCGTCCAGGTACTCGGCGCCCCGGTTGGACCGCAGCGAACCGAGCAACTCCACCGCTTTCAGGCCCGTGTTGCAGGCCTGCTCGATCTCGCGCTGCTGCACCTGCGCGCTCGCGAGGAGGACGTATCCGATGGCCCGGCGGCGTGCCCGCGACTCCGGGTGTCCGTCCAGGGACTCCTGCGCGGACCGGGCCGCCGCTTCCGCCTGTCCCAAGTCCCGGTGGCAGTGCGCCAGTTCGTCGGCGAGATAGGCCTCGTCGAAGTGCGCGATCCACGCCGGGTCGTCCCCGGTCGACGGATCCGCCGCGTCCAGCGCGCTCACCGCGCGCCCCGAAGCGAGCTGCGCCGACCGCGCGTCCCCCATCAGGGCGTGCCCGCGCGCCTCCGCCGCGTAGAACATCGCCTCGGCCCGCGGGGTCACGCGCCCGCGCGCCCCCTCCTGCGCCGCCCTCGCCAACTGGGCGATCTCACGCGGGTTTCCGAGCTGCGCGGCGAGGTGACTCATGGAGGCCGCCAGCACATAGCCGCCGTATCCCCTGTCCCCCGCCGCCTGGGCGAGGCGCAGCGCCTGGATGTAGTACCGCTGGGCCAGGCCGGGTTGACCCGTGTCCACAGCCATGTAGCCGGCGAGTTCCGTCAACCGGGCGACGGCGGCGAAGAGTTCACGCCCCACGGCCTCCCGGTACGACCCCGCGAGCAGCCCGGAGACGACGCTGTTGAGGTAGTGCACGACGACCGGGCGCACATGCCCGCTGCCGTACTGGTGGTCCAGGTCGCTCAGTGCCTGGGTCATCGCGCGGACCGCCGCCACGTCGGACGGGCCGACGCGCGGTCCGGCCGCGCGGGCGACCTGCGAGTCCGGCGAGGAGATCAGCCAGTCACGGCTCGGCTCCACCAGCGCGGACGCGGCGACCGACGAACCGGACAGGAAGTCCCGGCGCCCCACATCGCTGCGCCACAGCTCACACACCTGCTCGATGGCCCCGAGGACGGTCGGCGAGAACTGCAGGCCCACGCCCGACGCGAGGTTCTTGCCGTTGGCCATGCCGATCTCGTCGATCGTGACCGTACGGCCCAGCTTGCGGCCCAGTGCCTCGGCGATGATCGCCGGAGCCCGCCCGCGCGGCTGCTGTCCCCGCAGCCAACGGGCCACGGACGTCTTGTCGTAGCGCAGGTCGAGACCGTGCTCGGCGCCGCACATGTTGACCCGGCGGGCCAGCCCGGCGTTCGAGCACCCCGCCTCCTGGATGAGCGCCTGCAGCCGTTCGTTCGGCTGCCGCGCGACAAGTGGCCTTGCGGCCATGGCGTACCCCCTGGGAACAACCCCTGAAGCGAAAAGATCCGGCCGTGAAGATCAATGCCCAGCGAACATGGCGAAAATGCGAAGCATGCGAGGAATGCCGGGGTAAAAGCTGGTGCCCGCCCCACACGTGGCTACCCAACTCCCGCCGTCGTTCCTCCCGCGCGCCCCCGCACATGCCTCCATGCGCCCCAGTTGCGGAATCGATGCCCCTCCCCCGCGCGCGCTACGCCCGTAACTCCAGGTGGGTGCGGGAGTTGTGTTGGGCGTGGAAGAGACGATCGCGGGCACCGAAGCCGCTCAGATTCCGAAGCAGCGCGGGGAATCGCTGCTGGAGACAGCCGTACGCTACGCCGAGGAGCGCCACTGGGACGTCTTCCCCGGCACCTGGCTGGAAGCCGTCGACGGGGTGCAGCACTGCTCCTGCGGCGACCCCGCGTGCGCCGCACCCGGCGCACACCCGGCGCGTGAGGACTGGGCGACGCAGGCGACGGGCAGTGCGACGGTCGCGCGGCGGATGTGGCAGAAGCAGCCGGCGTCTTCGATTCTGTTGCCCACGGGGCGGACGTTCGACGCGATTTCCGTTCCGGAGAGTTCGGGGTTTCTCGCGCTGGCCCGGATGGAGCGGATGGAACTGACGCTCGGGCCTGTGACGTTGACGCCTGCGCGGCGGATGGAGTTCTTCGTGCTGCCCGGGGCCGCGGTGAAGGTGCCGGATCTGGTGCGGCGGATCGGGTGGGCGCCTGCTTCTCTTGATCTTGTGGTGCTGGGTGAGGGTGCGTATGTGGCTGCGCCGCCTACGCGGTTCGGGTCTCGGGGGGCTGTGCAGTGGGCCTGTCGGCCTACCGCGGCGAACCGTTGGTTGCCGGATGCGGAGGAGTTGATCTCGCCGCTCGCCTATGCGTGTGGGCGGGATCGGTAAGTTCGCGAGTGCAGGTTCGTCGTGGCTGGTCGCGCAGTTCCCCGCGCCCCTAGGGTTGGCTTCCATGACGTCGGCTGTGAGTGTGCGTGGGCTTTGGAAGCGGTTTGGGCAGCAGGTTGCTGTTGCCGGGATCGATCTTGAGCTGCCCGCTGGGAAGTTCATCGGGCTGGTCGGGCCCAATGGGGCCGGGAAGACCACGACCCTCTCCATGGTGACCGGGTTGTTGCGGCCCGATCAGGGGAGTGTCTCGGTCGTCGGGCATGACGTGTGGGCGGATCCGGTGGCCGTGAAGGCGCGGATCGGGGTGTTGCCGGAAGGGCTTCGGCTCTTCGAGCGCCTCTCGGGGCGTGAACTCCTCGGGTACAGCGGGCGGTTGCGGGGGCTGCCCGGTGCCGAGGTGGACAAGCGGGCCACGCAACTCCTCGATGTGCTCGACCTGGCAGGGGCCCAGCACAAGCTCGTCGTCGACTACTCGACCGGTATGCGCAAGAAGATCGGGCTCGCCGCCGCTCTCCTCCACAACCCCGAAGTCCTGTTCCTGGACGAGCCGTTCGAGGGCGTCGACCCGGTCTCCGCGCAGACCATCCGGGGCGTCCTGGAGCGCTACACCGCCTCCGGCGCCACCGTCGTCTTCTCCTCCCACGTGATGGAACTCGTCGAGTCGCTCTGCGACTGGGTCGCCGTGATGGCCGCAGGACGCATCCGCGCCCAGGGCACCCTCGCCGAGGTCCGCGGCGCATCCCCCACCCTCCAGCAGGCGTTCCTCGAACTCGTCGGCGCGGGCGCCCGCGACCACGGCTCCGACCTCGACTGGCTGGGCGGCGGCACCCGATGAGCGAGAACACCGCGACGGCCTCGATCACACCCGTCGTCGTACGCCTGAAGCTGTCCCTGCTGCGGAACGGTCTACGGCAGTCCGGTGGGCGGCGGGCCGCGTACGTCGCGTCGGCGGTCGTGGCGCTGTTGATCGCCGCGCTCCAGTTGCTGGGGCTGATCGCGCTGCGCGGGGACACGCACGCGGTCTCCGTGGTCGTCCTCCTGGTCGCGGTCCTGGGGTTGGGCTGGGCGGTGATGCCGCTGTTCTTCCCGTCCGGCGACGAGACCCTCGACCCGACTCGCCTGGTGATGCTGCCCCTTCGGCCCCAGCCTTTGGTACGGGCGCTGCTGGCGGCCTCGTTGGTCGGCATCGGGCCGCTGTTCACGCTGGTGCTGCTGCTGGGGTCCGTGATCGCGGTGGCGCACGGCGCCGCCGCGTACGTCACGGCGGTCGTGGCGGTCGCCCTCGGGCTGCTGATCTGCGTGGCCCTCGCACGGGCGGTCGCCGCCGCCAACATCCGCCTGCTGACCAGCCGCAAGGGCCGGGACCTGGCGGTGCTGAGCGGGCTGGTGATCGCGGTCGGGGTGCAGCTGGTCAACTTCGGTGTGCAGCACCTGGGTTCGTCCGGGCTGTCCCAACTCGACCCGCCGGCCGAGGTGTTGCGCTGGGTGCCGCCGGCGTCGGCGGTGGGCGCGGTGGACTCGGTGAGCAAGGGTGAGTACGGCCTGGCGACGGCTCAACTCGTGTTGTCCGTCTGCGCCTTGGGAGCCCTGCTGCTCCTCTGGTCGCGCAGCCTGACCAAGCTGATGACGGCACCGGACGGCTCGACGCTCCAGTCCGCGGAACCGGCGGCGAAGGAGAGGGCGTCCACGGGCGGCCTGGCCCGCTTCCTCCCGTCCGGGCGTACGGGGACGGTCATGGAACGCAGCCTGCGGTACGTGTGGCGCGACCCCAAGACCAAGGCGGCGTGGGTGACTTCGCTGGCGATCGGGCTGATCGTGCCGGTGTTCAACGCGCTGCAGGGCACGGGCTCGGTGTACTTCGCGTGTTTCGCGGCCGGGATGCTCGGCATCCAGATGTACAACCAGTTCGGCCAGGACACGTCCGCGTTCTGGATGGTCGCGATGACGATCTCCACGACGAAGGACGCCTACGCCGAACTCCGGGCGCGTGCCCTGGCGTTGCTGGTGATCACCCTGCCGTACGCGACCCTGGTGACCGTTCTGACGACAGCGCTGCTCGGCAACTGGGCCCGGCTCCCGGAGGTCCTCGGCCTCTCCTTCGCCCTCCTCGGCGCGATGCTCGCGACCGGCGCCTGGACCTCGGCCCGCTTCCCCTACTCCATCCCCCAGGGCACCCACAAGAACGTGGCCCCCGGCCAGGCCGGCCTCGCCTGGATCTCCATCTTCGGCGGCATGATCTCCGCGGCCCTCCTCTGCTCCCCCGTCATCACCCTCACCATCTGGGCGAACGTCAGCGCGGACGGGGATCAGTGGAGCTGGGTGCTGCTGCCGGCCGGAGCGGCGTACGGAGCGGCCCTGACATACGCGGGCCTACGCCTGGCAGCACCGGGAACGGCAAGGCGCCTGCCGGAGATCCTGGCGGCGGTGAGCAAGGCCTGACCTTCCAAGACGCGGGAGCGGTGCTTTCAGGGGCGCGGGGAACTGCGCGCCCAGCCACAACGGCGCAGCACCCGCCGCACAACAGAACCCCCCACCCCACCAGGCGATCTCACACCAGCACCCCGTCAAGAAACGGCTCGATAGCCGCCCGCCAAGCCGACGGCTGGTCATAGTGCACGAGATGCCCGGCATCAGCGACCTCCGCGTACTCCCCCCGGGGAAGGACCCGCACCATCTCCTGCGCCTCGGCCCGCCCCAACTCCCCGTCCAGCCCCCGCACCACCAGCGCAGGACACTGCACCTGAGCCAGCTCCTCCCAGTGCGCGTCGTACACCCACGTCTCCCGGGACTTCAGCATCTGCTCGGGCTCGAACACCGGCCGCCACCCGTCCGCGGACTCGTGCATGACCTCGGCGTAGAACTCCCCCCGGGACGGATTCGGCCGCTCCACCCACGGATCGTCCTCCCCGAACCACTTACGGACGTCCGCGAGCGTGGCGAAGGGAACGGGCCAGGACTCGAACCAGTCGGCCCACTCCCGCTGCGAGGCCGCCCCCAGCGCGGACGCCCGCATGTCGCAGATGATCAGCCCCCGCACCAGATCGGGCCGTTTCGCCGCCAGCTGCCACGCCGTGAGCGCACCCATCGCGTGGCCGATGAGGACGACCGGAGCGAGCCCCAGCTGCTCCAGCGCGGCTTCCGCGTCCTCGACGTAGGCCTCGCGGGTGAAGGCCGCCTGCGGCGGCTTGTCGCTCTGGCCGTGGCCGCGCTGGTCGAGTGCGACGGCGCGGTGCCGTTCGGAGAGCCAGCGGGCGGTGGACGCCCAGTGCGAGGCACGGCCCATCAGGCCGTGCAGTAACAGAACTCCGGGTGCCCGCTCGATCTCCCCCGCCTTGGGCGGGTCCGCGAACTCCCATGCGGCCAGGCGTACGCCGCCTGCTCCGGTCACGTCGATGCGCCGCGCCATTGGTCCTGGCACCCCCCTAGCCACACTCTGCCGCTTGTGCCGTTCGTTCTTGCTTTCCGTCTCTTCTCTCGCTCGTCTCTTCCTACAGCTCATGCCCCGCGGGTTTCATCACCCGTAGGTTATCGAATACAGATTCGAAAATACTGTCCTCGACCGCAACACCCCTCGTTCGAGTGACCCGGGCCAGGGAATGATCGCCGCTGCCGAGGGGAGACCTTCAGCGGGAGGCGGACCGCTCGGGGAAACCGGTCCGGAGGGGATGACCTTGAGAGCTCGGGGCTCCGGGTCAGCACAGGGGAGGACAGGCCCCGGCGCCGTGCGGCGCCGGGGCCCTCTCCACGTCTGCGGCACATCCTCCGTCCCCCTCACGGTCATATGCCTTACGCGACAGCCTGGCACGCGCGGCGCCCGAGCGCTGCGATTCAGCGCACTGAATCTCGGATGAGCCGAGTTCACCGAAGGCTCCGCCGGGACGCCACAACTACCCCTCGCGCCCCACGAGTTGAACGACCCGCAGCTCAGCGCCGGGCCCGCCCCCTGACCGCCGGCTCAGCGCTTGGCCACGAACACGTGCGAGGCGATCTCCGACTCCAGCTCGGCCGCCTCACCGCCGCTGCCCACCAGCACCCCGCCCGCCGACTCCGTCACGCTCACCACCGAGCCGGGCTGCACGCCCGCGCGGCGCAGCGTGTACATCAGCTGCGCGTCCGTCTGGATGGGCTCGCCGATCCGGCGTACGACGACGGTCTTGCCGTCGGCACCCGGGTCCAGGTCGGCCAGCGACACCATGCCCTCGTCCAGGAACGGGTCGGCTCCGTCCTTCTCGCCCAGCTCCTCAAGGCCGGGGATGGGATTGCCGTACGGCGACTCCGTGGGGTGGCGCAGCAGCTCCAGGACGCGGCGCTCCACGGCCTCGCTCATCACGTGCTCCCAGCGGCAGGCCTCGGCGTGCACCTGCTCCCACTCCAGGCCGATCACGTCGACGAGCAGACACTCGGCGAGCCGGTGCTTGCGCATCACGCGCGTGGCGAGCCGGCGGCCCTCGTCGGTCAGCTCCAGGTGGCGGTCGCTCGCCACGGCCACCAGGCCGTCGCGCTCCATGCGCGCCACCGTCTGGCTCACCGTGGGCCCGCTCTGGTCGAGCCGCTCGGCGATGCGGGCGCGCATGGGGACCACACCTTCCTCCTCCAGCTCGAGGATGGTGCGGAGATACATCTCCGTGGTGTCGATCAGTCCGGACATACGTGCCCCTCGATTACCTCTGCCCGAAGCTCGACGGCTCCGCGGCGCGTGCGCTGGCCCTGGACTCAATTCTGACGCATACCACTGACAACCGTGCCGCGCCGCTGAAACCAGCCGGTTACGGCGACCTGTGGGCCCCTGCGCGGCGGCCCGTCACCCGGGTTCCCCGGCCTTGCCCGCCGTATTGACAGCGCACTGGTCCAGACCGCACGGTGATCCGCGACACAGCCGCATGGCAACCGTACCGAAGGGGCTTCCGCATGAGCGACCGTACGCCGGCCGGCCAGTTCTTCGACGCCGCGATCACCCTCCTCCAGCGGGTCCGCGACGAAGAGGCCGACTCCGTCCGGGCGGCCGGCACGCTCCTCGCGGACACCGTCGCCGACGGCGGGCGCCTCTTCGCCTTCGGTGCCGGGCACTCCTCCCTCGCGGCCCAGGACGTCGTCTACCGCGCGGGCGGGCTCGCCCTGATGAACCTGCTCACCGTCCCCGGGGTCGTCGGCGTCGACGTCATGCCGGCCACGCTGGGCTCCGCCCTGGAGCGCGTCGACGGCCTCGCGAGCGTCGTCCTGGAGACGTCACCGCTGCGCTCCGGGGACGCCCTGGTGATCATCTCGCTGTCCGGGCGCAACGCGCTCCCCGTGGAGATGGCCATGAAGGCCCGCTCCCTGGGTGTCCGGGTCATCGGCGTGACGTCGGTGGCGTACGCCTCCGAGACGACGTCGCGGCACACCTCGGGGACGTATCTGAAGGACCACTGCGATGTCGTCCTCGACTCGAAGATCGCGATCGGCGACGCGGAACTCACCCTCGACACCATCCCGGCCCCCTTCGCCCCCGCCTCCACGGTCGTCACCTCCGCGCTCCTCCAGGCGGTCATGGCGACGGCGGCGGCGACCCTGGCCGACCGGGGCATCGAGCCGCCCCTGCTGCGCTCCGGGAACGTGGACGGCGGCCACGCGTGGAACGGCCGGGTGTTCGAGGAGTACCGGGACCGGATCTTCTACCAGTACTGAGGCACTACTGGACAGCCGCTCGCTACTGGGTGATGGCTCACTACTGGGCGGTGGCTCACTTCCCGCCCGCCGCCTCCGCCAGATCCAGGGCGGCCGCGATCCGTACGGCGACGTCCTCGGCGTAGATCGAGTCGGACCGTTCGAACTGGCTGCGCCCCGCGCCCCGTAGGAACGTCACGACGCCCAGGGTCCGCCCCCGGC
The DNA here is from genome assembly GCF_033335955.1 of Streptomyces sp. N50. Taxonomy (GTDB): domain Bacteria; phylum Actinomycetota; class Actinomycetes; order Streptomycetales; family Streptomycetaceae; genus Streptomyces. Next base: position 3,901,557 of record NZ_CP137549.1, read on the forward strand.
TGCGCAGCACCGCGCACAGGGCGTGCACGGCGTCCGTGGGCCACTGCCGGACCCGGGCCCACTCGCGGGCCTGTTCGGGCGGGACGGTGCCGATGCCGGCCCGCACGGAGCCGACGCGTTCGACGCACTGGAGGGCGGGATGCCCCTCTCCGTAGCGCACGGGCAGCCCGGCGGCGCCGGTGAGGAGGCTGGGGCCGGGTGCGCCCGTAGGCGTGGCGGCGACCCGGATCAGTCGTACGGCCGTAGCACGCACTCCTCCATCAGGATCGTTCAACGATCCTCCGGCAACCCGGTCGATGAGGGCGTGGTCGGCGAAGCCGGCGAGGGCGAAGTCGAGGTGGACGGTCGCCGCGTCGCGCGGGTCCTCGCACTCGGCGGCGGCGCGGGCGGCACGGTGCAGCTGCTGGGCGCGGAAGCGCAGCAGTGAGGCCTCCTGCTCCAGTTGCTTGGCCTCGGTGACGTCCTGGAAGAGCCAGCCGACGCCGAGCGGCACCGGTTCCTCGGTGAGCGGCGAGGCCAGCCTCAGGAAGCCACTGCGCCAGCAGCGCCGTAGATTGCCCTCCGGCGTCCGGACGCTGACCCAGATCTCCGCGGGCGCCGGCGGCGCACCCTCGGCGAGCACGTGCGTGAGCGCGGCCTCCAGCTCCTCGACCCCCTGGGCGAGCAGCTCCCCGAGAGGCCGCCCGAGCACGGAGGTGCGCCCGGTACCGAGTGCCCGCGCGGCATGGGAGTTGACGACGGCGGGCCGCAGATCGGCATCCACGAGCACGACGCCCCAGGAGGCGTCCTCGAACAACGCCTCGCTCAGGGCGATCGACCGCTCCAGGTCGATCTGGGCGTGCACCTCACTGAAGGCGCAGTAGATCCCGGCGGGCTTGCCGTCAGGCCCGCGCACGGCGGCGGACTGGGTCCGCACGAGCACGCGCCCCCCGTCCTTCGTCAGGAGGGCGAACTCATTGACCTGCCGCCCAGGGGCTTGCATGGCGGACATCAGCCGCCCCTCGACCTCCTCGGCGTCCGCGCTCCGTACGGCCCACCCGGCCAGCCCCTGCCGCCCCACGGCCTCGGCGGCGGTCCAGCCGAGGATGCGCTCCGCCTCGCGGTTCCAGTGGGTCAGCACGCCGTCCGCGTCGAAGGCGCAGAGCGCCGCGTCCATCCCGTCGAGCAACGCGGCCAACAGGTCGGATCCGCCGACACCTTCGGGCCCACCGTCCCGCTCGGGCTCGTCGGGACCCAACTCATCGGTGGTCCCACTACGCCGGGAAGCACTCACCTGGACCCCCTGCAAGCTGCGTCCGCGGACACGACGCGTCGGTTCACTCACTCCCCCTCATTCAACTCGAACGTGACGCAGCACACACCAAGTTCCCGCAAGATTGAGGGAATCGTTGTATGACACCGGCTCTCCTCCCTCACGGGCCGCTCCGTCGCAGGGTGATCCACAGGTCGTTCTCACCGTCCAGCACATAGCGCTCGGTCTCGACGAAACCCCGGGCCTCGGCGAACCGCACCCCGTCCGTGTTGGCGGCCAGGACGACGGTCTCGATCGCGCCGGCGCCGAGCGCACGCGCGCGCGTGAGGCCGTTTTCGTAGAGGGCGGCTCCGTAGCCGCGCCGCCGGAACTCGGGCAGCACGCGCGCGATGACGGTCACCACGGCGTCCTCGCCCTCCGGGGGCCGCACGGTGGAGCAGCCCACGAGCACGTCCCCCAGGTACGCGTTCTCCAGCCGGTTCCGGCCGCTCCGCTCGCGGACCTCGTCCAGGGACATCGCGGCGGGCGGCACGATCAGGTTGTGGACGTGCCGCCAGTCCTGGAGGGCGTTCTCGGCGTCCGGTGTCACCGGGTCGATGCGCAGGTCGGTCATGGGGCGGAACCTAGGTGACCAGCGGATTCCCGTCCAGTGAGTTCAGGACTCGTAAAAGCGGTTGATCCGTCGGCGAGGGGTTCTTAGGGTGGCGAGTACTTCGGAAAGGAGGTGGTTCGGCAGATGTATGGAAACCGGACGGAAGAGGTGACTGCGGGCTAGTGGCCCGCCGTCGTACTCGGTTCGGCGCCGGACCAGCGTGTGCGAGTTGCGCGCAACCGGCCTAACCCAACGCAGTCACCCGACCCGCGAGCTCGCCGGTACGTCCGGCCGGCTCCCCCGCCGCGAGGCGGAGGGACCTGAGCTCGCGGGTCGCTGCGTTTTCCGGGGCCCGTGGATCCGTGGGTCCGTAGGCCCGTGAGTCAGGGGCTCAGACGGTCCAGGCGCCAGCTGCCGGACGGTTCCGCCGTGTAGCGGAGGCGGTCGTGGAGGCGGTTCTCCCGGCCCTGCCAGAACTCGACCGTCCGGGGGGCGATGCGGAAGCCGCCCCAGTGCGGGGGGACCGGGACCTGTTCGCCCTCGGGGTAGCGGGCGGCCAACTCCTCGTACGACGACTCCAGTTCGGCCCGTGACTGGATCACCGCGGACTGGGTGCTGGCCCACGCGCCGAGCTGGGAGCCGTGCGGGCGGGTGCGGAAGTACGCGGCGGTCTCGTCGCGGCCGGTGCGGCGGGCGGTGCCGGTGACCAGGACCTGGCGGGCCATCGGGTGCCAGGGGAAGAGCAGCGAGACGTAGGGGTTGACGCCGAGTTCGCGGGCCTTGCGGGAGCCGTAGTTCGTGTAGAAGACGAAGCCCTGGTCGTCGTAGTGCTTCATGAGGACCGTGCGGGAGCTGGGGCGGCCGTCGGCGTCGGCGGTGGAGACGACCATGGCGTTCGGCTCGTAGACGAGCCCCTGGACGACCGCCTCCTCGAACCAGCGGCCGAACTGTTCCATCGGGCCGGGGGCCAGGTTCGTCCCGTCGAGGCCCTCGACGCGGTACTGCTTGCGCATGGCGGCCGGGTCGAGGCGGGGATCACGGTCGGCGGCGGTGGAATCGCGGTCGGTCACGCGGTCATCCTGCCGTACGGCGCCGGGAGGGTGGGGGCGGTGTCCCGTTCCGGTGGCACTCAGTGCCGTACACCCTCCCCTTGTGTGGCACTCGGCGTTATGGTGCTGATGTCTCTACCTTCGGCCCGCGAGTCCCCCGCGACCGTGGAGCCACAGCATGAGGAGCCGCCTGATGTCCGACCTCGACCCCGGCTTTGTACCTGGTCTCGAAGGAGTCGTCGCGTTCGAGACGGAGATCGCCGAACCGGACAAGGAGGGCGGCGCCCTGCGGTACCGGGGCGTCGACATCGAGGATCTGGTCGGTCACGTCTCGTTCGGCAACGTCTGGGGGCTGCTCGTCGACGGCGCCTTCAACCCCGGGCTGCCGCCCGCCGAGCCGTTCCCGATCCCGGTGCACTCCGGGGACATCCGGGTCGACGTGCAGTCCGCGCTGGCCATGCTCGCGCCCGTGTGGGGCCTCAAGCCGCTGCTCGACATCGACGAGGAGCAGGCGCGGGACGATCTCGCGCGGGCGGCCGTGATGGCTCTGTCGTACGTCGCCCAGTCCGCGCGCGGGCAGGGGAACGCGATGGTGCCGCAGAGCGAGATCGACAAGGCGCACTCGGTCGTCGAGCGGTTCATGATCCGGTGGCGGGGGGAGCCGGATCCGAAGCATGTGGCAGCCGTGGACGCGTACTGGACGTCCGCCGCGGAGCACGGGATGAACGCGTCCACGTTCACGGCTCGCGTCATCGCCTCCACCGGGGCCGATGTCGCCGCCGCGCTTTCCGGGGCCGTGGGTGCGATGTCCGGGCCCCTGCATGGTGGGGCGCCGTCCCGTGTGCTCGGGATGATCGAGGAGATCGAGCGGACCGGGGACGCGGAGGCGTATGTCCGGCAGGCGCTCGACAAGGGTGAGCGGCTGATGGGGTTCGGGCACCGGGTGTACCGGGCCGAGGATCCTCGGGCTCGTGTACTGCGGCGTACCGCGCGGGAGTTGGGGGCGCCGCGGTTCGAGATCGCCGAGGCGTTGGAGAAGGCGGCGCTTGCGGAGTTGCACGCGCGGCGGCCGGATCGGGTGCTGGCGACCAACGTCGAGTTCTGGGCGGCGATCGTGCTGGACTTCGCCGAGGTGCCGGCGCACATGTTCACGTCGATGTTCACGTGTGCGCGTACGGCGGGGTGGTCGGCGCACATTCTTGAGCAGAAGCGGACGGGGAGGCTTGTGCGGCCGTCCGCGCGGTATGTGGGGCCGGAGTCTCGTGGGCCTGAGTCGATCGTCGGGTACTCGGATATCGCCCACTGAGGAGGGGGCTGGGGGTGCGTGTGCGGGTGCGGGTGCGTTGTGGCTGGTCGCGCCCACGCGGCGGAGCCGCACATCGACACAGCCCCGCGCCCCTAAAGACAAGGGCACTCAGCCCAAGGCGTGTTCCAGGAGTGCTGCCCATTGGGCTACCACCCTCGCCCGCCTCGCCCTGTCGTCCGTGAGCAGGTTGGCCAGGCCCAAGCCTCTTGCCATGTCCAGGAGGCCCTGGACTGATTCCCGTACCCCCTGTCGGGACTCGTCCGCGGACAGCAACTCCACCGCGATGCGGTGGGTCTCTCGGCCCACCTTCGCCTCCAACTCGGTTACCCGGGGGCGGAGTTGGGCCTCGTTCGACGCGGCTACCCAGAGGTGGAGGGCCGCGCGGAACAGCGGGCCCGTGTAGAGGTCGACCAAGGCCTCGATCACTGCGCGGCGGTCCCCGGCGCCTTCCGGGAACAGGGCGCGGAGGGCCGTGGAACGTTCCTCCGCCACGTACTCGACCGCCGCCGTGAAGAGGTCCTCGCGGGTGGGGAAGTGGTGTTGGGCGGCGCCTCGGGAGACGCCGGCCCGTTCGGCTACGACGGAGACCGTGGAGCCTGCCCAGCCGTGTTCGGCGAGGCAGGACACGGCGGCTTCCAGGAGGCGTTGGCGGGTGGCCCGGCTGCGGTCCTGCTTGGGTCTGCGGTCGACCGCGCCCGGCGCCGTCGTCGCGCTCACACCACCCATGCGGGATCCCGTCGTTCGAGGAATGCTGTCATCCCCTCGCGGGCCTGCGCGGAGCCGAACAGCCGGGCCGAGAGCGCGGTCAGGTCGGCCGCGTCCCGGTCGAAGGTCTCCAGCACCCTAGCCGTGAGCAGCCGTTTCGTCTCGGCCAGGGCCTCGGGAGCGGACCGGCGCACGCCGTCGAGGATCGGTGCGAGTACCTCGTCCACGTCCTCTCCGGCCGCCGTCAGCAAGCCCGCGCGGGTCGCTTCCGTCGCGTCGAAACGCTCGCCGGTGAGGTAGTAGCGGGCCAGCGCTCGCGGGTCCGTGCGGGGCAGGAGGGGGAGGGAGATCACCGCCGGGGCGACCCCGATCCGTACCTCCGTGAACGCGAACGTGGCGGATGTGGAAGCGATGGTGATGTCGCATGCCGCCAGGAGGCCCAGGCCGCCCGCCCGTACGTGGCCCGTCACTCTCGCGACCACCGGTTTGGGGAGTTCCACGATCTGGCGGAGTACGGCCACCAAGGACTCCGGAGGGGGCGGGTCCCGTAGGTCAGCGCCCGCGCAGAACGTGTTGCCGGTGTGGGTGAGGACGATCGCGCGTACGTCGGTGTCCTTCGCGCAGTCCGTCAGCGCCTCCGCCAACTCCCTTACCAGGGACGCCGACAGGGCGTTCCTCGTGTCCGGTGAGTCCAGGCTCAGGGTCTTGATGCCGCGCGTGCGGGTACGGCCGATCAGGGTCATGTGCGGCCTCGCAGTTCGCGGCGCAGGATCTTGCCGGAGGCGGCTCGGGGGACGGTGTCGATGAAGGTGACGATGCGGACGCGTTTGTAGGGGGCGACGCGTTCGGCTACGTACATCAGGACCTCGCTCTCGGAGAGGTCGGGGGCGGTCTGCTGGCGGACCACGTACGCGTGCGGGACCTCGTTGTTGTCGTCGTTGTACTCGCCGACGACCGCCGCGTCCGCGATGCCGGGGTGGGTGAGCAGGAGGGCCTCCAGTTCGGCGGGGGCCACCTGGAAGCCCTTGTACTTGATGAGTTCCTTGACGCGGTCGACGACGAACGTCCAGCCGGCGTCGTCCACGTAGCCGACGTCTCCGGTGCGAAGCCAGCCGTCCGGGTCGATCATCGCGGCGGTGTCGTCGGGGCGGCCGAGGTAGCCCTTCATCACCTGGGGGCCGCGGATGAGGAGTTCGCCCGCCTCGCCGATGCCGAGGTCCTTGTCGGGGTCGTCGAGGGAGACGACGCGCATCTCGGTGCCGGCGATGAGTTTGCCGACGGTTCCCGGGGGTGCGCTGGGCATGTCCCGTACGGGGACCACGTGGGTGCCCGGGGAGAGTTCCGTCATGCCGTACGCCTGGCCCACGGGCGGGAGGCCCAGGCGGCGGGAGCAGGCGGCGGCGAGGTTCGCGTCGAGGGGGGCGGCCGCGCTGATGATGTATTTGAGGGACGAGAGGTCGTACTGGGCTACCGCGGGGTGCTTGGCGAGGGCCAGGACTATGGGCGGGGCCACGTAGAGGCCGGTTATGCGGTGGTTCTCGATGGCCGCGAGGAAGGTCTCCAGGTCGAAGCGGGGCAGGACCACGACCGCCGCGCCCTTCCTCAACGGGGCGTTCATCAGGGCCGTGAGGCCGTAGATGTGGAAGAAGGGGAGGACGGCGAGGATGCGGTCGCCGGGGCCGGTGGGGACCGCGGGCTCCAACTGGGCCAGGTTTGTCGCTATTTGACGGTGTGTGAGCATCACGCCCTTGGGGGTGCCCGTCGTGCCCGAGGAGTACGGGAGGGCCGCGACGTCCGTCACCGGGTCGATGTCGACCACCGGCTCGGGGGCCGTGGAGCCGAGCATGTCGGCGAGGGAGCGGTGGCCGGGCGCGCTGTCGCAGACGAATATCTCCTCGACGCCGCCCGCGAGTTCGGCGGCACGGCGTGCCGTGTCGACGAGGGGGGACAGGGTGACGATCCAGCGGGCCGCCGAGTCGCGGAGCTGCTTGGCGAACTCCTCGGGTGTGGCGAGCGGGTGCACCGTCGTGACGGAGGCACCCGCGCGCGTGGCGGCGTAGAACGCCAGCGGGAAGGCGACCGTGTTGGGGCTGTGCAGGGCGAGGACGTCCCCCTTGCGCACGCCCGCGTCCGCGAGGCCGGCCGCGATACTCCGGTGGAACGCGTCGAGTTGGGTGTACGTGAGGGTGGTGCCGTCCGTGCCGTCGACCAGCGCGGGTTCGTCACCGAACTCGGCCGCCCGGGCCAACACCGCGTCGTGGATGGGGAGTTCTACGGCCGGAACGTCTGCGTACTCGCTGCGGAACATGGTTCCTCCTGGCGCGGCACTGGGCTTCTGGCGGGCTTCGGGCCCTGGGCTAGTACGACTTGGGCAAGCCCAGGGTCTGGTGGGAGACGTAGTTGAGAATCATCTCCCGGCTCACCGGAGCAATACGAGCCACGCGCGCGGCGGTTATCAACGAGGCGAGCCCGAATTCCCGCGTGAGGCCATTGCCGCCGAGGGTGTGCACGGACTGGTCCACCGCCCGTACACAGGCCTCGCCGGCCGCGTACTTGGCCATGTTGGCGGCCTCGCCCGCGCCTACGTCGTCACCGGTGTCGTACAGGTACGCCGCCTTCTGCATCATCAGGCGGGCGAGTTCGAGGTCGATGTGGGCCTGGGCGAGGGGGTGGGCGATGGCCTGGTGGGCGCCGATGGGGGCGTCCCACACGGTGCGGTCGCGGGCGTACTCGATGGCCCTTGCGAGGGCGTAGCGGCCCATGCCGATCGCGAAGGCCGCGGTCATGATGCGTTCAGGGTTGAGGCCGGCGAAGAGTTGGAGCAGGCCGGCGTCCTCGTCTCCTACGAGTGCGTCCGCCGGGAGGCGTACGTCGTCCAGGGTCAGCTCGAACTGCTTCTCCGCGGCCTGGAGTTCCATGTCTATCTGGCGGCGGGTGAAGCCGGGGGCGTCTCGCGGGACGATGAACAGGCAGGGCTTGAGGCGGCCTGTTCGGGAGTCCTCGGTGCGGCCGACTATGAGGGTCGCGTCGGCCAGGTCCACGCCGGAGATGAAGACCTTGCGGCCGGTGAGGAGCCAGTCCGTGCCGTCTTTGCGGGCTGTGGTGGTGATGCGGTGGCTGTTGGAACCGGCGTCTGGTTCCGTGATGCCGAAGGCCATGGTGCGGGTGCCGTCGGCGAGTCCGGGGAGCCATTCCTGTTTTTGGGCGGTCGTGCCGAAGCGGGCGATGACCGTGCCGCAGATTGCCGGGGAGACGACCATCATCAGGAGGGGGCAGCCGGCTGCGCCCAACTCCTCCAGGACGATGGAGAGTTCGGAGATGCCGCCGCCTCCGCCGCCGTATTCCTCTGGGAGGTTGACTCCCAGGTAGCCGAGTTTGGCTGCCTCGGACCAGAGTTGTTCCCTGTCGTAGGTACGGCCGTGGCGTTTGCCCAGGGCGGAGACGGCTGAACGTAGGGCCTTGTGTTCTTCGGTTTCGGTGGTGGGCATGTGACTCCCTCGTCGTGGTTGGTCGCGCTCGCGCGGCGGTAGCCGCATATCGACACAGCCCCGCGCCCCTTTAGGTGGGCTGGACTACCGCCAATAGGGCGGCTAGCTGTACCTGTTGGCCAGGTACTGCGTTCAGGGCCGTCAGACTTCCCGTGACCGGGGCTGTGATCTTGTGTTCCATCTTCATTGCCTCCAGCCACAACAGGGGCTCACCGGCCGTTACTTGGGCTCCTACGGTCAGGCCCGCAGCGACCCTCACGACCGTGCCCGGCATCGGTGCCAGCAGTGAGCCGGGGGCCAGTTGGGCGGTGGGGTCGGGGAAGCGAGGGAGGGCTGTCAGGGCCGTCGCGTTCACGTACACGTGGTCGTCGCCGTACCTCGCGACCTCGAACTTCCTTTGCACGCCGTCCACTTCGAGTACGACTCGCTCGGCGTCCGCGTGGATGACGCGCACGCCGTCCGCCGTCAGGCCCTCCCTCGTGTGGCGGTACTGGACCTCGCACTCGGTGTCGCCCATGGCGTAGCGCTTCACCTGCGGCTGGGACGGTACGTTGCGCCAGCCGCCGCCTCCGAAGCGGGAGCGGCCGTGGGTGTCCGCCAGGGCTGCCGCGAGGGGGGCGTGCGGGTCGGGGGCCTGTTGGGTGAGTTCAGAGAGGTGGCGGTCGTAGAAGCCCGTGTCCATGTGGGCCGTCGTGAACTCCTTGTGGCGCAGGGAGTTGACGAGGAGGGCGCGGTTGGTGATCGGGCCGTGGATGGTCGCTTGCTCCAGGGCGCCCGCCAGTTTGCGGAGGGCCTCGGCGCGGGTGGGGGCGTGGGCCACGACCTTGGCGAGCATGGGGTCGTAGTGGACGCCGATCTCGTCGCCGTCGGTGTAACCCGTGTCCAGGCGGACGCCGTTCGGGACGGCGAGGCGGTGCAGGGTGCCGGTCTGGGGGGTCCAGTCGTGGGACGGGTCTTCGGCGTACAGGCGGGCCTCTATCGCGTGGCCGCGCGGGCTCGGGGGGTTGCTTTCGAGGGGCTCGCCCTCCGCGACGCGTAGTTGCAGGGCCACCAGGTCGATGCCGAACACGGCCTCCGTCACCGGGTGTTCGACCTGGAGGCGGGTGTTCATCTCCAGGAAGTGGGCCTTGTTGTCGGGGGAGATGAGGAACTCGACGGTTCCGGCGCCCTCGTAGGCGACTGCGCGGGCGGCGCGTACCGCCAACTCGCCCAGTTCCTCAGCCAGTTGATCAGGCAGGCCCGGTGCCGGGGACTCCTCGATCACCTTCTGGTGGCGGCGTTGGAGGGAGCAGTCCCGGGTGCCGAGGGACCAGACCGTGCCGTGGGTGTCGGCGAGGATCTGGACCTCTACGTGTCGGCCGCCCTCGACGTAGGGCTCGACGAAGACCTCGCCGTCGCCGAAGGCGCTCGTCGCCTCGGCTCGGGCGGCCGTCAACTCGGCTTCCAGGTCCGCGAGTCGGCGTACGACGCGCATGCCGCGTCCGCCGCCGCCCGCCGCCGCCTTCACCAGGACCGGGAGGTCGTTCTCGGTGACGTGTTCCAGGGGGGCGACGCCCATCAGTTGTTTGGCGCGGGTCTTGGAGGCCATGGCCTCGATCGCCTCGGGCGGTGGGCCGATCCAGAGCAGGCCGGCGGCCTGGACGGCGCGCGCGAAGTCGGCGTTCTCGGAGAGGAAGCCGTAGCCGGGATGGACGGCGTCCGCGCCCGCCGCGACGGCCGCCTTCACCATCAACTCCCCGCGCAGATAGGTCTCCTGGGGTGTCGCCCCCGGCAGCCGTACCGTCGCGTCTGCCAGGCGGGCGTGGAGCGCGTTCTCGTCGGCGTCCGAGTGCACGGCGACCGTCCGGATGCCCAGTTCGCGGCACGTGCGGAAGACGCGGCAGGCGATCTCGCCCCGGTTGGCGACCAGTACTGTCGAAATCACGTGATCCCTCATGTCGGTCATGGGCCTCACATCCGGAAGACGCCGAAGCCACCGCGCGCGCCCTCGTAGGGCGCGGTGTGGATGGCGGACAGGCACAGGCCGAGGACGGTTCGGGTGTCGCGCGGGTCGATGACCCCGTCGTCGTACAGCCGCCCCGACAGGAACATCGGCAGGGACTCGGACTCGATCTGCTGCTCCACCATGGCGCGCAGCGCCGCGTCCGCGTCATCGTCGTAGGGCTGCCCCTTCGCCACGGCCGACTGGCGGGCGACGATCGAGAGCACGCCGGCGAGTTGCTGGGGGCCCATGACGGCGGACTTGGCGCTGGGCCAGGCGAAGAGGAAGCGGGGGTCGTAGGCGCGGCCGCACATGCCGTAGTGGCCGGCGCCGTACGAGGCGCCCATGAGGACGGAGAGGTGCGGTACGCGGCTGTTGCTGACGGCGTTGATCATCATCGCGCCGTGCTTGATGATGCCGCCCTGTTCGTACTCCTTGCCGACCATGTAGCCGGTGGTGTTGTGCAGGAAGAGCAGCGGGATGTCGCGCTGGTTGGCCAACTGGATGAACTGGGCGGCCTTTTGGGACTCCTGGCTGAAGAGGACCCCTTGGGCGTTCGCCAGGATGCCGACGGGATAGCCGTGCAGAGCCGCCCAACCCGTCACCAGGCTCGTGCCGTAGAGCGGCTTGAACTCGTCGAAGTCGGAGGCGTCGACGAGGCGGGCGACGACCTCGCGGGGGTCGAAGGGGCTTTTGAGGTCACCGGGGACGATGCCCAGCAGCTCGTCATCGTCGTACTTGGGGGGTGCGGCCGGGGCCGGATCGCCGTACGCCTTGCGGTGGTTGAGGCGGGCGACGACGCGGCGCGCCTGCCGCAGCGCGTCCTGCTCATCCACGGCGAAGTGGTCCGCGAGGCCCGAGACGCGGGCGTGCATCTCGGCGCCGCCGAGCGACTCGTCGTCGCTCTCCTCGCCGGTGGCCATCTTCACGAGGGGCGGCCCGCCGAGGAACACTTTCGCGCGTTCCTTGACCATGATCACGTGGTCGGACATGCCGGGGATGTACGCGCCGCCGGCGGTCGAGTTGCCGAAGACGACGGCGATCGTCGGGATGCCGGCGGCCGAGAGGCGGGTGAGGTCGCGGAAGATGGCGCCGCCGGGGATGAAGATCTCCTTCTGGGAGGGGAGATCGGCGCCTCCGGACTCGACGAGGCTGATGCAGGGGAGGCGGTTGGCGAGGGCGATGTCGTTGGCGCGCAGGGCCTTCTTCAGCGACCAGGGATTGCTGGCTCCCCCGCGCACGGTCGGGTCGTTGGCGGTGATCAGGCACTCCACGCCTTCCACCACCCCGATGCCGGTGACGAGTGAGGCGCCGACCGCGTAGTCGCTGCCCCAGGCGGCGAGCGGGGAGAGTTCGAGGAAGGGGGTGTCGGGGTCGAGGAGCAGCTCGATGCGCTCGCGGGCGAGCAACTTGCCGCGTTTGCGGTGCCGTTCGACGTACTTCGGTCCGCCACCGGCGAGCGCCTTCGCGTGCTCGGCGTCGAGTTCGCCGAGCTTGGCGAGCATGGCCTCGCGGTGGGCGGTGTAGTCGGGACCGTTGGTGTCCAGGGCGGTCGGGAGGACGGTCACAGGAGGACCTCCGGTATGTCCAGACGACGGGAACGCAGCCATTCGCCCAGGGCCTTGGCCTGCGGATCGAAACGATGCTGGGCGGCGACGCCCTCGCCGAGAATCCCCTCGACGACGAAGTTGAGGGCACGCAGGTTGGGCAGGACGTGCCGGGTGACACCCAACTCGGCCGTCTCCGGCAGGAGTTGCCTGAACCGCTCGACGGTCAGCGCATGGGCGAGCCAGCGCCACGCCTCATCCGTACGCGCCCACACCCCCACGTTGGCGTTCCCTCCCTTGTCACCGCTACGGGCCCCGGCGACCAGACCAAGGGGCGCCCGCGTCGTGGGCCCGTCCGGCGGAGGCTCGGGGAGGGCCGGCTGCGGAAGGTCTTCCAGTACGCGGGTGTGGTGGGCCGGGGCCACAGCAACCCGGCGCCCGTCGTGGAGGACGGCCACATGGTCGACGTCACCATGGGGGACATACACATCATCGAAGACGCCATAGGGCGCTCCTTTTCCAGGTGGGGTCAGCACATGGAAGCCGGGGTAACTGGCCAGTGCGAGCTCGACGGCGGTGGCACTCAGTGCCCGCCCGACGACCTCCGGATCGGCATCCCGCACGACGAGCCGCAGCAGTGCGCTGGCGGTCTCCTCGGTGGAGGCGTCCGCGTGGTCGGTACGGGCGAGATCCCAACGGAGTTCACTCGGCCGGGACTTGGCGTTCCCCTCGTCGAACGCGGCGTCCATCTGCTCCCGGACGAGGGTGGCCTTGCGCTCGATGTCGAGCCCGGTGAGCACGAAGGCGACCTCGTTGCGGAAGCCGCCCAGCCGGTTGAGCCCGACCTTGAGAGTGGGCGGCGGGGCTTCCCCTCGCACGCCCTCGATCCGCACCCGATCGCACCCGTCCCCGGTCCCGTCCTCCCCGATCCGGACGGTGTCGAGGCGGGCGGTGACATCGGGCCCTGCGTAGCGCGCGCCGTGTGTCTCGTAGAGGAGCTGCGCGGTGACGGTACCGACGTCCACGACTCCCCCGTGCCGGGGTGTTTGGTGATGACGCAGGACCCGTCCTCATGGATCTCGGCCAGCGGAAACCCGGGCCTGCGGAGCTTCTCCGGCGCGTGCTCGGTGAAGAAGGCGTAGTTGCCACCGGTCGCCTGGGTCCCGCACTCCAGCACGTGCCCGGCGACCACGGCCCCCGCGAGCCGGTCGTAGTCGTCGGCCGCCCACCCGAAGTGAGCGACCGCGGGCCCGGTGACCAGTGCGGCATCGGTGACCCGCCCGGTGACCACGACATCGGCCCCCGCCTCAAGACAGGCGGCGATCCCGAAGCCACCGAGATACGCGTTCGCGGCAAGGGCGTCCGGATACCGCCCGGCGAGGTCGTCCCCCTCGACATACGCGACCCGCGCGACGATCCCGAGCCGATCGGCCAACTTCCGTACGGTGTCGGCGAGTCCAGCGGGGTTCAGTCCTCCGGCGTTGGTGACGATCCGCACCCCGCGCTCCTGGGCGAGCCCGAGACACTCCTCCAACTGCTTGAGAAAGGTACGGGCGTACCCGGCGCCGGGGTCCTTCAGCCGGTCCCGTCCCAGGATGAGCATGGTCAGCTCGGCGAGGTAGTCACCGGTGAGGACGTCCAGTTGGCCGCCGGTGAGCATCTCGCGCAGGGCGTCGAACCGGTCGCCGTAGAAGCCGGAGGCGTTGCCTATGCGGAGGGGGGCGACGGTGGAGGTCACTGTCCGCCTCCTTCCTTCGGCTTCGGCGGGCGCCCGGCGCCGGGGGGTCCCGCGAAGGCCTGGGCGATGTCGAGCCATCGATCGGCCTCGGGTCCTACCGCCTCCACCGCGAGGTCGGAACGGTGGGCGCGCTGGGTGACGAGGAGGCAGAAGTCGAGGGCGGGGCCGGTGACGCGTTGCGGGGCGTCTTCAGGTCCGTAGACCCACAACTCGCCCTCGCCGGAAGGGGCGTGGAGTTCGACACGGAACTCCTCGCTCGGCGGGGTGAGCCCATGCACACCGAAGGCGAAGTCACGTGCGCGCACACCGATGCGCACCACATGCCGGAGCCGATCGGTAGGTGGCCGGACCACACCGATCGCGTCAGCGACATCCTGTCCATGCGCCCAGGTCTCCATAAGCCGGCCGGTGGCCATAGAGGCGGCCGACATGGGTGGGCCGTACCAGGGGAAGCGGGTTCCTGTGGGTGCGGCATACAGGGCCGCCAGCAGGGCCGTCCGCCCGGCCCGCCAGTCGGCGAGGAGCTGAGCGGGGGTCTTCGCGGCCCCCTCCTGCGCACCCTCGTCCACGAACGTCCCGGGAGTGGCGAGGGCCTTCTCGACCAGCACCCGGAACGCTTCCCCGTCCGTCACGGCGAGCAGGGCGGAGTGGTCGGTCCAGGCCAGGTGGGCGATCTGGTGGGCGACGGTCCAGCGGGCAGCGGGGGTCTCGAACGCCCAGCCCTCCGGCCTCAACTCGGCCACGAGCCGGTCGAGTTCCTCGCTCTCCTCACGCAGGTCGTCGAACACGCGCGTCGGATCGGACATGGGGGGAGCATGGCAGGGGCGTCAGAAACAATCAAGCGTGCTTGCATTATTTAAGCTCGGGTGGGCCGGTTGGGTTGGGTTGGGTTGTTGCTGTGGGCCGGAGTTGTGTTGTGACCGTTGGGCCGCCCGCTTCTTGTCAGTGTCGGGATTGCGGGAGCCGAGTAAAGGGCGCTCCCTGCGGTCGCGTCGGCTGTGCCGATTCCGCTGCGCTCCACCCTTGACTCGTCTCCCGCAATCCCGTTTCAGAAGCGAGCGGGCGGCCCCGAGGCATGGGTGGCCAGGCATGCCTGCCCGTGCCTGTACTGCGTGGCCGGCCGGTACAGCGGAGCGCGTTCGCGTCTCGCCAGCACGCCGGGCCGGCTCAGCGGCCAACGGCGAGTGGGGGGGGCGGGGGCGGGGGTGGGATGGGGATGGGGTGGGGATGGGTGGTTGCTGGAGGCTGTAGGTGAAACTAACCTCTGTGGCGCGCTTTGACCGGTTAGAAATAACCCCGGCTTCCAGAGAGGACCGGGTCGGAGGCCGAGGTGGCGCGCCGGCATCTCGCCCGCACGCCGGGCCGGCTCGGCGGCCACCGGCCGGTGGGGGCTTCCCGGTCAACTCTGGGTGGCGGCCCGGGTAATGACTCCCGGCCTGCGGAAGAGTGACGGGCGAAGCGGAAGTGTTCGCACTTCCCCGACCCACCCATCCCCACCCATCCCCGCCCCGCCCCGCCCCGCCCCGCCCCGCTCCGCCCCTCTGGAGGCTGGGGCCATTTCTAACCAGTCAAAGCCCACGATGATGGTTAGATTTACCCCCGGCTTCCCGCAACCCCCCAACCGCCCACCCAACCTCCCGCCCAACCATCCACCCATCCGCTCACCCGCTCGCCCACTCACCCGCCCACCCACTCACCCGCCCACCCACTCACTCATCCACTCATCGTTGGCCGCTGAGCCGGGGTGGCGTGCTGGCGAGACGGCAGCGCGCACGCTCGTGGCCTCACACCCCACCGGCAGACAGCCGCTGAGCCGAGGCGGCGTGCAGGCGAGACGCCAGCGCGCCCCGCCCACCCGGGGGTTAGCCGCTAAGCCAGCCCGGCGTGCAGGCGAGACGCCGGCGCGCCCCGCCCACCGGGGGTTAGCCGCTAAGCCGGCCCGGCGTGCTGGCTCGACGCGAACGCGCCCCCACCACACCGGCCCGCAACACAGTTCAGGCAGGGGGATAGGTACCTGGCCACCCATCCCTCCGGGCCGCTCGCTCGCTTCTCAAACGGGCTGGAGCGGGCCGTGTCAAGGGTGGAGCGCAGCGGAATCGGCTTGCCGACGCGACCGCAGGGAGCGCCCTTTACTCGGGCCGCGGAAGCCCGACACTGGCTGAGAAGCGAGTGGCCCAACGGTCACCTACGGCTCTACTTTCGCCTTCCCCCGGCCCACCTGCGTCCGCACCGCCCCCATGCTCGCCGCAATGACCAACGCGATAGCCATGGCTTCAGGGACGGACAGCGCCTGGTGGAGGATCAGGAAGCCCGCGGTTGCCGCCACAGCCGGTTCCAGGCTCATCAGGATGGCGAAGGTCGAGGAGGGGAGGCGGCGCAAGGCCAGGAGTTCGAGTGTGTAGGGGAGGACCGATGACAGGACCGCCACCGCGGATCCGAGGGCGACCGTCGCCGGGTTCAGGAGCTTTGTGCCTGACTCCACGACGCCGAGCGGCAGGAACACCACCGCCGCCACAACCATCGCCAGCGCCAACCCATCGGCCTGCGGAAAGCGACGCCCCGTACGAGCGCTGAAGACTATGTATGTGGCCCACATGGCTCCGGCCCCCAGGGCGAAGGCCACGCCTACCGGGTCCAGGCTGCTGAAGCCTCCGCCGCCGAGGAGGAAGACGCCCGCCAGGGCGAGTCCCGCCCATACCGCGTTCAGCGCACGCCGGGACGTCAGGACCGAGAGGGCGAGCGGGCCCAGTACCTCCAGCGTCACCGCCGGACCCAGGGGGATGCGGGCCAGCGACTGGTAGAAGAGGCCGTTCATCGCGGCCATGGTGATGCCGAAGACGACGACCGTGCCCCAGTCCGCTCGCGAGTGGCCCCGCAGACTCGGGCGACAGATCACGAGGAGAACCACCGCGGCCACCAGAAGCCGTAGCGTCACCACACCCAGCGCCCCCACCCTGGGCATCAGCGTCACCGCCAGCGCACCGCCGAACTGCACCGAGACACCCCCGGCCAGCACCAGACCCACCGGCCCGAGCGAGCCCCTGCGGCCAGGGGTGACGGCCGGGTTGGCGGTCGGGTTGGCGGTCGGGACGGCGGACGGGGTGGCCACGGGGGCGGTGGGCGGCGTACTGGGGATGCTCACGGGGGCTTCCAGGGCTCGGTTCAGCGCGCATTCATCCATCACGATGCACTGCTCGGTCCATGGTAATGGACTTCGACAGGTGTGCGAACCCTTTATGCAACTGTCATTGAGGCTAGTCCCGGAACAGGGGCCTACCATCGGGGAGGGTGGTCGGCATGGGCCCGAAGAGGGGGTCGGAGTACTCCGGGTACTCGGTCTGCGGGTAGGCCGGTTGATACGTCGGGCTGTACGGCGACTCGTACGGCGGCTCGTACGTCTGCGGGGTCCAGCTCTCTACGAAGACCGGCGCCGCGGGGTAGCCGTAACCCACGCCCGCCTCCGCGAACGACGGCAGCCTCAGCTCCCCGGTGTCCATCACCGCGTTGTTCTGCGACCGGTGCAGCCGCGAGTACGCCCCGCCCAGCGCCATCAGCTCGGCGTGCCGGCCCGTCTCCACGATCCGGCCCCGGTCCACCACCAGGATGCGGTCGGCGTCGGGGGCGAGGTTGAGGTCGTGGGTGATCATGATGGTCGTACGGCCCGCCATCAGTCGGCGCAGAGGCTTCACGACCCGGCGGGCGGCCATCGAGTCCAAGCCGGTGGTCGGTTCGTCGAGGACCAGGACCGGGGCGTCGCGCAGGATCGCGCGGGCGATCGCCAGGCGCTGGAGCTGACCGCCGGACAGGCGGGCCGAGTTGGGGTCGACCTTCGTGTCGTAGCCGTCGGGGAGGCGGAGGATGAACTCGTGGGCGTCGGCAGCGACAGCCGCGTCCATGATCGCCTGCTCGCTCGCGCCGGGGCGGCCGCAGGCGATGTTCGCGCGGACGGTGTCGTGCAGGACCAGGGTCTCCTGGGGGAGCAGGGTGACGTACTCGCGCAGGCGGGCGAGGGGGAGGTCCCGCAACGGCACCCCGTCGAGGAGGACTTGGCCCGCGTCGGGGTCGTAGAAGCGGAGCAGCATTTTGGAGACCGTGGACTTGCCGGCGCCGCTGGGGCCGGTGACGATCACCAACTCGCCTGGATTGACGGTGAAGGAGAGGCCTTCCAGGGCGGTCCTGTCCGCGCCCGGGTAGCTGAAGGTGACGTCGCGGAGTTCGACCGTGCCGTCGGGGCGGCCGGTCTCGGAGTCGCGGGCGGGGTCGGCGACGGACGGGCGGACGTCGAGGATCTCGATGAGGCGTTCGGCGCCCGCGGTGGCGGCGGTGATGGTCAGGCCGAGTTGGGCCAGGCCGCGGACGGGCGGGTAGAGGTAGCCCAAGAAGGCCGAGAACGCGAGCAGTTGGCCGAGGGTCATGCGGCCCGTCGAGATCTCCCACGCGCCGATGCCGATGACGGCGAGCACGCACACGGTCTCGATGACGGAGACGAGTTGCTCGTACGCCTCGTTGAGCCGGGTCGAGCGGACGGAGGCGCGGAACCAGGCGCCGGCCTCCTCGTTCAGGCGGCGGCGTTCGGCGTCGCGGCGGCCGTAGGCCTGGGTGAGGACGATGTTGCCGAGGGACTCCTCGACGACCGAGGTGATCGCGCCGTCGGCGACCCGGCCCTCGCGCGAGACGTCCTTGATGGAGCCGGAGAAGCGGCGGGCCGCGAGCCAGAAGAGGGGGGCGAGGACGAAGGTGGCGGCCGCGAGGTCCCAGCGCAGCCAGAACGCGGCGGCCGCGTAGAAGAGGGCGGAGAAGAGCGCGGAGGCGGTGCCGATGACGCCGGACACGACGAGGGTCTCGATCGCCTCCACGTCGCTGGTGAGGCGGGACAACAGGTCGCCCTGGCGGTGCCGTTGGAAGAAGTGCGGGGGCAACTGCTGTACGTGGTCGAAGACATGCTCGCGCAGTCTCATCACGAAACGTTCGGTGGCCCAGGCGGCGAGGGAGTTGCCCGCGTACGAGACGAGCGCGCCCACGAGCGCGACGCCCAGCCACTTCACGGCCGGGCTCCAGAACGCGCTCAGTGAGCCCTTCGCGAGGGCGCGGTCGGTGAGGTCGGCGAAGAGGAGGATGGCCTCGGTCTCGGCGAGCGCGCCGATCACCGTGCACACCCAGACGAGGACCAGCCAGCGTCTGAGACCGCGGGTCAGCGGCCAGAAACGACGGAAAGCGGTGCGGGCGGGAATGGTGGGAGTTCCGTAGTCCTCGTCGTATTCGAGGTCTTCCTCGTCCGTATCCATGTCCACTTTCCCTGTCCCCTTCGCTTTCCGTCATCAGAATTCTTTGGATTTTCGAATTCGGGAAAGAAAAGAGGGCCGACTGCGTGGGTCGGCCCTCTTCTACTGCCGGGTCAGCTGTCCTGGCCGGGCAGCGGCTTCGGCAGCGGCTTGGGCTCGTGCTTCTTGCGCGGCTTCGGGGGCGGCGGGGGCGGAAGCTGCTGCTTCTTGGGCTTGGGCAGCGGGGCGAGCTTGTTGAGGCCCATTCCGAACTCCTAGGTTGTGCAGAGAAATTTGTGCGTCAAAGTCGAGCGTTTTACCGCCCGGGGAATTCCCGACACCCAGAAACTTACACGGCCCTGTAGCCAAGTCGCAGCAAAGTCGTCGAGCGATCGGCAAACATGGGCTGTGAATACCTTTGTGAATCCTGAGTTACGGCCGCCAACCTGAGAGTTCTCTGATAAACCTGAGAGGAGCCTTAATGAACCTGTGCTTCCGCCCTCAGCGGCGCGCCATGTAGAGGTCCAGCGCCTTGTGCAGCAGCCGGTTGAGGGGGAAGTCCCACTCCCCCAGGTACTCGACGGCCTCTCCGCCCGCACCGGCCTTGAAACGCAGCAGCCCCAGCAGGTGGTTGGACTCCTCCAGGGTGTCGGTGATGCCCCTGAAGTCGTATACGGCCGCGCCGAGTTGGTGGGCGTCGGTCATCATGCGCCACTGCATCGCGTTGTTGGGCTGCACCTCGCGGCGGCGGCTGGTGGAGGCGCCGTAGGAGTACCAGACGTGCCGGCCGACCGTCAGCATCGTGGCCGCGGCGAGGATCTCGCCGTCGTGGTGGGCGAGGTAGAGGCGCATGCGGTCGGGGTGTTCGGCGGTGAGGGCGTTCCACATGCGCTGGAAGTAGGGCAGCGGGCGCGGGATGAAGCGGTCGCGCTCGGCGGTCTCGGCGTACAGCTCGTAGAAGGCGGGGAGGTCGTCGTAGCCGCCCTGGACCACCTTCACGCCGGCCTTCTCGGCCTTCTTGATGTTGCGCCGCCATTGTTGGTTGAGCCCGCGGTGGATGTCGTCCAACGAGCGGCCCGCGAACGGTACTTGGAACACGTACCGGGGTTGCCCGGCCGCGAAGCCCTCGTCTCCCCCGGCTTCCGTCTGCTGCCAGCCCGCGCGGCGCAGGCGATCGGCGACCTCGTAGGCACGCGGTTCGTACGACGTGGGCGCCGCGTCCTTGAGCCGGCGCGCGTCGGGGTCGGCGATCGCCGCCTTCACCGCGTCCGCGCTCCAGCGGCGTACGACGACGGGCGGGCCCATCTTCACCGTGAACGCGCCCTGCGACCTGAGGTGCGCGAGCATCGGGTCGAGCCAGCGGTCGAGATCGGCTGCGTGCCAGTCGATCACCGGACCCTCGGGCAGGTACGCGAGGTACTTCTTGAGTTTGGGCACGGGCCGGTACAACACCAGCCCCACACCGACCAGTTGCCCGCTCGTCTCCTCGAACCACCCCAGACTCTCCGCCCGCCAGTCGGGCTTCACCGCACCCCACGACGGCACCTGCATATGGCTGGCGGAGGGGCGCGCGGCGATGAACGCGAGGTGTTCGGCGGGGGTGATGGGGCGGAGACGGAGGCTGGTCATACGCGGGCTCCCTGACGGATCGAAAGCGTGGTCGAACGGCCAGCCTAGGCAGTCACCCGCGCCCGTCCCGGGGTCCGAACATCTCCAGCGCCTCCGTGTCCGACGCCCGCGCGTTGAGGAAGTAGTCCGCCCACTCGGCGATCTCCGGGTAGCCGGACTCGCGGGTGAGGCGGGCGATCGCCGTCGGGATGTCGTACGGCGTCACGCGCAGGTCCGTGCCGGGGCCGAGCAGGCACCAGTGGGCGCCGGGGCGGCCGTACGGCATGCCGACGCTGCCGGGGTTGACGATCAGGCGGCCGTGGGCGAGGCGGATGTACGGCATGTGGGTGTGGCCGCAGACGATCGTGCGGATGTCGTCGTCGAGGCCGGTGAGGACCTCCGTCCAGCGGGCGGGGCGGGAGTCGACCAGGACGACTTCCTCGTCGTCGCGGGGAGTCGCGTGGCAGAACAGGACTCTGCCCAGGCCGCGGATCGGGAGGGTGAGCGTCTTGGGGAGGGTGGCCAGGAAGTCGATCTGGTCGGGGCGGAGGGCGGTCGCCGCGTACGGGGCGATGGGGTCGGGGATCTCGGTGCGTTCGCCTCTGCGGTACTCGACCAGTTCGCGGTCCGCGTTGCCCGAGATCCACAGGACCCGGTCGGACTCGGCTCTCAACAGGTCCACCACTTCCGCCGGTTGGGGGCCCGCCGTGATGTCGCCGGTGAGGACGACGCGGTCAGCGGCGGCCACCTCCGGTTCGGCGAGGACCGCCTCCAGGGCGGGGAGTACGCCGTGGATGTCGGAGAGGACGGCGACCCGGGCCAGTTCGTCGGTCACTTCTCTTCCCCCTCCAGCGCGTCCGCCAGGATCTCCGCCAGGTGTCGGCCCCGTACGCCCGCCAGTTGCTCCAGCTGTGTGCGGCACGAGAAGCCGTCCGCCAGGATCAGCGCGTCCTGTGGGGCCTGGCGTACCGCCGGGAGGAGTTGTTCCTCCGCGCATGTCGCCGACACCTCGTAGTGGCCCTTCTCGAAGCCGAAGTTGCCCGCCAACCCGCAGCAGCCGCCCGCCAGTTCGCCCGTCAGGCCGGCCGCATCGCGCAGGCGGCGGTCGGGGGCGTCGCCCAGTACCGCGTGTTGGTGGCAGTGGGTCTGGCCCGCTGTCGGGCGATCCAGACGAGGTGGGGTCCAGTCGGGGGCCAGGCGTTCCAGGGCCTCGGCGAAGGTGAGGATCGAGGCGGACAGGCGGGCTGCCCTCGGGTCGTTCGGCAGCAGCTCCGGGAGGTCCGTGCGGAGGGCCGCCGCGCAGCTCGGTTCCAGGACGACGATGGGCACCTCCCCCGTGCCCGGGAGCTCACCCATCGCGTCCAGCGTCCGGCGCAACACCTCGCGTGCGCGGTCCAGTTGGCCCGTCGAGACGTAGGTCAGGCCGCAGCAGACCTGTTTCCCCGTCATCACCGGCAGGACCGGGAGTACGCCCAGGCCCGCCGCCTCCAGCACCCGCACGGCCGCGTGGCCGACCGACGGTGACAGGTGCTCCGTGAAGGTGTCCGGCCACAGGTGGACACGGCCCCGGGTGGGAGTCTCCTCGTACTCCACCCCCGCCCGCATGCTCCGCCGCGTCTCCGCTCTGGCCTGCCGCCGCCACGCCCTCGTGAACGTCACCCCCGCCACCCGCGGAATCCTCCGCTCGGTCGCGATCCCGCCCAACCGCTTGGCCACCCGCGCCAACGGCCCCACCGAGGCGAGGGAGTTGACCAGCCACGCCGTACGCGTGCGCGCCACCAGCCGTAGCCAGCGCGGCAGCCAGCCCATCGCGTAGTGCGCCGCCGGCCTGCGCCGGCCCTCGTAGTGATGGTGCAGGAACTCCGCCTTGTACGTGGCCATGTCGACCCCGACCGGGCAGTCCGTGCGGCAGCCCTTGCAGGACAGGCAGAGGTCCAGCGCGTCCCGGACCTCCGTCGACCGCCAGCCGTCGGTGACCAGTTCGCCCGCGAGCATCTCGTGCAACAACCGGGCACGCCCGCGTGTGGAGTGCGCTTCCTCGCCGGTGGCCCGGAACGACGGACACATCACCGAGGACCCGGACGCCTCTGTCGTACGGCACTTGGCGACTCCTACGCAGCGCCGTACCGCCGCCGAGAAGTCGCCGCCGTCGGACGGGTAGCCGAACACCACGTCCACCGGCTCGCGCGGGAGCACCGAGAAGCGGAGGTTCGAGTCGAGCGGGGCGGGCCGCACGAGCATCCCGGGGTTGAGGAGGTCGTCCGGGTCCCAGACCCCCTTCGCGCGCTCGAAGAGGGTCACCATCTCGGCGCCGTACATCCGAGGTAGTAGCTCCGCGCGTGCCTGGCCGTCCCCGTGTTCGCCGGAGAGCGAGCCGCCGTGCGCCGCCACCAACTCCGCCAGCTCCTCCGAGAAGCGGCGGAAGCGGGCCACCCCCGGCTCCGTCAGCAGGTCGAAGTCGATGCGGACGTGGATGCAGCCGTCCCCGAAGTGGCCGTACGGCGTGCCCCGTAGGCCGTGTGCGGTCAACAAGCTCCTGAAGTCCCGTAGATACGCGCCCAGTTGAGCCGGTGGCACCGCGCAGTCCTCCCAGCCCGGCCACGCCTCCGAGCCGTCCGGCATGCGCGTCGCCGTGCCGCTCGCGTCCTCGCGGACGCGCCACAGGGCCCGTTGAGCCGAAGGGTCGGTGACCACCAGGGAGTCGAGGACATCGGCCGCGCGGACGATGGTCTCCGCACGCGCGCGTGCCTCCGCCTCCGTGTCGCCGCCCGTCTCGACGAACAGCCAGGCGCCGCCCCGGGGGAGGTCGGCGGTGGAGCGGACCAGGTCGGCCGCCATGCCCTCGACGGTGAGCGGGCCGTGGACCAGCAGGCCCGCTGCCGCCTCCGCCGCCCCGCTCTCGTCGGCGTAACCGAGTACCGCCAGCGCACGCGCGCGCGGTGCCTCGACGAGGCGTACGACCGCCTCCGTGAGGATGCCCAGCGTGCCCTCGCTGCCGCAGAAGGAGCGGGCGACGTCCGCGCCGTTCTCGGGCAGGAGGGCGTCCAGCGCGTACCCCGAGATACGGCGGGGGAGGTCCGGGAAGCCGGTGCGCAGGCGGGCCAACTCGCTTTCCACGAGGGGGCGTAGACCCGATGGGGCGCCCGCCCAGTCCTGGCCGAGGCGCAGGGAGTCGCCCCGCGCGGTGATCACCGACAGCCCGCTCACGCTGTCCGCCGTCGTGCCCCAGGCGACCGAGTGGGAGCCGCACGAGTTGTTGCCGATCATGCCGCCGAGGGTGCAGCGGCTGTGGGTCGAGGGGTCGGGGCCGAAGCGCAACCCGTGGGGCGCGGCGGCCTGTTGGAGGCGGTCGAGGACCAGGCCGGGCTGCACGACCGCCGTACGGGACGCGGGGTCCAGGGACACCAGGCCGTTCATGTGGCGGGTGAAGTCCAGGACCACGCCCGTGCCCGTCGCCTGGCCGGCGATGGACGTGCCGCCGCCGCGGGCCACCACCGGCACCCCGTGCGCCCGGCAGGCCGCCAGGGTCGCCGCCACGTCGTCGGCGTCACGGGGCGCTACGACACCCAGGGGGACGCGTCGGTAGTTGGACGCGTCCATGGTCGTCAGCGCCCGGGACGTGACGTCGAAACCGACCTCGCCCCGGACGGTCCGCCGCAGTTCCGCCTGGACATCCACCAGGCCCGCTTGAAGATCCGCCATGCCCCCAGCATGCACCCGACCACTGACAGTGACCGTCCGGCATCTGGCGAATCGTTCCGGGATGCTTCGCGCCGACGCGGCACCGATTCCGTAAACGCATCCAGAACCCACCCAGTTCGATCACTAATTCTCATATAGTGACCGGCAGTTGAGCACCCGGAGTCGCTTCTCGCCCAGGAACCCGACGAGCACCCCCCGAGGACACGACCGAGGACGACTGAGGACCACGACCAAAGACGCCCGAGGACACGACCGAGGACCCCCTTCATGACCGCCCCCATACTTCCCGGCGAACGACCCACCTTCCGCACCGTCGCCCCCGTCCCCCTGTTCACCGCCGTACTGGCCGGGCTCGCGGTCGCCGGCGCGGTCTATGTGACACCCGGCTCGAAGCGGCTCGCGGTCGCCTGCGGTGCGGGGGCCGGCGCGCTCCTGCTGTGCGCGGCCGTCGCGCTCGCCACGCACGCGTACCAGACGGCCCGGATCACCCGCCGCCGCCTGGAGGCCGTCACCCTGGACGCGGGGCGGCTGCTGCAGGAACGGGCCCGGCTGAGCACGGACTTCGACCGGGAGCGCGTGCAGCTGACCGAGGAGCTGACCCACGAGCGGGCCCGGCTGACCGCCGAACTCTCGCAGGAACGCGCCCGGTTGACCTCCGACTTCTCCCAGGAACGGATGCGGCTCACCACCTCCTTCGCGGAGGAGCGCGGCCGCCTCACGGAGGAGAGCGAGCTGGAGCGCGCCCGACTCGCCGCCGAGAACAAGCAGTTGGCCGAGCGCGCCCGCCGGGACTCCCACGAGCGGGCCGCCGCGCTCTCCGCGACCG
Source organism: Streptomyces sp. N50 (assembly GCF_033335955.1). Lineage (GTDB taxonomy): Bacteria > Actinomycetota > Actinomycetes > Streptomycetales > Streptomycetaceae > Streptomyces. The sequence goes on from NZ_CP137549.1 coordinate 3,926,612, forward strand.
CCAACGCGGCGGGCCGGATGCAGGCGCTGGCCACCGGCATGCTCGCCGACCTGCGCGCCATGGAGGAACGGCACTCGGACGAGGACGTCCTCGCCGACCTGCTCCACCTCGACCACCGCACCGCGCAGGCGGGCCGTCTCGCCGACTCCGTCGCTGTCCTCACGGGCGCGCGCTCCGGGCGCCGTTGGGCCCGCCCGATCGCCATGGAGTCGATCCTGCGGGGCGCGATGGGCCGGATCAGCGGCTACCAGCGCGTGCGCGTGCACTCCGCGAGCGACACCGCCGTCGCCGGACACGCGGCCGAGGGCGTGATGCACGCGCTCGCCGAACTCCTCGACAACGCGGCGAACTTCTCGCCGCCGAGCGCCGAAGTGCACGTCTACGTAGAAGAAGTGCCCGCCGGGGTCATCCTCTCGGTGGAGGACAGCGGCCTGGTCATGGGCGACATCCAGCTGCGCCGCGCCGAGCGCGCAGTCTCCGGTGACTCGGCCGAACTGGGCGGTCTCACCGGCACCCGGCTGGGCCTCGCGGTCGTCGGGCGGCTGGCCCGCAAGTACGGCCTGAAGGTGTCGTACCGGCCCTCCGCGCGGGGCGGCACCGGCGTCCTGATGCTCGTACCGCAGGACATCCTGGTGCCCCAGGACGCGCCGGCACCGCAGGTCTCCCTGGACCTCCCCGAGGCGTCACCGCAGCCCTCGCCGTCAACACCGGTGGATCCGGAGGCGGTTGCCGAGCCCGCGACCTCCGTCCGCGACCACCCGTGGATGTCCTACGCCGCCGGCCGCACCCTCGCCGACCTCGACCCGGACCCGGTGCCCACGCACGAGTCGGCGGACCGGGACGCACCGGCCGACGCGGTGACGGACGTAGCGAACACGTTGCCCGAAGGCCTGCCCAAGCGTCGCCGGGGTCAGGCACTCGCGGAGGCCGAACGCTCACGCGCGCGTACCGAGTCCGCCGCCCCCGAGACAACGCGCCCCGCCCCCTCCGCCGACGACACCCTCGCCCGCACCGCCCGCTTCAACAGCTTCCGCCGGGCCGTGCGCGAGGCGGCGGCGACCGACCAGGCCACGCGCGCGTCCGGCACCGACGCGGACAGCCCCGTACCGGCGGAGTTCCCCGGATCGGCGGACAGCCCCGTATCCGCAGAGCCCACCCCCACTCCCTCCCTCTCCCACTCGGAAGGCAACCCCACCTCATGACCGGCACGACGACCGCCGACGAGAAGCTCACCTGGCTCATCGAAGGCCTCCTGGAGCGCACCCCGGGCGCGCGGCACGCGCTCGTGCTGTCGCGGGACGGCCTGAAGTTGTGCCGGACGCCCGAGCTCTCCGTCGACCAGGCCGACCAGCTCGCCGCGATCGCCGCCGGGATCCAGTCGCTGTCGCACGGCGCGTCGGTGGAGTTCGGGGACGGCAGCGGGGGTGTCCGCTCCGCGATGACGGAGTTCTACGGCGGCGTGCTGTTCATCGTCGAGGCGGGCGAGGGCGCGCACCTGGCCCTGGTCACCACCGAGGACGCGGACGCGGGGCTGATCGGGCACAACATGAGCGAGCTGGTCGAACAGCTCGGCGAGCACCTGCGCGCGGAACCCCGCTCGTCATGAGCCGCCCCGGCAGGGACGACTCACCCGACCGCCTCTACACGCTCACCGGAGGCCGCGCCCGTTCCGGCCCGGACAGCCCGTTCGACCTGGTGACCCTCGTGGTCGCCGAGTGCGATCCGGCGGCCGGGATGCAGTCGGAGCACGCGGCGATCCTGCGGATCACCGAACACCCCACGGCCGTCGTCGAGTTGGCGGCCGAGCTCAAGCTCCCGGTGAGCATCACCAAGATCCTCCTCTCCGACCTTCTCGCGGCCGGCCGGGTCAGCGCCCGCCATCCGCGCAAGGCCGATCTCGATCCCGACGTCCTGGAACAGGTGCTCGTTGGACTCCGCAACCTCTGACGCGCGCACCCCCTTGGGTGCCTCCGCCGACAACGGCCTGAAGATCGTGGTCGTCGGCGGCTTCGGCGTCGGCAAGACCACGCTGGTCCGCTCGGTCAGCGAGATACGTCCCCTCAACACCGAGGAGACGATGACGAAGGCCGGCGAGGCCGTCGACGACATCAGCGAGGTGCGCGGCAAGTCCGCGACCACGGTCGCCTTCGACTTCGGCCGCATCACGCTCGACGCCCGCAATGTGCTGTACCTGTTCGGCGCCCCGGGCCAGGAGAGGTTCTGGTTCCTCTGGGACCGTCTCTTCTCCGGGACGCTCGGCGCGGTGGTCCTCGTCGACACCCGCCGCATCGGCGACTCCTGGTACGCGATCGACCGCCTCGAACACCACGGCACCCCCTTCGTCGTGGCCTGCAACGACTTCGGCGGCCCCACCTACGCCCCGCAGCAGATCCGCGAGGCCCTCGACCTCGACCCGCACGTCCCCCTCCTGGACTGCGACGCCCGCTCCCGCGCGTCCGCGAAACAGGTGCTGATCTCCCTGGTCGAGCACGTCAAGAACGGACAGACCAGGGGCCGTTACGACGGCCAGGGCCCCGGTCGCTACGACGGTCAGGTCCCCGGTCGCCACGACGGCCAGGGCGCCGCCCGCCCCCAAGTCCCCGCCCCCCACCAGGAGTTGGCCCTGTGACCGCGCCCGTACCGCTGAGTGGACCCAGGTTCCAGACCGAACCGGCGCGGCTGTACCGGGAGATGCGGCGCGAGCACGGCGCCGTGACCCCCGTGGTGCTGGACGGCGACATCCCGGCCTGGCTGGTGCTCGGCTACCGCGAGCTGCACCAAGTCACCGGCGATCCGGTGCTGTTCAGCCGTGACTCCGACCTGTGGAACCAGTGGGACGGCATTCCCGACGACTGGCCGCTGCTGCCGATGATCGGCCGTAAGCAGCCGTCGATCCTCTACACGGTCGGCGAGCGGCACCGCGAGCGCGTCGGCATGATCAGCGACGCGCTGGAGGCGGTAGACCCGTCCGAACTCCGCTCCTACACCGAGAAGTTCGCGGACGAACTGATCGACGGGATCTGCGCCAAGGGCGAGACGGACATCGTCGGCGACTACGCGATGCTGCTGCCCGTGCGGGTCCTGGCGCGGCTCTACGGCTTCCGGGACGAGCAGGGTCCGGGGCTGGTGACCGCGCTCAACGACATGATCGACGGACGGGAGCGCGCGCTCGCCGGGCAGAGCCATCTGGCCGAGTCCATGGGGCAGTTGCTGGCCGACCGGAAGGAAACGCCGGCCGACGACGTGGTGTCGCGGATGCTGACGCACGAGTCCGGCTTCAACGACATCGAGATCGCCCAGGACTTGATGGTGATGATGGCGGCCGGCCACCAGCCGACCGCCGACTGGATCGGCAACTCGCTGCGGCTGATGCTGACCGACGACCGTTTCGCGGCCTCGCTGTTCGGCGGCCGCAACAGTGTCGCCGAGGCGATGAACGAGGTCCTCTGGGAGGACACCCCGACGCAGAACGTGGCCGGGCGCTGGGCCTCCCGCGACACCCAGCTCGGCGGCCGCCGCATCCGCGCCGGCGACCTGCTCCTCCTCGGTCTCCAGGGCGCCAACTCCGACCCCCAGGTCCGCACCGACGGCTCCGCGCTCACCGGCGGCAACAACGCGCACTTCTCCTTCGGGCACGGGGAGCACCGGTGTCCGTTCCCGGCGCAGGAGGTGGCCGAGGTGATCGCGCGGACGGGCATCGAGGTCGTCCTGGACCGCCTCCCGGACATCGACCTGGCGGTACCGGCCGAGTCCCTCACCCGCAGGCCCTCGCCGTGGCTGCGGGGCCTGACCGAACTGCCGGTGCGGTTCACGCCCGTGCCCGCGCTCTGAGCTTCCAGCACCGATCCTGCGTCACCCCGGCGGCACCACAACGCCCGCCGGGCGCCCGGGAGTTGACCCCGACCCCCGGAAGGACGCGGTACCCCACCCCTGCCCTTGGAGGAACTCCCGTATGAGCACCGGTACCGAAGAGACCCGTATCGTCCTCGACCCCTTCGTCGCCGACCTGGACGGCGAGAGCGCCAGGCTGCGTGCGGCCGGTCCGCTGGCCGCCGTGGAGCTGCCCGGTGGCGTGCCCGTGTGGGCGGTGACGCGGCACGCCGAGGCGAAACAGCTGCTCACGGATCCGCGGCTGGTGAAGGACATCAACGTCTGGGGTGCCTGGCAGCGCGGCGAGATCCCCGCGGACTGGCCGCTGATCGGGCTCGCGAACCCGGGCCGTTCGATGCTGACCGTGGACGGCGCGGACCACCGCCGGATGCGCACGCTGGTCGCGCAGGCGCTCACCCCGCGCCGGGTGGAGCAGATGCGGGGCCGGATAGCGAAGCTGACGGAAGGCCTCCTGGACGGCTTGGAGGGGGACGAGGTCGACCTGAAGGCGGAGTTCGCGTACCCGCTCCCGATGTACGTCATCGCCGACCTCATGGGCATAGAAGAGTCCCAACTCCCGCGTCTGAAGGAGCTGTTCGAGAAGTTCTTCTCGACGCAGACCCCGCCGGCCGAGGTGATCGCCACCCTCACGGAACTCGCGGGCATCATGGCGCAGACGGTCGCGGCGAAGCGGGCGGAGCCGGGCGACGACCTGACGTCGGCGCTGATCGCGGCGTCGGAGAACGGCGACCACCTCACCGACGACGAGATCGTCTCCACGCTCCAGCTGATGGTCGCGGCCGGCCATGAGACGACGATCTCGCTGATCGTCAACGCGGTCGTCAACCTGTCGGCGCACCCCGTCCAGCGCGCCCTCGTCCTGGCCGGCGAGGCCGACTGGTCCTCGGTGGTCGAGGAGACCCTGCGCCACTCGACGCCCACCTCGCACGTCCTGATCCGCTTCGCCACGGAGGACGTCCAGGTCGGCGACAAGGTCCTCCCGGCCGGGGACGCGCTGATCGTGTCGTACGCCGCGATCGGCCGCGACGAGGAGGCCCACGGCCCGACGGCGGGCGAGTTCGACATCACCCGCACCAGCGAGAACCGCCACATCTCCTTCGGCCACGGCCCGCACGTCTGCCCGGGCGCGGCCCTGTCCCGCCTGGAGGCGGACGTGGCACTCCCGGCCCTCTACGAGCGCTTCCCGCACCTGGACCTGGCGGTCCCGGCGAGCGAGCTCCGCAACAAGCCGGTGGTGACGCAGAACGACATCTTCGAGCTGCCGGTGCGGCTGACGCCGGGCGACTGATCCACTTGTCCACGGGCCGGACCGCTCGTCTCGGCTGTCGTCTCATCGAACGGACGCGTTTCCGTCCGGTTTCACCGAGGGGATACGCTCCGGCTCGTGGCTGATATCCAGATTCCCGCTGACATCAAGCCCGCCGACGGACGTTTCGGCGCTGGCCCCTCCAAGGTGCGGACGGAGGCGCTGGACGCGCTGGCCGCCACCGGTACGTCTCTGCTGGGTACGTCCCACCGCCAGGCCCCGGTCAAGAACCTGGTCGGCAAGGTGCGTGAGGGCGTCTCCGCGCTGTTCTCGCTGCCCGAGGGCTACGAGGTCGTCCTCGGCAACGGCGGTTCGACGGCCTTCTGGGACGTCGCGACCCACGGGCTCATCGACAACAAGTCGCAGCACCTGACCTTCGGCGAGTTCAGCTCGAAGTTCGCGAAGGCGGCCAAGCTGGCGCCGTGGCTGGCCGAGCCGACGGTCATCTCCTCCGACCCCGGCACGCACCCGGACCCGGCCGCCGAGGCGGGCGTCGACGTGTACGCGTACACGCACAACGAGACGTCGACGGGCGTCGCGGCCCCCATCAAGCGCGTGGCGGGCGCCGACGAGGGCGCGCTCGTCCTCGTCGACGCGACGTCGGGCGCGGGCGGCCTCCCGGTGGACATCGCCGAGACGGACGTCTACTACTTCGCCCCGCAGAAGTCCTTCGCCTCCGACGGCGGCCTGTGGATCGGCGTCTTCTCCCCCGCCGCGATCGAGCGCGCCGAGCGCATCCACGCGTCCGGCCGCCACGTCCCGGAGTTCTTCTCGCTCCCCACGGCGATCGACAACTCCCGCAAGAACCAGACGTACAACACCCCTGCGCTGTCCACCCTGTTCCTCCTCAACGAGCAGCTTGAGTGGATCAACGGCCAGGGCGGCCTGGCGTGGTCGACGGCCCGCACGAAGGACTCGTCGAGCCGTCTGTACAGCTGGGCGGAGGAGTCGAAGTACGCGACCCCGTTCGTGTCCGACCCCACCAAGCGCTCGCAGGTCATCGGCACCATCGACTTCGCCGACGAGATCGACGCGGCGGCGGTGGCGAAGGTGCTCCGCGCGAACGGCATCGTCGACACCGAGCCGTACCGCAAGCTCGGCCGCAACCAGCTCCGCGTGGCGATGTTCCCGGCGATCGACCCGGCGGACGTCGAGGCGCTGACCAAGTGCATCGACTATGTGATCGAGAAGCTGTGATCGCCGTCCAGTAGCACTCGGTTCTACGACGACGAAGGGCGCCCCGCGGGTCAACTGCGGGGCGCTTTTTGGTGCGTTGGGCAATGCGGGGCAGCCTGCGTCCGAAGTCCAGGTGAACCCGGAACCCGGACAAACCCCCCGCACACCACAGCCGCGTAACAGCGAACACACAGGGGACAACTCCCACCCCACCCCGCCGGTCGAACCCGATGCGTCGCACACCTGCGGCGCAACTCCTCGATCACCGACCGAAGTTGGAGTTGCCCCCATGCCCAGGAAGTCCCTGCCGACGCGGCTCGCCGCCACCGCCGCGCTGCTGCTCGCCACCGGCGCCCTGTCCGTACCGGCCGCCTCCGCGGCCCCCTCGGACGCCGCCCCCGGCGACGCCTACGTCCTGACCGTGACGACCAACCCCACCACCACGAACTACCAGGAACGGCACGTCGACGTCACCGGCACCGTCACCAAGGCGGACGGCACCCCGGCGCCCAACATCCCCGTCACCCTCCAGGAAGTCGTCCAGTTCACGACCTGGAACCCGTGGGGTGACCCGATCGACCCCAACTACTACGAGCCCCGCGACCTCGGCAAGCCGGTCACCGACGCCAACGGGAAGTTCACGGTCCCGGACGTCGACATCGACCGCACGGGCGGCAGCAGCCTGCTCAACGTCCAGCACGACGTGCACATCACCGCCCTCTACGACGAGGACGGTGACCTCAACACCCCGCAGGACGGCTACTTCGCGGAGACCACGGTCGCCGCCAAGACCCGCTCCAGCTCGGTGAGTTACTCGGTCAACAAGAAGAAGGTGAAGGCCGGCGACATCCTCACCGTCCAGGGCAAGGTCACCCTCCCGAGCGGGGTCGAGCCCCAGGGCACGGAGGTCTTCCTCCAGACCTACTGGGAGCAGGAGTACCACGTGAAGGTGACCGCCGAGGACGACGGCTTCTTCGTCATGTCGGTCCGTGTCTCGTCCTACGACGACACGTTCACGCTGCGCACGGCTCCGACGGACCTGTACGTGGCGGGGGCGACACAGAAGCTGCCGATCACCAACACGTCGTTGCCCCGCAGGTAGTTCAGCAGGTAGTTCAGAGGGAGTTGACGAAGCGGTGCCAGGCGGCCCGGGAGACGGTGAGGAGGGCGCTGCCGTCTTCCGGGTGCGGCTGCTTGCTGTCGCGGATGGCGCGGCCGTGGGTGGCGGTGTCGGCGACCTCGACGCAGGCGTTCTCCTGCCCGGAGTACGAGGACTTCCAGAAGGGGCTTACAACCTTGGTCACGATGTGTCTTCCTTCAAGCTCCGCAGTACGCCCCGGATGAGCTTCGCGCTCGCGTCCGGCGCCAACGCTGACGATCGTAGTAGGTCGTATGCATTGGCGTAAGCGGCAAGATCCTCAGCCCCTTCAAGGACCGAGGTTCCTCGCAGGTTGTCCATGGCAACGGCTTCGACCGTCGGTTCCTCGTCGAAGCTGAAGGAGTAGAAGGCGGAGGAGTAGCCGGCCAGGACTCCGGCGCTGAACGGCAGCACCTGCACGGTGACGTTCTTGCGCTTTCCGATCTCAAGGATCGCGGACAACTGCTCCTGATGGATCCCGACGCTCACCAACGGGTGCACGACGACACCCTCCCAGAGGATGACCGTGTACGACGCCCCACCCTCGTCGATCTTCGCCTGCCGCCCCATCCGCACCTTCACCAGCTGGTCGACCCTTTCCGGCTCCAGGTAGTGGGGGCCGCCGGCGATAACTGACTCCGCGTAGGCCGGAGTTTGCAGGAGCCCTGGCACCGTGACCGGCTGCCACTCGCGGATGTAAGTCGCGTCATCCTCCAACGCGATGTGGTCGACGTAATCCGGCCGCAGGTGTGCGGCATGCTCCAGCCACCAGCCCCTGTTCTTCGAGTTCTTGGCCAACTCCTCCAGCTTGAGGCGTACTTCCGGGTCCTTGACACCGTAGGCATCGAGCAGCAACCGCACCTCGATCACACGCGGGGTGGCGTGGCCACTCTCAACGCGGCTGATTCTGGCCTGACTTGATGCGATCAGATCGGCGGCCTGCGGCTGGTCGAACTTGGCAGCCTGCCGGTACTGCTTGAGTGCCGTCCCCAAGCGCCTACTGCGCACCGTCGGCCGTCCACCTGCGGGCATGGGCCCTCCCCTCTTCTGCAGCAACGATGCCACACCGAGCGTCAACCTCAGGGCTACATCACTCGATCGAGTGACACTCACGAATATATTCGCCGATTCACATTGCGCGGATCCGGAATCCACCTCTAGCTTCATGAAGGCGCCGCAACGCAGCCCAACTTGACGCCCCGTCAGGACGGAGTCCCCCATGCCCGCGTCCGAAAGCTTCCGTTTCCGCATCCCCAAGCACCGAAGCCACGTCCCCGTCGCCCGCCAACGCGTCCGCAAGGCCCTCGCGGACTGGGGCATCACCGACGAACTCGCCGACGCAGTCACCCTGTTGGCCAACGAACTCGTCACCAACGCCGTGACCCACTGCCGGGTCGCCTACTCCCAGATCAAGGTCGAACTCACTCTCAACGGAACGGAGTTGATCCTTGAGGTCTCAGACCCCGACCGGGACAGACTCCCCCGACCCCACGACTCGACCCCGGATGAGGAAGGCGGCCGGGGCCTCGCCCTCGTCGCCGCGCTGGCCGCCGACTGGGGCTGCCGGCAGGAGCCGTACGCGAAATGCGTGTGGGCGAGGTTCGACCTGGAGGGGGTTCAGGGGCATGTTCCGGCGACTTTATGAGGCGGCGGCCCGCCTGCTCACGCCCCCAACTCCCTTGAGCGACACGGAGCTTGCCCAGGAAGTCCGGACGCCCGACCCCTACGTATGGCGACTCCCGCCCGTCACACTTCCGTAAGAAGGTCATCGCCCGCATCCCCGGACGTGTCTGTTAGCGTCCGCGCGACCCCTCCGAAGCTCCGCGACAGGAGACGTAGATGCACATCGCCCTCATCCTCGCGAGCGGCATCGCCTGGACGATCGTGTACATCGAAGCGATCCGCATCGGGTTCCGCGAACGCACCTACGCCATGCCCGCCGTGGCCCTGGGTCTCAACTTCGCCTGGGAGTGGACGTACGCGGTGCACAACCTGGTCTTCGACCCCTCCGTGCAGGGCGGCATCAACCTGGTGTGGGGCATCGCCGACGCGGTCATCGTGTACACGTTCTTCCGGTACGGCCGCGCCGAGTTCCCGTCGTTCGTCACGCCACGGATGTTCGCCGGGCTGAGCGTGCTGCTGTTCGGGATGTCGTTCGCCGTGCAGTGGCTGTTCCTGGGGAAGTTCGGAGCGGAGGACGGGGCCGGCTACTCGGCGTTCCTCCAGAACCTGCTGATGTCGGGCCTGTTCATCGCGATGTTCGTCGCGCGACGCGGCCTGCGCGGCCAGTCGGTGACGATCGCCGTGGCCAAGTGGCTCGGCACACTCGCGCCCACGATCCTGTTCGGCGCCATCCAGCACGACGGGTTCCTGCTCGGCCTCGGGATCATGTGCAGCGTGCTCGACCTGGTGTACGTCTGGTTGTGCGTGGGGGCGAGGCGGGACGGCGCGGTGTTCGACCCGGCCGACTCGGCCGACCCCGCTCCGGAGCAGCGGGAACGCGGGCTTGCACCTCACACCGCGTCAGGGCGGATCGTTGACGCATGAGCATCGACCAGACTCGGAGTCGACCCGGTCCGGCTGGTGAACGAGCACCTGGCCGCCGTAGAAGCGTCCATCGCCTCCCTGGAAGGACTGAGGGACCGACTGGCCCACATCCAGGGCGAGTTGGCCGCCGATCCCGCGCGCGCACCGGAGGTCTCCGCGTTGATCGGTACGCTCCGGACGATGGGCGGCGCGGGAGCAGAGAGCGGGCAGGCGTTGCGGCGCCACCTCGACGACGACCAAATGCGGACGCTGCACGACCGGGCGGCGGTGCTGGGCCCTGCCACCCACTACCTCCTGGAGGTCGAGTGGCCGGAGCTGTACCGCAGGGCCGAGGCGCTGCGGACCGCCGGGACGGAGCCGACGGCACCCCGGGTGAGGAAGCTGGTGGCACGCATGGACGAGCTGAGCGCGCTGTTCACCGGGGGTGACAGCGGCGTCTCGGCCGCGGTGCGGTCCGCCTGGCGGCACGAACCGGCCGCGATGTCCGGCGACCCGACAGCTCCGGCCGACGCCTGGCACGCCCTGACCGCCTACCTCGACCGCGCCCGCGCAACCGCGTGACCGCGGCTTCTAGCCTTCTCCAGCGATCTTGGTCAGCGCGTCCACGATCATGCGGGTGGCGAATTCGGGGTTGTCGGCGATGCGGTTGATGTGTTCCGCTAGCAGGAACGCCGTGGCCTCCAGCGGAGTCATCTCCTCCTTGGTCCAGTCGCCGTACTGCTGACGCCACAGGTTGGGGCTCAGTTCGGTACCCGCAGAGATCACCAGGCCGGCCATCATCGGGATGACCTCGGGGGGACAACTCCTGGGCATCATCCGCATCGTGGCCACGAGGGTGGGCACCACGTACTCGATGACGTCCTTGCCCTCGCTCTCGTGGGCCTTCCTCAACCACGTCATGAACATATAGATGAGCGTGCACGCCCCGTCCACCAGGTCGTCCAGCCCGTCGGGCCCGAGCGACGCGAGGAACTGGTCCATCAACTCCCGCTGTTCGGGATCCGTCGCGGACTTCCCGGCGTGAACGGCCTTGAGCCGCGAGTCGACCATCATGAGCGCGGCACCCACGTCACCGACGGGAGCGTGGGCGGGGTCGCAGGACGATGACACGGGATTCCTCCTCCACTGGCCGCACTGGGTAACGCGGCGCGTTCGCAGAGTAGTTGGCCGAGGGGGGTGCGGGTCGGTGGATCTGTCACCGTTCACGGCAACAGAGCAAGGAGTTGGATATGGATGCGGATGCGGATGCGGATGCGGACGACACGTTGTGGAACAGACTGTCGACAGAGGCACAAGCAGAGGTGAACGCGCTCATCGCCGCCGGCCGCAACATCCAGGCCATCATGGCGATACGGGATCACGTCGGCCTCCCGCGGCCCGAACTGCGCGAGTGCGTCGACCTGTTGGCGTGGCTGCACGGGGCGGAACGCGAATAGGCGGCGTCGTCCGTGTCCCTGGTGGTGTTCATCAGTTCCGCGAGACCTTCGCAGACGCTTCGCGCGTAGTGCGCGCGCTGAGCGTCTAGCTGATCTTGTACTCCTGGTGCGGGGTAGCTCGCGCCCACACCGTCTCGAACGCCTCGGCGCACAGTTTCGCCGCGGCCGGATCCTCGCTGATCTCTCCGGCACCGGACGCGCCGTCCCCCGTGAAGTGGTTCCAGCGGATCAACCGGTCGTCCAGGAGCCAGAAGTCGTTGCCGGGCAGCGCGATGTCGGAGGCCTGCCGACGTGGAAGCCACCGCACCTGTTCGCCGGCCTGGATGTTGACCTGCGTACCCGCGTACCCGCGTGCTCGTAGCGGATGTAGTCGCTCACCGGCTCCGACACGATACGGGCGCGGCGCACGACCACTCCGCGGGCGACCGTACGGCGGATGAGGCTCGTCCAGGGGCCCCAGTGCGGGGACTCCGGGTCGTTGTCCCGCTCTCCCGTCCGCTGCCAGTGGCCGAAGTTGTCGGCCTCACCGGCGACTCCGTATGCGTCTCACATTTCGAGGTGGACGGCCGAGTGCCGTGCACTGTCCAGGAGTTCGGCAAAGCTCTGCGGGTTCTGCGGCATCGCGCACCTTCCTCATCGCATTCAAGACTTGAGAGTGCAGACAGCGGGCGGATCAGCCCAGCGCGTCGATGGCCTTCACTATCAACGACCGGGCGTCCGCCCCGTACACGGCCATGCTCCGGAGCTGTTCGAAGGCGCTCAGGTAGAGCGCGATCTCGGAGGGCTGGGCGATACTCACCTCGGCAGTGGCCAACTCGACAGACACCAGAGTGTCGTCGAGCATGGTGAATGTTTCCTGCGGCCACATCGCTCGCTCGCGCGTCGCCGTCGGGATGATGCCGAACGACACCTGCGGGAGTGCTCCGGCAGTAAGGAGGTAGCCCAACTGCGCCGCCATCTCCTCAGCGTCGGCAAGTTGGTAGTAGAGAACCGCTTCCTCAATGAGGAGCACGAACCGATGGCCAGGCTCATGGATGACCTGCGACCGTCGAACACGTGCCGCGGCAGCCTCCGCCCCATCGTCGACGGCTCCGTGGAAGCGGGAAATTATGCCCAACAGAGCCCGCGCGTACCCCTCGGTCTGGAGCACCCCCGGGACAAGCACCGGGGAGTATTGGCGTAGCAACTCGGTCGACCGGTACTGCTCGACATAGCTGTCCTGCAGTTTGGCCAGGCTCGTGCGCACGCGTTGGCGCCACTCCCGGTACAGGGATTCCGCATTCTGTGCGGCCGCGATCAGGTCCGGGGTCTGATCCATGGCACCGGTCGCACGGCACCACAAGCGGATGTCTGTCGGCGACGGAGGAGTGCGGGCGTTCTCGATGCGTGAGGTCTTGGCATGGTGCCAACCGCACTCGTTGGCCAGCCCAGTGACTGTCAGGCCCGCGTTCTTCCTCATGTCGCGCAGCCGACGCGCCACGTTTTCGCGCGCGGCTTGAGCTGAGGAGGACGGGGACTTGGGCATGGAACCGGCCAACGATGCTTTCTGTCAGTGGATCTCGTACTCGTCGTGTGGGGTCGCGCGTTCCCAGACCGCCTCGAAGGCATCCGAGCACTGCTTGACGATACTCGGCTCCGTGCGCAGCGAGTGGGCCGGATCGGCCCACTCGCCGATGCCGGTGAAGTGGTTGAAGAGGATCCGCGTCCCGTCGAAAATCCACAGGTCCGCGCCCGGCAGCATCAGGTCGGCCGATCGAGGGCGTGGCAGCCACCGAACCTGCTCACCGGCTTCGACGTTGACACCCGTACTCGCGTGCTCGTAGCGGATGTAGTCGGTGACCGGTTCCGAGACGATCCGGGCACGGCGTACGACGACACCACGGGCGACTGTGCGGGAGATCAGGTCGACCCAGGGCGCCCAGTACTCCGAGGTGGGATCGGTGTCCCTCTGCCCGGTGCTCAGCCACGCGTCGAAGTCGTCCGCCTCATCGCCGACGGCGTACTGGTCGCGCATTTCGAGGTGCACGGCGGAGCGCTGCGCGGCCCCCATGAGTTCGTCAAAGCTGGGCACGTTCTGCGGCATCGCAGGCCTCCCTCAGGATCGGCACCAGGCGGGCGGGAATACGGATCACGGACTCGTGGTCAGGGATGCCCGCCGCATGCCCGGGTGCGGTGTTCTTCACGCACTGCGCTCGCGTCTCCTCGTCCGCCGTGTAGCTCTGGAGCACGATGTCCGCGCTCTCCGCGTCCACCCACACGGTTGGGGATCCGACATGTCCCGTATCCGGATCGATCCCGATGAACCGTAAGCGCATGACAGCCTCCGATGTCGATTCGCGTGCGCTGATGTGCACCAAATTTGCCCCTCAAGGGGTTCTGGTCAAGAGCAAAAAGCAGCCACTTGGCTATTCAAAGGCTCACACGCACATTGGTGCACATCTCTTGATCTGCCGGATGCCTCCCTCCTAGCGTGAGGGCGTACGAGGAAACCCGGCGAGGCAGCGGATCCTCCCGAGGCATGACCAACTGCTGTTGAGGAGCGCCAACATGGGGCGAGAAACGGCCCATTCGTCGGCACAGTTACCCGCCCACTTCGACGCCTGGCTCCTGGACTGCGCCCCGGCCCCCAACTGCGAGGTATGCACCGCGAATTGGCGCCACCTCACCACCTGCCAGCAATCCGGCGACATCACCCAGGCCGCCCGCCACGCCACCGAGATCCGCGACCACGCCTCCGGAGTGCACGCAAGCCCCACCAACTGACCAGAACAGGAAGGCATCCCCATGCTCAACGGCACCGACCTCTACGAACTCGACATCACCGCGGCCTCGTTCACGCAGGCCTGCGGCGGCCCCTGTACCGAAGGTTGCGTCACCCTCGCCCGGATCGGCGACGGCTGCTGGGCCCTCGGTGACAGCAAGCGGCCCGACAAAGAGCCGTTGCGGTTCACGACGGAGGAGTTGAGCGTGGCCGGGATCGACCCGACCCGCTTCGGCCTGACCATCTGAGCCGCCAGACCCACAGCCCCCGTCCCGGTCGGCCCCTGCGTGACTCCAACTCACCCCACCCGGCCGGGATTTCACCACCGCCGAGACCGAGTCCGAGACCGAGCCGCCCCGAACAGGAACCCCCACCGGTGCACCACCACGCCTACCTGTGGACCGGCCCCAAATTCCGCTTCGACCAAGAAGCCCTGCGTCGCCCGCCCCACCCGGAGCCGCCTCCGCCCGGCAGCCGCCCCGAGCTGATCCAGCGATATCGCGAAGTGGCCGCCGAGTTCCCGGCCTCCGACCTGCCCCCGCTGGAAACGGCGTACTGGCTCGTCAAGCCGCGCGAGTTCGTACGCGGAACATGGCCGACCCCGGCCGCCGCGGCAGCCTGGCTCAGTGAGCAACTCGCCGCGTTCCGAGCCCGGTTCACGTCGGAAGCACACCGCGACGCCCGCCACCTCGCCGCCCTCACCGCCTCCGCCACCGACCGACTGACCTCGGGCGGCGACTCGTCCTACGGCTTCTACCTCGAACGGCCGGCCTACCTGTCCCTCGCCCTCGTCACCTGCACACCGAACCGTGCCAGGCCCGACCTGCCCTGCCCCCTGGACAGATGAGATCCTTGCCGTATGACGCCTTCAGGCTCCCACCCAGTACCGCCGGTCCAGCCGGGCGAGCCGGTTCGGAAGGAGACCTTTTCCTTCACCGGGGATGCCGTTCCGCCGCCGGCGGGGGCGTACTCGCATGCGACGAGGTGGGGCTCCAACGTGTTCCTCTCGGGACAGTTGGCCACCGATCCCGAGACCGGCGAACTGGTCGGCGGCGGTGACCTGGTGGCCGAGGCGGAGCAGGTGCGGCGCAACCTCGAAGCGGTGTTGGGTCAGTTCGGGCTGACCCTCGACGACGTGCTGATGCTGCGCGTCTACCTCACCTCCTTCGAGGAGTTCGACAGCTTCAACAAGGCGTACCGGACCTGGTTCCGCGGCCCGTTGCCGAGCCGGACCACGGTCGGCGTCACCGAACTGGCCCTGGGCGCCGCGGTGGAGATCGACGTCATCGCCGGGATCCCGGAAACCTCCTCCTCCTGACTCCCGTCCTCGCACCGAGCACGGCTGGGCTCCGGCGGTGACGCGTCGTACGGCTTCCACCTCGAACGCCCCTGGGGCCCCTCAGCTCTTCAGCCCCTCACGTCGCCGTGCAGCTCAGGCTCGGCGCGCTTCCGCCGCCCGGAGCTCCCCCGAACCCGAAACTCGCCGAACTCCCGACCCCCACACTCCCGTTGTGATCCGCGTTCACCGCGGTGACACTCGCCCCGGTCTGTGTGTACGTCGCGTTCCACATGTTCGTGATCTGCTGGGCGCCGGGCCAAGTCCACTTGACCTGCCAGGACTTGAGGGCCGAGGTCCCGGAGTTCGTCACCGTCACGGCGGCGTTGAAACCGGTGCCCCAGTCGCTGGTGACGGTGTAGGTCGCGGTGCACGCGGCCGCGCTTCCGCCGCCACCTCCGTCTCCCCCGCCCGTTCCCGTCCCCGTGCTCGGAAACCCCGCCGCCTTGATGCTCGCCAGGTATCCGTCCTTCACCGTGTCCACGGTCACCCAGTCGTCCTTCAGGATCCCGCCCGTGTCACCGGAGTTGGGGTTCCACGACCAGAAGGTCCAGGAGAAGGAGTCGGCGCCGTACGTCGAGGTCGGGCGGAGGTAACTCACCAGCGCCGCAAGCCACTTCTGGTCCACCGTCGACGCCAGCGTCGTGCCGAACTCGCCCACCCACACCGGCGCGATGTTCTGCCGGAAGAGGTAACCCCAGTACTTGTCCCACACGCCGGGCATGTTCGCCGGGAAGGCCGGGTCGCTGAACCACGGCTGCTGGGCCACGCTCGTCGCGTAGTCGTGGGCCGAGTACACGACCCGGTTGGGGACGGTCAGCTGGACCGGATACTGGCCCGCTCCCATCAAGTTGCCGCCCCACCAACCCGATACGCCGGCGTACGTCTGCACACCCTCCACGAAGATCAGCAGGTCGGGGTTGACCGACAGCACCGCGTTGCCCGCGCGCTCGGCCGCCAGGCGCCAGTCCGTCGCCACGTCGCCGCAGCCCCAACACGCCGGATCGTGCGGCTCGTTGTGGAGGTCGATGCCGATGACCGTCGACTGGCCCGCGTAACGGGTCGCCAGGGAGCGGAGGTTGGCGATCCAGGTCGACTCCGGTACCGCTGACGTGTACCAGAGCGCCGACTGGGCCGAGGCGTCCGGGCGGTGCCGGTCGAGGATGACCTTCAGGCCGTCCTGGCCCGCGTAGGCGACGAGTTTGTCCATGATCTGCAACGAATTCAGGCCCTGGAGGTCCGCGTTCTTGCCGCTGGAGAAGTCGATGCTGTTGGGGATCGTGCCGGGCTTGAAGATGTCGTCGCTGTAGGGGAGGCGGATGGTGTTGTAGCCCAGCGACTTCATCTGGTCGATCATGCTCTTGTAGTCGCGTGACCAGAGGCCGTGCACAACGTAGTTGGCGGTCTCGAAGCCGAACCAGTTGATCCCGGCGATACGGACCGGCTGGCCGGCCGCGTCGAGGATCTGGCGGCCGCTGGTGTGCCAGTAACCGGCGCCGGGGGCACTCGCGGTATCGGCCGCCTGTGCCGGGTGGACACCGGCCAGCGGCAGCACGAGCACCGCGGCAACAACCCCCAGCGCTCTTCTCAAGCTGCGGAACATGTCGCTGCTTCCTCTCGGGAGGCGCGGGTCCGGAACTCGTGGGAGCGCTCCCATAACCCGGCACCCTCCATGGAAGCCATGTCACGTGGACACGTCAAGGCAATGAGCAGCGGCAGTCGCCCACGGCTATCGGCTCAGCCTGCGGAACCTGCGCACCGCCAGCGGCAGGAACAGCAAGGTCAGCGCCGCCGGCCACGCTCCCGCCAGCAGCAACGCGTGCTGTTCCGGCCAGGACGCGCCCTGGCCCGTCGGTGCGCCGAAGAGCGCCCGTGTCGCGCCCGCCGTGGACGAGAGCGGGTTCCAGAGCGCGGCCTGGCCGAGCCAGTGGGGCATCTGGGTCGGGGAGACGTAGATGCTGGAGATCATCGTCAGGGGGAAGACGATCGCGAAGAGGCCGCCGACCTGTTCGGGGCCCGGGAGGAGCAACCCCAGCCAGACGCCGACCCAGATCAGCGCGAAGCGGAGGGCCAGGAGCAGGGCCACCGCCTTCACGAAGTCCAGGCCGAGGCCGATGTCGACGCCGAGGCCCGCGCCCAGGTCGGAGCCCGCGCCGAACTCCGGGCGCCAGCCCATCCCGTACGCCGTGGCCATCATGATGCCCAACTCGGCGCAGGCGACGATGAGATCGGTCGCACCGCGGCCCGCGACCACCGCCGACGGCGCCATCGGCATGGAACGGAAGCGGTCGATGACGCCCTTCTTCGCGTCGTTCACGAAGATCGTGGCCGTGGAGACGAAGCCCATGGCCATCGTCATCACGAACATGCCCGGCATCAGGAACGCCTTGTAGTCGCCGCCGCCCGGCACCAGCATCGCCTTGCCGAAGACGTAGCCGTACAGCAGCACGGACAGGATCGGGAAGCCCAACTGCCAGAGGATGCTGACCGGTTGGCGGCGGTAGTGGGTCAGGCCGCGGCGGACGACGTTCCAGCAGTCGGCGATCGTCCAGAAGACGCGGCCGTGCTGGGGGCGTCTGCGGTAGGTGCGGCCGGTGCCCTCGGATGCCGATGCGGATGCCGTTGACGCTCCCCCGCTCATGCCGCTGCCCCCTCGGTCTCCGGAGCCTCGAACTCCGGCTCCTGGGCGGCCGGTTCCTCTTCCGTACGGCGGCCCGTCAGCCGTAGGAACACGTCGTCCAGGCTCGGGCGGCGCAGGCCTATGTCCTCGACCGGGATGCCGTAGTGGTGGAGGTAGCGGGCGACCTCGGTCAGCGAGCCCACCCGGTCGGCGACCGGCGCGTGCACCCGCAACTCGCCCATGTCCGCCTCGGGTTGGCCGCCGTGGGCGACCCTCGCGACCGCCTGCAACGCGTAGGGGATGTGGGCCGGTTCGCGCAGGACGACCTCGATGCGGTCGCCGCCGACGCGGTTCTTGAGGCCGTCGAGGGTGTCGTCGGCGATGGCGCGGCCCTGGTCGATGACGGTGATGCGGGAGGCCAGGCGGTCGGCCTCCTCCAGATATTGCGTGGTCAGGAGGACTGTGGTGCCCTCCGCCACCAACTGCCGTACCGCTTCCCAGACTTCGCCCCGGCTGCGCGGGTCCAGGCCGGTGGTCGGTTCGTCGAGGAAGAGGACGGCCGGGGCCAGGATCATCGACGCGGCGAGGTCGAGGCGGCGGCGCATGCCTCCGCTGTAGCCGCCCGCGCCCTTGTCCGCGGCGGCCTCCAGGTCGAACTGGCGCAGGAGTTGGGCCGCCCTCAACTTGGCGCGCCTGCGGCCGAGATGGAAGAGGCGGCCGAACATCTCCAGGTTCTGCCGGCCGGTGAGGATCTCGTCGATCGCCGCGTACTGGCCGGTGAGCCCGATCCGCGAACGCACCTGGCGCGGTTGCCGGGCCACGTCCAGACCGGCGACGGTCGCCCGGCCGCCGTCGAGCCGGACCAGCGTGGAGAGGATGCGGACGGCGGTGGTCTTGCCGGCGCCGTTCGGGCCGAGCAGACCGTGCACGGTGCCCTCGCGGACGGCCAGGTCGAAGCCGTCGAGGGCGCGTTTGTCGCCGTAGCGCTTCTCCAGCCCTTCGGCCTCCACCACGTAGGTGTCACCTGTGTCACCGCTCATGGGTCCTCATCCCTCCCTCCTGTACCGGGCGTTCGAACTGCGTGCACCGTATCCGATGGCGCGTACGGTGTACTCGGTTTTCGCCCGGCGACCTAGACTCCCCCGCATGACCTCGACGGAGTCCAGCGGCAGTGGTGACATCGGCCGCACCCTCGAACTGCTGTGGGACACCGGCCCCCGCCCCAGCCGCGGGCCGAAACCAGGGCTGTCCGTCGACCGGATCGTGGACGCGGCCGTCCGCATCGCGGACGAGGAGGGGCTGGACGCGGTCTCCATGCGGCGGGTCGCCACCGATCTCGGCACCGGCGCGATGTCCCTGTACCGGTACGTGCCCGGCAAGGCCGAGCTCCTCGACCTGATGCTGGACCGGGTCCGCTTCCCGGACCGGCCCAACGACGGCGCGGGCAGCGGCAGTTGGCGCGCGGCGCTGGAGACCGCCGCCCGTGACGCCCTCGCCGTGCACCGCCGGCACCCCTGGCTGCTGCGCGTCAACCAGTCCCGCCCGCTGCTCGGCCCGCGCGCCCTCGCCACCCTGGAACACCTGCTCGGCCGCATCCGCCCGATGGGCCTGACCGACCCGGAGCTCGTCTCGACGGTCGTCATGATCGACGGCTACGTCGTCGGCGCCGCCCGCACCCAGGTCCACCAGGAGGAGGCGGCCCGCTCCACCGGCCTGACCGACGCGGAGTTCTACGGCGCCCAGGTCCCGGCGCTGGAGAAGGCGATGGCGACGGGCGCGTACCCGACGCTCGCGTCACTGTCCCCCGACACGTTCACCGCCGGCTTCGACCACTTCGAGTTCGGGCTCGGGCGGATCCTGGACGGGCTGGAGGTCGTGGTCCGACAGCGGTGCGCGGCAGGGGAGTTCAGCGGCGACGCGTGAGGCGCCGTAGCCCGAAGAACGCGCCGAGGACGACCACGACCGCCACCGCGCCGATCTTCACGTCGCTCCCCGAGCCGCTGTCGTCGCCGCTCGCCGAACTCCCGCCGCCCGAGGGCGACTTGGCGGAGTCCGAACCGCCGCCGGGAGCGTCCTCGGCCTGCACGGGACTGTCGGTGCCCTCGCTCCCGTACATGAGCTTGGTGCCGTCCGCCGAGTAGCTGACGGACTCCCCCTGCCCCTGCAACGGCACGTCGAGGCGCCCCTCGCGCTTGATCTTGCCACCGTTCCAGTCGTAGTAGATACCGCCCAAGTAGCCGCGTACGGCGAGCTGTTGGCCGTTGGGAGAGAAGGCGGCGTCGGTGGCCCAGAGGTCGATCGCGGCGATGGGCTTGAAGTAGTTGGTGCCGGAGGAGGAGAGCTTGGCCGGGCCTTCGAAGAGATGCCCGCCGTCCTCCTTCTTGTCGATGATGTACACGCGTCCGGTCTTGGGGTGCACGATCAGCGACTCGGCGTTGCGGGCGCCGTCCGAGTACTTCACGACGTACTGCGTCGCCCGGATCGTCTGGTCCTTGAGGACCTTCGGCTCGGGCAGCTTGTAGATCCAGACGTACGGCCAGGTCCCGTCGAGGTTGTCGCCGATGTCGCCGACGTAGATCTCGTTGTGCGGGCCGATGGAGATCGCCTCGACGTCGCGCGGCTTGCCGACGCCGCTGAAGGTGACCGTGGCGACGGTCTTCCCCGTGCTGCTGTCGACGGCGTAGATGTACGGGCCGTCGTTGCTGTCGTTGTGCGTCCAGTAGATACCGGGGTGCAGGTGCGAGGCGGCGAGCCCGCTCGACTCCGTGATCCGGGAGTCCGTGATCGTGAACCCCTTGTCGCCCTTGCCGTCACCGTCGTCGGAGGGTGCTGCGGCTGCGGGCAGGGCGAGCGCGCCGACGAGGAAGCCGGCGCCGAGGAACGCGAGGAAGCGACGCATGCCCCCAGCCTGCCATCGTGGCGGGCCTCACATCCCATCGGCTCCAGTGATCGGCCGTTGATCGTCCATCATGAGCGGATGCTCAGGTTCATGCCCGTAGGCGACTCCATGACGATCGGGAGCGCGGGCGAACACACATGGCGCTACCGGATGTGGCAGCACCTGCGCGCGACCTACGGCGGCCCGTTCGCCGTGGTCGGCCCGCGCGAGACGCTGTACGACAAGGCGACGGACTCGCCCACGTCGTACGAGTACGCCGACCCCGACTTCCCGCACTTCCACCTGGCCGGCTGGGGCGAGGGCTGGCTGCACATGGCCCCGCTGATCGGCGAGGCGGTCCGCGCGCACCGGGCGGACGTGCTCCTCGTCTCCCTCGGCCTGATCGACCTGGGCTTCTACACGAACGCGCCCCAGACGGCCGAGAACATGCGCGCCTTCGTGGCGGAGGCCCGCGCCGCGAAGCCCTCGGTCCGCATGGTGTTCCTGCCGGTGATCCCGAACGTCCGCGCCCGCACGGACGCCCCCTTCGCCACCGAGGTCGCCCTCTTCAACGAACTCCAGGCGAAGGCGGTCGCCGACCTCGACGACCGCCGCTCCCCGCTCCTCCTGGCCTCGCTCCCGGAGTCGTACGACGTCGACCACGACACGTACGACGGCACCCACCCGAACGCGGCCGGCGAGCACAGGATCGCGGGGGCGTTCGCGGGGGCGATGCATCAGGCGTGGGGGGTGGGCGGGGAGTACGGCGAGGACGACCCGGCCGCGGACAGCCCTCACCACTGGGCGCCCCACTCCTCGTCGAGGCGATCGGCCCGGCGCTGACCTCCGGCGGCTTCTCCTACGACCGATTCCCCTTGCGTAGAGCGCACTCGAAGTCGTTGGCTAGACACTCATGAAGTACACGCAGCTCGGACGCACAGGCCTCAAGGTCAGCCGACTGGTCCTCGGCACGATGAACTTCGGACCGCAGACGAACGAACCGGACAGCCACGCGATCATGGACGCGGCGCTGGACGCGGGCATCAACTACTTCGACACCGCCAACGTGTACGGGTGGGGTGAGGACAAGGGCCGGACCGAGGAGATCATCGGCAACTGGTTCGCCAAGAGCCCCGTCCACCGCGACAAGACGGTCCTCGCCACGAAGGTCTACGGCAACATGGCCGCGGACGGCGACGCCTGGCCCAACCACGACAAGCTCTCCGCGGTCAACATCCGGCGGGCCGTGGACGCCAGCCTCAAGCGGCTGCGGACCGACTACATCGACATCTACCAGTTCCACCACGTCGACCGGGCCACCCCCTTCGAGGAGATCTGGCAGGCGATCGACACCCTCGTCCAGCAGGGCAAGATCCTCTACGTCGGTTCCTCGAACTTCCCCGGTTACAAGATCGCCCAGGCCAACGAGATCGCCGCGCGGCGCGGTGGCACCATCGGGCTCGTCAGCGAGCAGTGCCTCTACAACCTCGCCGAGCGCCGCGCCGAGATGGAGGTCATCCCGGCCGCGCAGGAGTACGGCCTCGGGGTCATCCCCTGGTCCCCGCTCCAGGGCGGGCTCCTCGGCGGGGTCATCAAGAAGGAGGTCTCGGGCGGGCGCCGGGCGAGCGGCCGGGCCGCCGACACCCTCGCCAACCCGACCTCGCGCGCCCAGATCCAGGCCTACGAGGACCTCCTCGACAAGCACGGCATCGAGCCCGGCGAGGCCGCCCTGGCCTGGCTGCTGACCCGCCCCGGCGTCACCGGCCCGATCGTGGGCCCGCGCACCGCCGAGCAGCTGGAGTCCGCGCTGCGCGCCGTGGAGCTGGAGTTGAGCGAGGAGATCCTGACCTCGCTGGACGAGATCTTCCCGGGTCCGGGCCCCTCTCCGGAGGCCTTCGCCTGGTAGTCACCTCAAGGGCAAGCGCTCCTTCAGGGGCGCTTGCCCTCACTTACCGAGCGCGGCCGCGAGCCCCACGACAACGAACAACAGCACAAGCACACCGGCCATGATCCGGTTCCGGAATTTCGGGTCCACGTACCCGAGCCTAACCGGCCGCCCCCAGTGCCCAGCGGGCGACCGCCTCGTACCGCGGCTGCTCCCCCGGGACGCCCGACCTCGGCAGGTTGCTCCGGACCAGCACCAGTTCGTCCACCGTCCACGCCCGGCCCGCGAAGTCGTCGAGGCGGTCGAGATACGGCCGTACGTCCATGGCGTCCCGGCCGCGCGCCACGGTGAGGTGGGCGCGGTACCGCCGGTGTTCGCTCGTCGGCGCGGCCTCCTCGCAACGCTCCGCGAGCTGTCGCAGGGCCGCCACATCCCCCTCCACGCCCGCCCACAGCGCCCGCCCCTGCCCGAACTGCCCGCCTCCGCGCACCGCGAGCCCGAACGGTTCGGTCCGGCGCGCGGTCCGCTCCAGGGCGGCCGACAGTGCGGGTACGGCGTCCTCGTCGACCTCGCCGTAGAAGGCGAGCGTGAAGTGCCAGCCGGGGCGGCTCGTCCAGCGGAGCGCGTCCGCGCCCGGGAGGCCCTGCAACTCGTCGACGGCCGCGCCGAGTTGGGCCAGCACGTCCTCGGGCGGCAGCAGTGCCGCGAAGAGTCTCATGGGGGCAGCCTTCCACCACTGCTCAAGGTGTGTGCCCTGGACTAACCGGTCTGCCGCACTTGGACGGTTAGTCCAGGGCACAGCCTTTTCGGACCCCTAGCCTGCTGCCATGGAGACCGACACCAGCATCAGCATCAGAGACGGCGGGCCCGACGACATCCCCGCGATACTCGGCATGTTCGACAGTGCCGTGGCGTGGCTCGTCGCGCAGGGGCGGACCGGGCAGTGGGGCAGCACGCCGTGGTCGGAGAACCCGAAGGCCGTGGCGATGGTGGAGCGGTATGTGGCGCAGGGCTCGCCCTACATCGCCGAGGTCGACGGAGTCCCCGCCGGCACGCTCACCCTCACCGACTCCCCCGGGTCGTACATCGAAGCCGTCGACGAGCCGGAGCGGTACGTCCATCTCCTCGCCTCCGACCGCCGGTTCAAGGGCTACGGCGTCGGTGGCGCGCTGCTCGCGCACGCGGCGGAGGTGACGCGGCGGGCCGGGATCTCCCTGCTGCGGGTGGACTGTTACGCGGGGGACGACCGCAAGCTCGTCGCCTACTACGAGAGCAACGGGTTCACGGCCACCGAGGCGTTCGTCGTCGGTGAGGACCGGTGGCCGGGACAGGTGCTGGCCCGGAGGGTGTAGCCGTCACCCCCCGGGCCACGCTCCCAACTCTCAGGCCGCCGCGGCCAGTTGCTCGCGCTCGCGCGGGACGAAGGCCACGCTCGGATGACCGTGGTTCCAGTCGAACGACAGGCGCAGGTCGCCGATACGGGCCAGGATCACGCCGATCGTGGCCGCGGCGACGGCCGCGATGACGCCGCCGAGGGCGAAGCTCACCCGGGGGCCGTAGGCGTCGGTGATCCAGCCGACGATCGGTGCGCCCACCGGCGTACCGCCCATGAAGACCATCATGAACAGGGCCATGACGCGGCCGCGCATGGCCGGGTCGGTGCCCATCTGGACGGCGGTGTTGGCCGTGACGTTCACCGTCAGACCGAAGATGCCGATCGGGATCATGAGGAGGGCGAAGAGCCAGTAGGAAGGGGCCACCGCGGCTACGACCTCCAGGATGCCGAACGCCGCCGCCGCCGCGATCAGGACGCGGAGGCGGGTGGTTCCCCGGCGGGCGGCGAGCAGGGCGCCCACCAGGGAGCCCACCGCCATGAGCGTGTTGAAGAGGCTGTACGCGCCGGCGCCCGCGTGGAAGATGTCGTCCGCGTAGGCCGACAGCCACACCGGGAAGTTGAAGCCGAAGGTGCCGATGAAGCCGACGAGGACGATCGGCCAGATCAGGTCGGGGCGGCCCGCGACGTAGCGCAGGCCCTCGCGGAGCTGGCCCTTGCCGCGCGGGGCGCGCTTGACGGAGTGCAGGTCGCGGTTGCGCATGAGGAGCAGACTCGCCAGCGGGGCCACGAACGACAGGCCGTTGAAGAGGAACGCCCAGCCGGTGCCGACGCCGGTGATCATGACGCCCGCGACGGCGGGGCCGACCAGGCGGGCGGACTGGAAGTTCGCCGAGTTCAGGCTGACCGCGTTCTGCAGCTGCTCGGGGCCGACCATCTCGGAGACGAAGGACTGGCGGGCCGGGTTGTCGACGACCGTCGCGAGGCCCACGGCGAAGGCGGCGACGTAGACGTGCCAGACCTGGACGTGGCCGGAGATGGTGAGGAAGGCGAGGGCGAGGCCGGTGAGGGCCATCGCGGACTGCGTGACGAGCAGCGTGGGGCGCTTGGGCAGCCGGTCGACGAGGACACCGCCGTAGAGCCCGAAAAGCAGCATCGGCAGGAACTGGAGGGCGGTCGTGATGCCTACGGCGGCGGAGGAGCCGGTGAGGCTGAGGACCAGCCAGTCCTGGGCGATGCGCTGCATCCAGGTGCCGGTGTTGGAGACGACCTGGCCGATGAAGAACAGCCGGTAGTTCCGGATCTTCAGCGAGCTGAACATCGAGGACTTGCCGACGGGATCAGGGGTGGGCGGGGAGTCGGGGGTGGCTGGCGCGGGGGCGGAGTCTGCTCCGGGTCCCGAACTCAAAAGGTCGCCTCCTACATAGACAGACTTACAGGTGTGCGAGTTTCTCCAGCACGGGGGCGGCGGCGACGATCTTCGCCCACTCGTCCTCGTCGAGGCCGTCGACCAGGCCGGCCAGGAACGCGTTGCGCTTGCGGCGGCTCTCCTCGAGCATCGCCTCGGCCTGGGGGGTCTTGGTGACGACCTTCTGGCGCCGGTCCTCGGGGTGCGGCTCCAGCTGGACCAGACCCTTCGCTTCGAGCAGCGCGACGATGCGGGTCATCGAGGGCGGCTGCACATGCTCCTTGCGAGCGAGCTCGCCAGGGGTCGCGCTGCCGCAGGTGGACAGGGTGCCCAGCACCGACATCTCGGTGGGGCTGAGTGACTCGTCGACCCGCTGGTGCTTGAGTCGGCGGGACAACCGCATCACGGCTGATCGCAGGGAGTTCACGGCGGCAGCGTCGTCGCCATGCGTAAGGTCCGGCATGTTCTTTAGCGTAACTCATTACTCTCGCTAAAGACCAACTGGATACCGATACGACACGCCGAGATGCCCGTGACCCTGGCCACTGAACCCTTCCGTCACCCATATGAGTGATCCCGGCGCGGAACGTGACCCACCGCCCGGAACCGCCCCGGACCCTCGTCTACATGGGGACCAGCGTGCTCAGCCTGCGGATAGACGGGGAGCTGCTCGAACGGCTCCGCGACCATGCCTCGAAAAGGGGAATGAGCGTCCAGGACTATGTGGTCCAGACGCTCATCCGGGACGATTTCGACGAGCGGTTCCAGACCGCCGTGGAAGAAACCGAGAAGTTCTACGGGGTCACGTGAGGGCCCGTGGAAGCGTGGGTCACGTCAGACCCAGCGCCGGCATCAGGTAGTAGAAGCCGAACACCGCCGCGACGACGTACATCGGCACCGGGACCTCCCGGCCCCGGCCCGCCACCAGCCGCAGCACCACGAAGGTGATGAAGCCCATGCCGATGCCGTTGGTGATCGAGTAGGTGAACGGCATCATCACCATCGTGATGAAGGCCGGGATCGCGATCGTGTGGTCGGCCCAGTCGATCTCCTTGACGGAGCCCGCCAGGATCAGGAAGCCCACCGCGAGCAGCGCGGGGGTGGCCGCCTGGGACGGGACCATCGTGGCGATCGGCGTGAGGAACAGCGCTACGGCGAAGAGCGCGCCCGTGACGACGTTCGCGAAGCCCGTGCGGGCGCCCTCGCCGACACCGGCCGTCGACTCCACGAAACAGGTGGTCGCGGAGGACGAGCTGGCACCGCCGGCCGCGACCGCGATGCCGTCGACGAAGAGGACCTTGTTGATGCCGGGCATGTTGCCCTCGCCGTCGGTCAGCTTGGCCTCGTCGCTGATGCCCATGATCGTGCCCATCGCGTCGAAGAAGCACGACAGCAGGACCGTGAAGACGAAGAGGACACCGGTCAGCACGCCGACCTTGGAGAAGCCGCCGAACAGGCTGAACTTGCCGATCAGGCCGAAGTCCGGGGTGGCGACCGGGTTTCCGGGCCACTTCGGGGTGGTCAGGCCCCAGGAGGGGATCGTCGCGACCGCGTTCACGATCACCGCGAGGACCGTCATCGTGACGATGGAGATCAGGATCGCGCCGGAGACCTTGCGGACGATCAGCGCGAGGGTGAGCAGGACGCCCAGGATGAAGATCAGGACCGGCCAGCCGTTGAGGTGACCGTCGGCGCCGAGCTGGAGCGGGACGGTGGTCTGGGCGGCGTCCGGGATGCGGGAGATGAACCCGGAGTCCACGAGCCCGATCAGCATGATGAACAGGCCGATACCGATCGAGATGGCCTTGCGCAGTCCGTAGGGCACGGCGTTCATGACGCGCTCGCGCAGCCCGGTGGCGACCAGCAGCATCACGACCAGACCGGCCAGCACGACCATGCCCATCGCGTCCGGCCACGTCATGCGCGGCGCGAGCTGGAGGGCGACGACGGAGTTCACGCCGAGTCCGGCGGCCAGCGCGATCGGTACGTTGCCGATGACACCCATGAGGAGGGTGGTGAACGCGGCCGTCACGGCCGTCGCGGTGACCAGCTGGCCGTTGTCCAGGTGGTGCCCGTACATGTCCTTCGCGCTGCCCAGGATGATCGGGTTGAGCACGATGATGTACGCCATCGCGAAGAAGGTGGCGAAGCCGCCGCGGATCTCGCGGGGGAGCGAGCTGCCACGCTCGGAGATCTTGAAGTAACGGTCGAGCGCGGTCGGCATTGGATGTTCCTACGAGCAGAAGTGGACAGACGGAAACCGTTTCAGTATGAACATATGAAGACGTCAGGCGCTATCTCCGCGCGTAGACCGGCGTGGGGCCGAGTGTCCGCCGAGCGCCTTGCGCCGCCTCGTAAGCTGGGGGCATGGCGAAGTGGACACCGACACACGAGGCACCGGAGCCCCTTGAGGGCCCGATCGTCCCGACGATCATCGGCCTCACGATCCTCTGGTTCGTCCTCTTCCTGGTACAGCTCCCCTTCTACGGCTGGTTCGACGACCACGGCCATCTGTGGTGGGTGTGGACCTGTCTGGCCGGGGCCGGGCTCGGACTGATCGGCATCTGGTACGTCCGGGGGCGCGACGCGGCGCTCAAGCGCATGGCGGCCGAGGCGGCTGCTTCGGCCACGGAGACCCCCTCCCCTGCTGCGGAGTGACGAGCTTCCCCTACACCCCTGGCATCACCCCGCCCCGCCAACCGTCCTCCCCTGGTCGGATCTTCCGGGCACTCGGCGGGTGAAGCCGTAAAACCGCACGTACCGTCGAATGCATGACGCACACCGACGCGGGCGCCGAACTCGATCCTGTGCACCCCGTGCCCATCCCGGCGCGGCGGGCCCAGGGACTCAGCACCGCCGAGGTCGCCGAGCGGGTGGCGCGCGGAGAGGTCAACGACGTCCCGGTGCGCAGCAGCCGGTCGCTGGGCGAGATCGTGCGCGCGAACGTCTTCACCCGGTTCAACGCGATCATCGGCGTGCTCTGGCTGATCATGCTGTTCGTGGCGCCGGTCCAGGACAGCCTGTTCGGGTACGTGATCATCGCCAACACCGGGATCGGGGTCTTCCAGGAGTGGCGGGCGAAGAAGACCCTCGACTCCCTCGCGGTGATCGGCGAGTCGAAGCCGACGGTACGGCGCGACGGGGCCGCGGTGGAGGTGAGCACCTCCGAGATCGTGCTGGGTGATCTGATCGAGATCGGGCCCGGTGACAAGGTCGTCGTCGACGGGGAGTGCGTCGAGGCCGACGGTCTTGAGATCGACGAGTCGCTGCTCACCGGTGAGGCGGACCCGGTGGTCAAGCGGCCGGGGGACGCGGTGATGTCGGGGAGTTTCGTGGTCGCCGGCGGGGGCGCGTTCGAGGCGACGAAGGTGGGGCGGGAGGCGTACGCGGCCCAACTCGCCGAGGAGGCATCGCGGTTCACGCTCGTCCACTCCGAGCTGCGCACCGGTATCTCCACGATCCTCAAGTACGTGACGTGGATGATGATCCCGACCGCGATCGGCCTGGTGATCAGCCAACTCGTCGTCAAACAGCACGGGTTCAAGGACTCGATCGCGCGGACGGTCGGCGGCATCGTCCCGATGGTCCCGGAGGGTCTTGTCCTCCTCACCTCGGTGGCCTTCGCGATCGGTGTCATCCGGCTTGGCCGGAAACAGTGCCTCGTCCAGGAACTTCCGGCCATCGAGGGCCTCGCCCGCGTCGACACGGTGTGCCTCGACAAGACGGGCACGCTGACCGAGGGCGGGATGGACGTCACCGAGTTGCGTCCGCTCGGCGGGGCCGACGAAACGTACGTACGCAAAGTCCTGGGTGCGTTGGGCGAGTCGGATCCGCGGCCGAACGCGTCGCTTCAGGCGATCATCACGGCCTGTCCGGACAGCGGGGAGTGGCGGTGCGTGGAGTCGCTGCCGTTCTCGTCGGCGCGGAAGTACAGCGGGGCGTCGTTCAGCGAGGGGAACGGGGAGTCGAGTACGTGGCTGCTCGGGGCGCCTGATGTGCTGCTCGCCGATGATGATCCCGCCCTTGAGGAGACCGGGCGGCTCAATGAGGAGGGGCTACGGGTGCTGTTGCTGGCCCGGGTCTCCGGTGAGCTGGATGATCCCGGGGTCGTGCGGGAGGCCTCGGCCACGGCGTTGGTGGTGCTGGAGCAGCGGTTGCGGCCCGACGCGGCCGAGACGCTGGCCTATTTCGCCGAGCAGGATGTGCACGCGAAGGTCATCTCCGGGGACAACGCGGTGTCCGTCGGGGCGGTGGCGGGGAAGCTGGGGCTCAGCGGGCAGGTTGTCGATGCCCGTCAACTGCCTTCGGATCAGGGGGAGATGGCCAAGTCCCTTGACGAGGGGACTGTGTTCGGGCGGGTTACTCCGCAGCAGAAGCGGGACATGGTGGGGGCGTTGCAGTCGCGCGGGCACACCGTCGCGATGACCGGGGACGGCGTCAATGACGTACTCGCCCTGAAGGATGCCGACATCGGGGTCTCGATGGGGTCCGGGTCCGAGGCGACCCGGGCCGTCGCGCAGATCGTGTTGCTCAACAACAGTTTCGCCACGTTGCCTTCGGTCGTTGCCGAGGGGCGGCGGGTGATCGGGAACATCACCCGGGTGGCGACGCTGTTCCTGGTGAAGACCGTGTACTCGGTGCTGCTGGCTGTGCTGGTGGTGTGCTGGCGGGTTGAATATCCGTTCCTGCCGCGGCACTTGACGCTGTTGTCCACGTTGACGATCGGGATTCCGGCGTTCTTTCTTGCGTTGGCGCCGAACACGGAGCGGGCCAAGCCTCATTTTGTGCGGCGGGTGATGCGGTATTCGATTCCGGGGGGTGTGATCGCCGGGGCCGCGACCTTTGTGACGTACCTGATCGCTCGTCACCATTACACGGGGAAGGGGGCGTTGGGGGCGGAGACCAGTGCGGCGACGTTGACGCTGTTCCTGATCTCGATGTGGGTGCTGGCGATCATCGCGCGGCCGTATACGTGGTGGCGGATCACTCTGGTCGCCTCGATGGGGGCGGCGTTCGTGGTCGTGCTGGTTGTGCCTTGGCTTCAGCATTTCTTCGCGCTGAAGTTGGTGGGGGTGACGATGCCGTGGATCGCTGTGGGGATCTCTGTGGTGGCGGGGGTTGTGCTGGAGATTGTGTGGAGGGTGGTTGATCGGCGGGTGCCGGCCTAAGGGCCTGTAGTTCGTCTGCGGGTGCGTCGTGGCTGGTCGCGCAGTTCCCCGCGCCCCTCAAAGGCGGCTGGCGCAGCCCTGTTCTTGAGGGCGCGGCCCTGAAAAGCGGATGCCCGCGCCCCTGGTTCGGGGCGCGGGCATCCGCTTTTCAGGTACTGGTGGTGCTACTTCACGTCGACGTAGTCGCCCGTCGCGTTGATCGGGGCCGTGGTGGACGTGCCCGCGAAGCTGTAGCGGAAGTAGCCGTCGACCGTGGCCTTGAGGGTGGTCTTCAGGGCGCCTGTCGAGGTGGTCTTGATGGTCTTGACCGTGGTGTACGTGGTGGCGTTCTTCTTGCGGAACTGGAGCTTGACCGGCTGGGTGGAGTAGCCGGTGTAGTTGGCGCCGTCCCAGTTCGCGCGGGTCAGCTTGCCGGTGACCGTGATGGTCTTGCCCTTCTTCACCGGCTCCGGGGCCGCGTTGACCGTGAGCTTGGCCAGGCGCGTGACGTTCGGGGAGGCGAAGTTGCCCTGGTCGGCGAGGCCGACCTTGGTGATGTCGAAGCCGGCGCTGGTCGGGTCCTGGCCGTTCAGCGCGATGGCCTCGGCGCCGGCCTTCCAGGCACCGGCGTCGGTGTTCGAGAGGTCGCCCTCGCCCGGGTAGATGTCGAGCGTGGCCTTGCAGGAGGCGGCGGTCGCCGAGGTGATCGTGCAGGTGCCCGCGTCGTTGCCGAACAGCATGTTGGACGGGTTGGCGAAGGTGCCCTTGTAGATGTACGGGCCGGTGAGGAAGTCGGACGCCGTGATGTCGACGTCGGCACCGTGCGTCAGCGTGTAGGTGACCGGCACGGAGAGGTGACCGGAGGTACCGGCCACGATCGGCTTGCCGTTGTTCACCTTGACGTTGGCGAAGGTGACGTTCAGGGCGTACGGCGTGGCGTCGGCCGGGGTGGCGACGGTGGAGCCGGAGAGGGTGGCCCTGCCGGAGGCGTGGGCGGCCTCACGGATCTTCGCGACGTCCGAGCGGTACGAGCCGGCGTCGGAGCCCGCGGCCTGCGCGGCCGGTACGGCGAAGGCGGAGAGGACCAGGGCGCCGGAGACGGCGGCCACGGTGGCGCTTATGCGCATGCGTTCCCCAAGTGGGAAAGGGGGCCCCGACGCGCTGGTCGTTCCGAACGGCTCGTCGTCGGCGCCGGGGCCCAAGTGATGGCGGAGCCTGTTGGCTCACGTGTTCTGATTCGCGACCTGTGGTGAGGGTTGTACGCCGGAACCAGATTTTGTGCGGGGATTGCGAACTGATGGTGAAGTGCGGAGAATCCGCAGGTCGGCGCGGCCCCTCAGGCCTTACTTCACGTCGATGAAGTCACCCGCGGCGCTGACGGCCGGGGTGGTCGAGGTGCCGGCGAAGCTGTAGCGGAAGTAGCCGTCGACGGTCGCCTTGACGGTGGTGCTCAGGTTGCCCGTCGAGTTCGTCTTGACGGTCTTCACCGTGGTGTACGTGCTGGAGCTCTTCTTGCGGAACTGGAGCTTCACCGGCTGGCCGGCGTACCCCGCGTTCTTGTGGGTCTCCCAGTTCGCGCGGCTCAGCTTGCCGGTGACCGTGATGGTCTTGCCCTTCTTCACCGGCTCCGGAGCGGCGTTGGCCGTCAGCTGGGAGGCGCGCTGGACCTTGACGGAGGCGGCCTTCTCCTTCCAGATGAAGTCGCCGTCCTTGGCGTCGATCCACGCCTCCACGTACCAGGTGCCCGCCTCGTCGTTGAAGACGTCGCCGACCCTCGGGTCGACCAGCACCGAGGCGGAGCAGGTCGAGGTCGTGGCGTTGACCTTCACGCAGGTCGGCTTGGCGGTCGAGAGGTAACCGAAGTTGGGACCGGTCAGGGAGAACTCGTCGGCGCTCGCGATGCCCGAGTTGTCGGTGGCCGTCACGCTGACCTTGATGCTCTTCGTGCTGGAGGCGGCCACGGTCACCTGGTTGTCGCCGTCGACGACCACCTTGGTGATCTTCGTGTCGCCCGAACTGCCGTCGGCCTGCGCGGCCGGGACCGCGACGGCCGCGAGGGCGAGGGCACCGGAGACGGCGACGACGGTGGCACGTATGCGCATGTGTTCCCCCATGGAACGTGATCGTGATCATGATTGTGGACGTGATCGTGGACGTGATCGTGGACGTGATCGTGGAGCCTGGCGGCCCGGATGATCAGATTCGCGACCCGGGGGAATGGTTGTACAACTCGTGGTGCTTTCTTGGTGAGTTGGTGAAGATCGCTGATGGAGGGAGGGGCGGCCGCGGTCCGGCTGTCCGGGCCGCTCCCGTCAGTCGAACCAGCGGTCCCGTGCCAACTCCTCGGTCCGGGACGGGTCTTCCAGCAGCGCCGCCACCTCGAAGCGGCGCGGCCACTGCCCGGCCGCCCAGGCGAGGCCGGCCGCCACGCCCTCCAGGGTCGACGCGTGCAGCACGCCGTCGCGGGTCCGGCGCCAGTCGATCTCGACGCCGTCCACGACGAGTTCGTCGTGTTCGACGTAGGTCGCGGGGGTGAGCGGGCCGAGGAGGGTCCGGACGGATTCCGGTACGTCGTGTTCGGCGCCCTCGGAGGTGACCTCGCCGGTGACCGACTCGCTCAGGCGGCGGACCTGGAAGAGTTCGGCCAACTCGGCCGCCCTGGACGGGCGTACGGGGAGGAGCGGGGTGCCGGAGGTGAAGGGGAGCAGGTCGGGTGAGTCGACGACCACCGCGTCGGCGGCGTCCACGACCGTCACCTCGCCGTCGACCACGGCGCGCAGGTCGTCCGGGAGGGTGACCTGTTCCGGGTCGAGGTCGGCCAACGCGCTGTAGAGGGCGTGCAGTTGGGTGCCGGTGACCTCGCGGTCGGGGTCGGCGAGGCGGTCGAGGAGTTCGGCGGCGCCGCCGGGCTCGTCGAGGAGGGCGGCGACCGAGGTGCGGACGCCGAGTGCGCGCAGGACCTGTTCGTCGTCGAAGCCGGTCGCGTCGGCCTCGTCGTAGAGGCCACGCAGGAGCGGGTCCCCGCCGGCCGCCAGCAGGCCTGCCGGGCGGCGGCCGTCGAGGACCGGGTGGCCGCGCAACCACCAAGCGGTGTACGGCCGTACGAGCTCGTGGGTGCCGTCGGGCAGGAGGACGCGGACCTGCTGGGTGATCGCGTCGCGGAGCGGGGGCCGGGCGAGGAGGGCGAGGGCCTGGGGCCAGCGGTCCTCGTCGACCAGGTCCAGGTCGCGTACGGCGACCAGTTCGGTGGCGACCGGGGGTACGGGGCTGTCGGGGAAGCGGTCGAGGACGTCCTCCGACCACACGTCCACGGAGTCCAGCAGGCCGGGGTCGTCGGGTTCCGCGAAGTCGCTGTCGCGGGGCTCCAGTTCGTCCGGGTCGAGGACGACGTCGGTGGCGCGGACCAGGGCGAAGGTCGCGAGGACTCCGCAGGCGGCGAGGGGCTGTTCGCCCCAGCGGTCGGCCAAGTCGGCCTCGACAAAGGCCAGTTCGTCGTCCCGCATCACCTGGGCGAACGGACTGCCGGGCAGCACCAGTTCACCGGCGGGGGCGAGTTCGCCGTCCTCGTCGGGCAGGGCGAGGGCGCCGAGCCAGGGTTCGTCACCGGGTTCGAGGCCCGCGTCCCGGACCAGGGCGAGGACGGTCTCCGCCAACTCGTCGCTGTCCGGGGCGACTTCGTCCCACATGGCCCCGCCCTCCTCGTCGAGGGAGGCGGCCACGGCGGCCCGTACCTGGGGGGTCGTGAGGACGGCTCGGGGAGTCGCGGGCAGCGCGCCGAGCTTCTCCAGGAGGGGGTGCGCGGCGTCCGGGTGGGCGACCTTGAGGCCGAGGCGGGCCAGGACTTCGGGCTCCACCTGGGCGGAGTCGGGGGTGGGGAGCAGGACTTGGCGCGGGCCGATCGTCGTCCTGCCGTCGGCGAGCGGCACGGGCAGGCCGGTGAGCCGGTCCGGGTCCACGCCCGCGAGGCTGTCGTAGAGCCGGCGCCACCAGTCGGGGTCCTTCTCCAGGCCGGCCAGGCGGTCGACGGCGTCGGTGAGGGGGACGCGGGCTACGCACAACGTCCGTAGTTCCACGCGGCGTTCGAGTCCGGCGGGGAGGATCGTGGGCAGTACCTCGGCGAGGACGCGCACGGTGTCGGCGCCGGCGCCCTCGACGACCTCGGCGTCCCGGGGGCGTAGCGCCTCGGGCAACTCCGGTTCGTCGGTGGGGGGTTCGAGGGCGGGCGGGAGGAAGGCCGTGCGCGGCAGGCGCTGGAGGATCGCCTGGCGGAGGGTGCCGTCCAGCTCCCCCTTGCCCAGGGGGCCGGGGACGAGGTCGATGATGCCGGTGGTCACCGGGCGCCAGGCGGCGAGGAGTTCGACGTACGCGTCCGCCGCGCGCTCCACGACGAAGTCGGTGAGGGGGCCGGGGGCGGCGTGGCGGCGGGTGGTGTCGAGGGGGAGGGAGGCGATCAACAGGGCGGGTACGCCCAGGGGTTCGTCGCTGGGGGTGGGGGCGTGGACGACGGGGCTGGTGCGGGGGCGTGCCGGGGTGCCGTCCTCGTCGACGGGTACGGCCCAGGTCACGGACCAGTAGGGGCGCAGCCGCTCCTCGACGGGGCGGTCGGCGAGGAGTTCCTTGGCCAGCTCCCCGTGCGCGGCGGTCGTACGCCAGCGGGTGGTTCCGTCGCGGCTGTCGTCCACGACGGTGTCGGCGCGGTCGGTGCGGCGGGTGAGGGTGCGGGGGGCCTGGTCCCCGACCTCGACCACGACCTCGGTCAGCCCCGGGAGGGCGAGGAGAAGCGCGTCGTCCACGGCGCCGAGGAGGCGCTCGGCGAGATCCTCGGCGGCGGTGTCGCGGAGGGGGAGGATGACGACCGTGTCGTAGGAGTCGGGGGCGGTGCCCTCGGCGGCGAACGGGAGGCGCAGCAGCGGGATGTGTCCGTCGCGGCGGCGGATCTCGGTGCCGAGTCCTGGACTGTGCCGGGCGGTGTCGTCGGCGAGGGCGCGGGCCTCGGCGAGGGACCAGCGGACGCCGCCGTGCCGTCCGACCACGGCCGGTTCGTCGGTGACGGCCACGACGGCGGCGAAGCCGACGCCGAACCGGCCGACCGCGCTGTCACCGGCGTCGCGTTTCGCGGAGGCGCGGAGGGTGGCGAGGGATTCGACGCCGGTGGCGTCGAGGGGGGCGCCGGTGTTGGCGGCGCACAGGACGCCGTCGCGGAGGGTGAGGCGGAGGCGGCCGGCCACGCCCGCGCGGGCGGCGGCGTCGGCGGCGTTCTGCGCGAGCTCGACGACGAGCCGGTCGCGGTACCCGCCGAGGACGAGGTCCTCCTCGGCGTTGGCGTCCTCCCGGAACCGGGCCGGGCTGGTCGCCCAGGCGTCGAGCACCCCACGCCGCAGACGGGCGGTGCCGAACGGGTCGGCACCCTCGGCGGCGGGCCGCACGAACTTACTCACGTACGTTCACTCTCCTCATCGACGTCGCGATGAAGGTACCGCGCGGAGGGGAGGGGGTGGCGCGGGGCCGGTGTGGAGGGGGTGCGGGCGGGGGTGGAGGAGGGCGGGGGGTGTGGTGGTTCGCCCGCAGGTGTGTGGTGGGGTCGGGGTCGTGGCGGTACGGCCAGCCCGCCTCCTGCGGGGCCCTTCGGTTTTGCTATCACGGCTGGACGGGTTGGTGCCGGGTACGCGGCGGGCTGCGCCGTACCGCCACGACCCGCTCCCGTCTCGTCGGCGGCCGCGGGCTCGTGGGGGGCAAGTGGGGTTCTCTGGTTGGGGGTTGTCCGAGTGTTTCGCGTGCGGGTTTTCGCCGGTGGGGCGTTGGCTCTGGTGGTTCTGGTGGTTCTCGCCAGGGCCGGCTGTTCTGCTGACTGGGGGTGCACCGACACGACTACGAAGCGTGGTGAGGCCGGTGTGAAGGTGCGGGTCGAGGATGTTTATGGGCAGCTTCGTGGCGCCGGCGCCGAGGTCGTCGACTGGCGGCTTGAGCTCCATCCGCAGGAGCCTTCCGGAGGGGATTTGGTCCACTTCCACTTCCGCTTCGACGGGGCCGGTGAGTTCAACGGCCCGGCGTTGGACGTCTGCGCGGTCGACAAGGAGCGCGTGGCGTTGGGATGCGGGACGGTCTATTCGTCGCAGGCGTTCGGGCCCAACGGTGACACCACGGGCGACGACTGGCTCGCCGTCGAGCACCCCTCGGAGGTTGCCGGGGTGCTGTTGATCCCCAACGACCAGTCCTACCAAGGACGAACCTGCGGCGAGGACGCCAAGGACGGCGGCGGGCCGCATCCTCCGAAGCCGGCCGCGAGGGGGGACCAGCTGTAAGTCGTCGTGGTGCGTCGGCGATGGCGCGGGAGATCGCCTCATACGCTCGCTTCATGGACATTCGCGGCATTGACCCTCGTGACGCCCAGTGGGAGCAGGACCATGCCCGGTACCGCGTCTACTTCTGGGACGTGGGGGCGGTGACCGCGTACGAGTACGAGGTCCTGGGCGAGGTCGACGTGGAGGAGGTCCTGGCGTGGGCGTCCCGGTACGCAAAGGGACGGGGATGGGCCTACACCGTCTACGCGGCGGTGACGGACGGGGGCGACCTCGGGCTCGTCCGGCTCGCCGGTGTCCTGGGTGATCCGTTCGCCGCGGAGGCGTGACCGGTCTCCAGAAACCCGAACTCCGGTGCAAGGGGCGCCTTTTCCCAAGGACCACGACGGGGAAAGGACCATCACCAAGCCCCACCCCACCCTCCCGGCAGCCCGGCTCGCAATTCACCCATTCGGGTGAACATCATCAACTGGGCTGGATTCCGGGCAGGTTGCGTGATCTACGCTCAGCGCACACAACCGCAGTACAAACCGCAGACATACGACGGCCCTCGCCGGGACTGGCATCCCAAGGCGAGGGCCTGACCACCAAGGAAGTAGACCCCTTCCCGATGGATACGTACGACATTAGCGCGCCCCCGCGCGCCCAGTCCCGGCACACCGCCGACAAACACCCGAAGCAGCGCAGCAACCGCACACCCGGCGTCGGACTCACACACGACAACGCCCGCCACACCACCCACTTCACGGTGATCGGCAACCATCTCGCCCAGCACCCGGAGTTGTCGGCCCTGGCGATCGGACTCGGCGTCTACATCCAGTCCCTCCCGGCGGGCGCCCGCGTCGACATCAAGACCCTCGCGGCCCGTTTCCCGGAGGGCACGACCCGAATCGCCGCCGCGCTACGGGAGTTGGAGGCCCACGGTTACCTGCGGCGCGAACGGCACCGGATTCCCGACGGCCGCATCGTCACCCGCACGATCTCGTGCAACCAGCCCGGCAGCGGCCGTAGGGACAAGGCACCCGCAGCCGCACCCCGGCGCGAACGGGTACCCCGCAAGGCGCTGCCGCCCGTACCGCGCCCGGCATACCCCTCCCCCGCGCTCATCCAGCAGGCCACGGACCTCCTGGCAGGCCTCCGCCGCCACGATCCCCGCCTGCTCCTGTCGGCCTGCGACACGGCCCACCTGGCGCCGGGCGTCGCGGCCTGGCTGGAGCGAGACGTCACCCCCACAGGCGTACGCCAAGCGCTCACCGCAGACCTGCCACCCGAGGACCTGCGCCGCCCCGCGGCCCTCCTGGCCCACCGCCTGACGGCCCAACTCCCGCCCCCACCACCGTTCCGCGCCCCGGCCCCGCCACCAGCCGTACGGCACCCGCTCCAGAACTGCGAGGGCTGCGACCGCGCCTTCCGCTCACCGACCCCGGGACGCTGCCATGACTGCCGAACCGATCTTCCGGGAGCCGCCTAGCATGACCACCACCTCGGACAGCGCGCAGCAGGGCCCTTCCCGCCCCTACCGGGTCATGAGGGACTTCCTTGCGTCCATGGACGACATCCTCCCGGGCAAATTCGAGATCACCAAGGAAGGGATCGTCCACGACATGACGGCGGGTATCAGTCCGCACGAGCTGACCACGCTCCATCTCCGCAAGCGGCTGGAGAAGGTCATGCCGGAGGAATTGGTCGCTCACACAGGTGCACCGGATGTGGAAGCCGAGGCCGAAGGCATCATGCGCCGTCCCGATGTGATGGTGATCGCGTGGGCGGACATGGACGTCCCAGGTTCGTTCGACCCGCACACCCTCATCGCAGCCGTCGAAGTGGTCTCCCGCTCCAACCCGGACAACGACTGGGTCGGCAAGATGCGCGACTATCCCCTGATCGGGATCCCCACCTACGCCGTCTTCGACCCCCGCACCGGTACCGGAGCCGTCCTCACCGACATCCACGCCACCCCCGACGGCCCCCGCTACGCCACCCGCAAGGACTTCGTCTACGGCGAGGACGCCACCATCGGTGACTGGACCATCTCCACGGACAATCTGCCGCGCTACGGAGAAGACAGGGGCACCGGCCGGCCCAAGCCGTGAACCGACCGGCACACCTCTACGAGTGCCCCAGCTCCGCCGATTCCCCGTCCGCGCCCACCGGCACCGACCCCGAATCCGCCGCGGGCCGCAGCGGGAACGGGTCCACCACCGTCTCGTCGATCACATGGGCCGGAGGCTGGGGCGGTTTGGGCATGACGGCTGCTTCGGAGTGGCCGCCGCAGCCGTAGGCCAGGGAGACGACGTGGCCGTCCGCCGGGGAGAACTCGTTCGCGCAGACGCCGAAGGCCTGGCCCAGGGAGCCGCCGATCGCGACCAGGAAACCGCAGCTGACGCACGCCGCGGGCGCGGCCTGGGCCATCGGGGTCTTCGGGCCGTAGTCGTCCTCCCAGCGGTCGGCGGCGACGTGCAGGCCGTAGCGGGAGAGGACCCGGGCGCGGCGGATGCCCAGTTCCTCCGCCACCGCGGCGATCGAGCCCCGGGTCGGGGTGGCGGGCAGGGCCGCCGTCACCTCCGCGTCCTCCGACTCGACCAGTTCCGCCATCTCCTCGGAGACCGCGGAGTTCGGCGGGGGCTCGTCCTCGCCCGTGTAACCGGGCTCCAGGCGGAGGTCCTCCGCGTCGGTGGGGAGCAGGTCGCCGGGGCCCATGTCGCCGGGGCGGAGGCGTTCGCTCCACGGGACCCATTCGGGGGCCAGGAGGGAGTCCGGGCCGGGGAGCAGGACGACCTCGTCCAGCGTCACCAGCTTCGCGCGGGACGCCCTCGCGACCGTCACCGCCCAGCGCCAGCCGCGGTAGCCGAACTCCTTGCATTCGAAGAAGTGCGTGACCACCCGGTCGCCGTCGGACTCGACGCCGGCGTGCTCGCCGACCACGCCGGGCGCGGCGGCCTCCTCGGCCGCGGCCCGGGCGAGGTCGACGGCCTCGGCGCACAGGCGGTCGGGGGTGCGGCTTCGCGTGGTCGCTGCGCTCACAGGTATCGCTTCTCTCCTACGCCGTCTCACGGGTGCGCCTGGTGTGGCGAAGGGAGCGGACGGAGCGGCTGAAAGACATGTACCAGGCCCTGGGGGCACTGGTGGACTACCGCTTCGACGTCCGCGCCCGATCGCGCTCGGGCACGCCTACGCCATCCATTCTGCGGGATGGCCGAGAGGCGCGCGGCCGAGAACAATCGCCACGGCGCGCTACGCACGCTACCTTCTCCCGCGCCATGCGCCCACACCGACGGCCTCTTGGGCGATGCGCGGCGGTCACCCGCAGACGCGTGGAACGGTCGGCCGGGGACCTGTGGAACGGCCCAGAATCCACTTCCGTACGCCTCCATACGTGCGGTAACCGCACTACTGAGGCCGTTCTCGGGGCACTATGACGGGGTGGCAGCCGCGAGGTCGCCCCAAGGTGCCACCGGGATCGGTGGCACGAAGGGGAACATCCGAGGTGGCGGTTCGGGCCGGGTGAGCGGTTCCGTCCGTGCGATGGGCCGTGCCCTGCACTTCCCCGTCACCGGTACCGCCCGCGGCATCCGCAAGGCCACGCACGCCCACGGCGCGGGCGAGTCGGGCCTCGGCCGGCTCATCGAACTGCACGCGGTGAACGGCGCGGGTGACGTGATGATCACGGTCGCCCTCGCCTCGACCGTCTTCTTCTCCGTGCCGACCGATGAGGCCCGGGGGCGGGTCGCTCTCTATCTCGCGATCACGATGGCGCCCTTCACCGTTCTCGCGCCGGTGATCGGGCCCCTTCTCGACAAGCTTCCGCACGGGCGCCGTGCCGCCATGGCCGCCGCGATGCTGGCCCGTGCCCTCCTCGCGCTGATCATCTCCGGCGCGGTCGCCAGCGGCAGCCTGGAGCTGTATCCGGCGGCCCTGGGCGCCCTGGTCGCCTCGAAGGCGTACGGCGTCGTCAGAAGCGCCGTGGTGCCCCGGCTGCTGCCACCCCGTATCTCGCTGGTGAAGGCGAACTCCAGAGTCACCCTCGCCGGGCTCCTCGCCACCGGCGTCGCCGCCCCGATCGCGGGCGGCCTGCACGCCATCGGCGATCCCTGGCCGCTCTACGGCGCCTTCGTGATCTTCGTCGCGGGTACGGTCCTGTGTTTCTTCCTGGACCCCAAGGTGGACTCGGCCAAGGGCGAGGACACGGCGCTGCTCGCGGCGGACGCGGACCATCTGCACGGCCCGCATCCCAAGGAGGTCAAGCGGCCGGGGCTGCGCACGGTCGGCATCGCCGTCACCCACGCCCTGGGCGCCAACGCGGCGCTGCGCTGGCTGTCGGGGTTCCTGACCTTCTTCCTCGCGTTCCTGCTGCGCGAGCATCCGATGACCGGGCAGAGCGCGGCCGTGTCGCTCGGCATAGTCGCCGTCTCGGCGGGCGTGGGCAACGCGCTCGGTACGGCGGTCGGGTCCTGGCTGCGGCAACGGGCCCCGGAACTCATCATCGTGACGGTGATGGCGGTCGTGCTGGGCGCGGCGGTCACGGCGGCGATCTTCTTCGGCGCGGCCCTGGTGGCCTGTCTCGCCGCCGCGGCCGGCTTCTGCCAGGCGCTGGCCAAGCTGTCCCTGGACGCGCTGATCCAGCGGGACGTGCCCGAGCTGGTGCGCACCTCGGCGTTCGCGCGCTCGGAGACGATGCTCCAGATGGCCTGGGTGCTCGGCGGCGCGATCGGCATCGTCATGCCGCTGAACGGCGCCCTCGGCTTCACCCTCGCCGCCGCGGTCATCGCCCTGGGCTGGCTGACCACCCTGCGCGGCCTGCTCGCCTCGGCCCGCCACGGGGCCGGCGGACGCCCGCGAGTG
Source organism: Streptomyces sp. N50 (assembly GCF_033335955.1). Taxonomy (GTDB): domain Bacteria; phylum Actinomycetota; class Actinomycetes; order Streptomycetales; family Streptomycetaceae; genus Streptomyces. Next base: position 3,968,615 of record NZ_CP137549.1, read on the forward strand.
GCCTAACCCGCACCCCCCGGCCCGCCGCGCCGCACCCCACGTGGGGGGAGTGGTGGACGGGCCCGATAGCCTTCGCCCATGACCATGCAATCCGCTGTGCGACGCCGCCGCGCCGTCGCCGCCGCCGGCGCCGTTTCCGCCGGACTGCTCGTCCTGTCGGCGTGCGACAAGCCGACGCCGATCTCGACGATCACCGTCGGGAGGAACTCGGTCCACACCGAGGCCACCTGCTACAACGACGGCGACGCGGTGAAGACCGCGGACCTGGCGAAGTGCCTGAAGGCCTCCACGTCGATCTCGGTGGACCCGGACGACACCGTGCGCTTCGGTGTCGACCCGAAGATCGCCGACAACGGCTGGACGATCCTGATGAACGGTCAGCCGCTGACCGACTCCAGCAAGAAGACGTACCGCACGATCCCCGGCAGCGTGTTCTTCAACACCCAGTACGGCGCGACCGGCAACTCGACCGTCGTCTCCATCAAGGAGGGCGACAAGACGGTCAAGGGCCTGTGGTCCTTCAAGTTCAAGAAGGACTCCTGACCACGGCCTCCCTCCGTATCCTCGTCGCCACCGCCGTCCCCGCCGAACGGGACGCGGTGGCACGGGCGTTCACGCGTCACAGCCGGGTTGATGTCATCGCCGCCGGGGTGGGTCCCGCCGCAGCCGCCGCCGCTACGGCCGTCGCGCTCGCCGGTGCCCCGTACGACCTCGTCGTCTCCGCCGGGATCGCCGGTGGCTTCCAGCCCGAGGCGCCCGTCGGTTCCCTCGTGATCGCCGACGAGATCACCGCCGCCGACCTGGGCGCGGAGACCCCGGACGGGTTCGTCCCGGTCACCGAACTCGGCTTCGGCACCGTCACCCACCGTCCGCCGAATGCACTCGTACGAGAGCTCGCGGCCGCGGCCGACGCCCGCACCGGAGCCGTACTCACCGTCTCCACGGTGACCGGAACCGCCGCCCGCGCCACGGAACTCCGTGCCCGCCACCCCCGGGCCCTCGCGGAGGCGATGGAGGGCTTCGGTGTCGCCGAGGCCGCCGCCGCCCACGGCATCCCCGTCCTGGAACTGCGCGCGGTCTCCAACCCCGTCGGCCCGCGCGACCGCGCCGCCTGGCGCATCGGCGACGCGCTCGCGGCCCTGACCGAGGGATTCGGGAAGTGCGCGCCCGTACTGGAGAGTTGGAACCCGTATGACAACCAGTGAGCAGCCTCTGCAGATCGCCTTCTCCCCCTGCCCCAACGACACGTTCGTCTTCGACGCGTGGGCCCATGGCCGGGTGCCGGGCGCTCCCGCGCTCGACGTGACCTTCGCGGACATCGACATCACCAACGGCATGGCCGAGCGTGGTGAGTTGGACGTGCTGAAGGTGTCGTACGCCGTGCTGCCGTACGTTCTCGACGAGTACGCGCTGCTGCCGTGCGGGGGTGCGCTGGGGAGGGGGTGCGGGCCGCTCGTCCTCACGCGGGGGGCGGACGTGGACCTCACCGGCCGTACCGTCGCCGTGCCGAGTGAGCGGTCGACCGCGTATCTGCTGTTCCGGCTCTGGGCCGCGGACACGATCCCGGGTGGGGTCGGGGAGATCGTGGTCATGCCGTTCCACGAGATCATGCCGGCCGTGCGGGACGGGAAGGTCGACGCGGGGCTCGTCATCCACGAGGCGCGGTTCACGTACCAGAACTACGGGCTGCACAAGCTCGCGGACATGGGTGAGCACTGGGAGGCGACGACCGGGCTGCCGATCCCGCTGGGCGCGATCATCGCGAAGCGGTCGCTGGGCGCCGAGCGGTTGAACCTGCTCGCCGACTCGATCCGGGCGTCGGTCCGGGCCGCGTGGGACGACCCCGAGGTCTCCCGGCCGTACGTCATGGAGCACGCGCAGGAGATGGACCCGGGCGTCGCCGACCAGCACATCGGCCTGTACGTCAACGAGTTCACGGCGGACCTCGGCGAGGACGGCTACGCGGCGATCCGAGGGTTGCTCACACGTGCGGCGGCCGAGGGGCTGGTTCCTCCCCTCGGCCCGAACTCGCTCGAATTTCCCCAGCGCCTGAAGATCCGCTGAATCTCCCGGACTTCTACACGTCCAACTGGTCGGCGACCGCCCGCAGCAGGCCCGCGATCTTCGCGCCCGCGGGCTTGTCGGGATAGCGGCCGCGTTCCAGCATGGGCGTGATGTTCTCGAGGAGGGTCGTCAAGTCCTGGACGATGGAGGCCAGTTCGTCCGGCTTCTTGCGCTGGGCCGCCGCGACCGACGGGGTCGGGTCGAGCAGGGTCACCGAGAGGGCCTGGTCGCCGCGCTGACCGGCGACGACCCCGAACTCCACGCGCTGTCCGGGCTTCAGGGCATCAACTCCGGCGGGCAGAACCGAGGAATGGACGAAGACGTCACCGCCGTCGTCACGGGAGAGAAAGCCGAAGCCCTTCTCGCTGTTGAACCACTTGACCTTGCCGGTAGGCACGTCTGTCCTCGTCCTCGTACTCGTCGGAAAACTGCTTCGGATAGCAGACCGGCGGGTCGTCGGGACCCGCCGGTACCAAGGCTAATGGTCTTCAGGCCGGTGACAAGACGTCGCCGGGTTGTTCCTTTGCGCAGGGAACTACCCTGGTCCAGTGCGCGACAAAACCCAAACGAATTCCGCCGCGGCCGGTGACCGACTGATCCGTGCCGGTGCCATCGTCTTTTTCCTCGGCGCGGTGGCCACACTCGTCACCGTGGTACCGCTGCTGCTCCACACGACGCCTTTTCCGACGTACATGTACCTCTTGAGCATGCTCATGGGCGTCGGATTCCTGCTGGCCGCCGGAGGCGTGCTCCAGTCGGTCGCCGCGGGCCGGCGTCAGGCGCGCGCCGGAAGGTAGTCCGAAAGCCATCGCGGGAACTCGGTGAGGTCGCCGAGGACGATGTCCGCCCCGGCGGCGCGCAGTTCGTCCGCGTCGCACGGTCCGGTGGCCACCGCGACCGACAGGGCCTCGGCGGTCCGGGCGCCGCGCACGTCCCCGACGTGGTCGCCGACGTAGACGCTCGCGCCCTCCTCGCGCAGTGCCTCCGCCTTCTGCTCGGCCCACAGGTTGCCGATCACGGCGTCGGCGTCGATACCGAGGTGTGCGAGGTGCAGCTTCGCGTTCGGCTCGTACTTCGCGGTGACGACGATCGCCCGGCCGCCGGCCGCGCGCACGGCCGCGATCGCCTCGGGGGCGCCGGGCATCGCGGGGGTCGCGGCGATGGCGATCGACGGGTACATCTCGCGGTACAGGTCGGCCATGGCGGGCAGCTCGTCCGCCGGGAACCAGTTGATCAACTCGTCCGCGAGCGGCGGCCCGAGCCGGGTGACCGCCAGATCGGCGTCGATGTACGTCCCCGTCCGCTCCGCCAGCGCCACATAGCAGGCGTGGATACCGGGCCGGGAGTCGATGAGGGTCATGTCGAGGTCGAAGCCGACGGTCAGGGCGGGCGGGGCGGAGTTCTGGGCGCGCGAGGTCATATGGGCCATTGTGCCCAGTCGCTACGACAATCCCACCGGCGCGGCCCTTCCCCTACCTCCGCCGCTGCGACCGCCACACCAGAAACAGCGCCGACGCCACGGCCGCGCCCCGCACCACCCACGGCCAGGTCTCGGCGATCGCGTCGTTCATGTGGCCCTGCGCGATGGGGGTGCCCCAGCGGCCGTCGTTCCTGCCCCACAGCCAGACGATGCCGGCCGCGACGGCCGCCGTCGGCAGACCGATCACCGCAGCCTTGGTCTCGGCGTCGGTCAGCCGCCGGGACGCGTACGCGATGAGCCAACCCAGCAGCAGGGCGAACCAGTTGCCGAGTACGGCGCCTGCGACGAGCAGCGCGGCGGCGATCAGGAGGAGGGGGTTGGACCAGCGTCCGGCCGGGAGGCGCGGGACCATGCGGCGCCGGCGGGCCGGGGTTTCCGGCGCCTGCTCGATCACCGGTGCGGCGGCGGGTACCGGCGCCTTGGCCGCCTCCTTCTCCGGCTCCTTCGGGGTCTCCTTCGGGGTCTCCTTCGGCGGCGGGGGCTTGAGGAGTTCGGGGATCTCCACCCCGCCCGTGAACCCGGGCACGCTGTCGCCGAGCGCGAACCCGTTGCCGTTCTCCACCCGCCACCAGTCCGGCTGCATCACGCTCGCGCCGAGGTCGGACGCGCTCGCGAGGTGCGGCGAGGAGGCGGAGTTGTCGGGCGCGGGGTCGGGGGCGGGCGCGGATTTGGTGAGGCGGGTGCGCGGCAGCGGTACGACCCGGCGCAGGCCCTTCGGCCGTAGATCGTCCTCGTGGTCGCGTTGTACGGGGACGGAGGCGGTCGGCATCTGGGGGACACCGGCGCCGGTGCCGGCCGCGGCGACGATCTCGTCCGGGGTGCCGAGGCCCTTGAGGATGCGCTGGACGGCGGCCGGGGTGTCGGCGGTGGAACCGGCCCGCCGCCGGTCGATCTCGTTCCGCAGCTCGGACACGAGCCGCATGCGCGTGACCGAGGGCAGCTGGCGTTGCTGCGCCACGTCACCGACGCGGCTCAGATACTCGTAGACGACCTGGTCGCTCTCGATACCCACGAAGTCCCCTCCGGGGCGGGTGCGTTGGATACCCCGCCGGAACGACCGTAGCGCAGGTCGGGCGTCGTGTCGGCCCGCGCAACGGGGGGTGGGCGGGGCCGGGGTGAGGGCGGGCGCCGTAGACCGGCCGGGTCTTCTCGGCTGTCGGTGAGGAGGTGATCACCGCGGGTTGTCATCGGGCCAGGGGGCGGGGCGCTGCCGGGCGGGCGACACCGGCCCAGGCCCGGTACCCGCTACCGTGGGTCGGATGAGCACCCCGGCCACGCCGCCCCGTTCGCTCGCGGAGGCACTCCGAAACAGGGACGACGCCTCCCTTGCCGCGCTGTTGCGCAGCCGGCCCGACCTCATCACGCCTGTGCCCACCGACCTGACGCAGCTCGCGACCCGGGCCGGTACGCGGGGGTCCGTCGTGCGGGCGCTGGAGCGGCTGGACCGGTTCGCGCTGCAGACGGCGGAGGCGCTGGCCGTGGCGGGGGACCCGGCGTCCTACGACGAGCTGGCCGGGCTGATGGCGGGTGACGCGCGCGACGCCGCCGTCCTGCACGCGCTGCCGCGCGCCCTCGCGACCCTGCGCGAGCAGGCGCTGGTGTGGGGCGCGGACGACCGGCTGCGGCTGGTGCGGACGGCGCGTGAGCTGCTGGCGCCCTCGCCGCAGCATCCGTCGCCGACCGGCCTCGGGCCTACGGTCGCGGAGGCCACGGCGGGGATGTCGCCGGGGCGGATCCAGGAGATCGTGACGGCCGCCGGGCTGCCCTCCACGCATGACTCCGTGTCCGCGGTGGCCTCGCTCACCAAGCTGTTCACTGGTCGACGGCGGATGAAGGCGCTGCTCGGCCGCGCCCCCGAGGAGTCCCTGGAGGTGCTGAACCGGCTGGTCTGGGGGCCGCCGTACGGCCAGGTGACCGCCGAACCGGCGTCCCATCTGCGCTGGCTCATCGACCGGGGGCTGCTGCTGCCCACCGCGCCCGGCACGGTCGTCCTCCCGCGTGAGGTGGCCCTGCATCTGCGGGCCGGGCGCGCGCACCGTGAGACGGAACCGGTGGCGCCGGCGGTCGAGGCGAAGGCGACGCACCGTCCACAGGTTGTGGACACCACGGCGGCCGGGCAGGCGTACACCGCGCTCGCGACGGTCGAGGAGCTGCTGAAGGACTGGGACGAGGGCGGGCCGACCGTGATGCGGGCGGGGGGTCTCAGCGTCCGTGATCTGAAGCGGACCGCCGTCGCGCTGGACGTGGCGGAGCCCGTCGCGGCCTTCTGGGTCGAACTCGCTTATGCGGCAGGGCTGTTGGCCTCCGACGGTGACGCCGACGAACGGTACGCGGCGACCCCGGCCCACGACGAGTGGCTGGAGCTGCCCGCCGCGCAGCGCTGGGCGCGGCTCGCGGAGGCGTGGCTGACGGCGACCCGGACGTCGGGGCTGGTGGGCGGGCGGGACGCGAAGGAGCGGACGTTGTCCGCGCTGGGGCCGGGGCTGGACCGGTCGGCGGCTCCGGAGGTACGGCACCGGGTGCTGGGCTTGCTCGCGGGGCTCCCTGAGGGCGCCTCGCCGGCTGCCGAGTCGGTGTTGGCGCGGTTGCGGTGGGAGCGGCCGGTTCGGGGGGCGGGCGGTGCGCAGCCGGGTCCTCAGGAGGGCGACGATCTGCGGAGTCGGCTGGCCCGGTGGACCTTGAGCGAGGCGGAGATGCTGGGGGTGACGGGGCGGGGGGCCCTGTCGGCGCAGGGGCGGGCGTTGTTGGGGCCTCGGGGTGTCGCAGCGGCCGACGCCTCCTTCAGTGGCTCCGCTCCCTCGGGTGACTCCAGTTCCTCCGTCCCGTCCAGCCCCTCCGGTCCCGGTGACAAGCTCCCCGTCCACCATCACCACCGCCCGCCCGCTCCCCCCGACCCCCTCTCCCCCGCCGAGCAGGCCGCCGCGAGTGCCGCCGCCGCTCGGCTCCTTGCCCCGCTCCTGCCCGAGCCGTTGGACCACGTCCTCCTCCAGGCGGACCTGACGGCGGTGGCGCCCGGCCCGCTGGAACGGCCGTTGGCGGACATGCTGGACGTGCTCGCGGATGTGGAGTCGAAGGGCGGGGCGACCGTCTACCGATTCACGCCGGGGTCGGTGCGGCGCGCGCTGGACGCGGGGCGGTCCGCCTCCGACCTGCATGACTTCCTCACCGCGCACTCCCGTACGCCGGTCCCGCAGCCCCTCGCCTACCTGATCGACGACGTGGCCCGCAGGCACGGGCATCTGCGGATCGGCGCGGCCTCGGCGTACGTCCGCTGCGACGACGACGCGGTGCTCAGCGAGATCCTGGCCGACAAACGGTCCGCTGGTCTGCGCCTGCGCCGCCTCGCGCCGACCGTGCTGGCGGCGCAGGCCGACCCGGCCGCGCTCCTCGACGGGCTGCGCGCGATGGGCTTCGCGCCGGCCGCCGAGTCCGCCGACGGCGATGTCGTCATCACCCGGGCCCACGCCCGCCGCACCCCGCCCCGCACGGCCCCGGAACCGGTACCGGACGGCCCGCCGCCCCCGGACACGACGCTCCTGTCGGCGGCGATCCGCGCGATCCGTGCGGGCGACCGCGCCTCCACTACGCCCCTCAAGTCGACCCCGTCCCCGAACGGCGAACTCCCCCGCACCAGTTCCGCCGAGACCCTCGCCACCATGCAGGCCGCCGTCCTCACCGGCGACACCCTCTGGATCGGCTACGTCAACGCCGAGGGCGCCGCCAGCCAGCGGGTCATCGCCCCGATCCGCGTGGAGGGCGGCTTCGTCACGGCGTACGACCACACGGCGGACGAGGTACGGACGTATCCGCTGCACCGGGTGACGGGGGTCGCGGAGCTGGCCGAGGACTGAGGTCCCGGGTCAGGCGTTCCGGTTCAGGTAGCGGGCCAGGGCGTCCACGGAGTCCGCCATGAACGTCGGGCGCCGGGCCATCTCCCGCAGCTCGTCCTCCGTGACCCACGCGTGCCAGGCGATCTCGTCCGGGTCGGGGGTGATGTCCTCGTCGACCACTGCCTCATGAAGGCCCAGCCAGTACGGGCTGATCTCGCCCCGGCACAGGTACTTGAAGGCGAAGCGGACCGGCACCCGCACCCCGAGTTCCTCGGTGAGTTCGCGGGCCGCCGCCTCCTCGTAGGACTCCCCGGCCGCCGCGGCGCCGCCGACCATGAAGTTGTACTGCCCCGGGAAGCGGGACATGTCCGCCGCCCGCCGATGCACCAGGACGCGGCCCTCCCCGTCCCGGCACACGATCGTCGCGACGCGGTGCGGCCAGTGGTGCGTGATGGCCTCGGCCCGGTCCACGACCCCGAGCACCCGGTCCTGCTCGTCGACCCGGTCCACCAGTTCTCCCATGACCCCCGCCTCCAGCTCGCCCATGGCCACAGCCTCGCAGAGCGCCGCCGTGATCATCGGCCGGTAGTGCACACTGGACGTTTGGCCGTCCCGAGTCCTCCAGGCCCGGCGAGCCCCGCAGAAAGGCAGTCGCGCGTGAATGGCCCCCTCATCGTCCAGTCCGACAAGACCCTTCTTCTTGAGGTCGATCACGAGCGAGCCGACGACTGCCGGCGCGCCATCGCGCCGTTCGCCGAGCTGGAGCGGGCGCCCGAGCACATTCACACGTACCGGGTGACACCGCTGGGACTGTGGAACGCGCGGGCCGCCGGGCACGACGCCGAGCAGGTCGTGGACGCGCTCGTGGAGTACAGCCGGTACCCCGTGCCGCACGCGCTGCTGGTCGACATCGCCGAGACCATGGACCGCTACGGCCGCCTGACCCTGAGCAAGCATCCCGCGCACGGGCTCGTGCTCACCACCACCGACCGGCCCGTGCTGGAGGAGATCCTGCGGTCGAAGCGGGTCGCCCCGCTCGTCGGCAACCGGCTCGACCCCGACACCGTCGCCGTGCACCCCTCCGAGCGCGGGCAGATCAAGCAGGTGCTGCTGAAGCTGGGCTGGCCGGCCGAGGACCTCGCCGGGTACGTCGACGGCGAGGCGCACCCGATCGAGCTGGACGAGGACGGCTGGGCGCTGCGGCCCTACCAGAAGCAGGCCGTGGAGAACTTCTGGCACGGGGGCAGTGGTGTCGTCGTGCTGCCCTGCGGCGCCGGGAAGACCCTGGTCGGCGCGGGGGCGATGGCGCAGGCCAAGTCGACCACGCTGATCCTCGTCACCAACACCGTCTCCGCCCGGCAGTGGAAGCACGAGCTGATCAAGCGGACCTCGCTGACCGAGGAGGAGATCGGGGAGTACAGCGGGACGCGCAAGGAGATCCGGCCCGTCACCATCGCCACGTACCAGGTGCTGACGACCCGGCGGAAGGGTGTCTACCCGCACCTGGAGCTCTTCGACTCCCGGGACTGGGGGCTCATCCTCTACGACGAGGTGCATCTGCTGCCCGCGCCCGTCTTCAAGTTCACGGCGGATCTGCAGGCGCGGCGGCGGCTGGGCCTGACCGCGACGCTCGTGCGGGAGGACGGCCGGGAGTCGGACGTGTTCTCCCTCATCGGGCCGAAGCGCTTCGACGCGCCCTGGAAGGAGATCGAGGCGCAGGGGTACATCGCGCCCGCCGACTGTGTCGAGGTCCGCGTCAATCTCACCGAGTCCGAGCGGCTCGCGTACGCCACCGCCGAGGCCGAGGAGAAGTACCGCTTCTGTGCGACGACCGCCACGAAGCGGAAGGTCACCGAGGCGATCGTGCGGCGCTTCGCGGGTCAGCAGATCCTCGTCATCGGGCAGTACATCGACCAACTCGACGAGCTGGGCGAGCACTTGAACGCGCCCGTGATCAAGGGCGAGACCTCCAACGCGCAGCGCGAGAAGCTCTTCGGGGCCTTCCGCGAGGGGGAGATCAGCGTCCTTGTCGTGTCCAAGGTCGCGAACTTCTCCATCGACCTGCCGGAGGCGACCGTCGCCATCCAGGTGTCGGGGACGTTCGGCTCGCGTCAGGAGGAGGCTCAGCGGCTGGGCCGCGTACTGCGGCCGAAGGCCGACGGGCACCAGGCCCACTTCTACTCCGTCGTCGCGCGCGACACGATCGACCAGGACTTCGCCGCCCACCGCCAGCGCTTCCTCGCGGAACAGGGGTACGCCTACCGGATCATGGACGCGGACGAGATCCTCGCGGAGAACTGAGCGTCACGGTGCGGCGGGTGAAGCGGGCGGAGCAGGCGGTCACTTACGGCGAACGCCCGCTTCCTCGCCGTACTCGCCGAGGACGACCACGCTGAACGCGGCGCCCGCGAACACTTTTATCGCGCGCAGGGCATTGCCGAGGCGATGGGGGTGGCTGCCGCCGGCGACCGGTGTGGCACCGGACGGGCGGACGGGGACCGGGGTGATGGTTGCTGCGCTCATGTCTCCATGGTGCGTCTTGGGACATAAGGTCGGCATCGGTCCAGAGAGCCAACCTCCGGGCCGCCCTTCTACGCCTGAGGGCTGACCCGTTCCCCTCCTGGGTGGAGGGGGTGTCCCCTAGGGGATGAAAAACCATTCGCCTCCCCCGCTCCCCCTGACCTAGAATCTCCGCTCTTGCCCGCCTCCCCGCAGGGAGTGCCACCGCCCGGACGGAAACCGGCCGGTATCCCACTCAGGTCTTCTCAGGTCTTCCGGAGGCACCCCCTTGTCCACGCCCGCCGCCGATCCCATCGACGACCCCCTCGCCCGCGAACGCTCGCACCTGGCCTCCTCCCGTTCCGCGCTGCGCGCCATGCGCGAGGACGTCCAGTCGCTCGACATCAAGGACGTCACGGCGAACTGGGTCAACGCCGAGATCCTCGCCCGCCAGATCGGCGACCGCATCAAGGCGCTGGCCGACCTGAGCGACACCCCGCTGTTCTTCGGCCGCCTCACCTACCTGCACGCACCCGGCGCCGAGCAGGCCGAGGGCGCGGCGGGCGAGCAGTTCTACATCGGGCGCCGTCATGTGCACGACGGCGACGGCGACCCGATGGTCATCGACTGGCGCGCGCCGGTCTCGCAGCCGTTCTACCGGGCGTCCAAGAAGGACCCGTTGGACGTCTCGCTGCGCCGCCGCTTCGGTTACACGGGCGGCGAGCTCACGGCGTACGAGGACGAGCACCTCATGGACCCGGCCGAGGCGGCCGCCACCAGCAAGCTGCTCCAGCAGGAGATCGAGCGCCCGCGCGTGGGCCCGATGCGCGACATCGTCGCGACCATCCAGCCCGAGCAGGACGAGATCGTACGGTCCGGACTCGGCGGCACGGTCTGTGTGCAGGGAGGCCCGGGGACCGGAAAGACGGCCGTCGGCCTGCACCGGGTCGCCTACCTCCTCTACGCCCACCGCGAGCGGCTCGCCCGCACCGGCACCCTCGTCATCGGGCCGAACAAATCCTTCCTGCACTACATCGAGCAAGTCCTGCCCGCCCTGGGCGAGTTGGCGGTCCGCCAGGGCACGGTCGACGACCTGGTCGCCCACGTCGAGGTGCGCGGCACGGACGAGGCACCGGCCGCCGTCATCAAGGGCGACGCCCGCATGGCCGAGGTGCTGCGGAAGGCCATCTACTCGCACGTCACGCTGCCCACCGAACCGGTGATGGTGGTGCGCGGCTCACGCCGCTGGCGGGTCCCGGCGTACGAACTCGAAACCATCGTGCGGGAGTTGCTCGACCGCGACATCCGCTACGGCGCCGCCCGCGAGGCCCTGCCGCAGCGCATCGCGCATGCCGTGCTGGTGCAGATGGAGCGGTCCGGGGAGGCGCCGGACGACCGGGTGCAGGACGCCGTGGCCCGCAACGCCGCGGTGAAGGCGGCCGTCAAGGCGGTGTGGCCGCCGGTCGAGCCGGCGAAGCTCGTGCTGCGGCTGCTCAGTGACGCCGACTTCCTCGCCGCGCACGCCGACGGGATCCTCGACGAGGACGAGCAGAAGACGATCCTCTGGTCGAAGCCGGTGCGGAGCGTGAAGGCCGCCAAGTGGTCAGCGCCGGATGCCGTGTTGATCGACGAGGCGACCGACCTCGTGCAGCGGACGCACTCGCTCGGGCATGTGGTGCTCGACGAGGCGCAGGACCTGTCCCCGATGCAGTACCGGGCGGTCGGCCGCCGCTGCACCACCGGTTCCGCGACCGTCCTCGGCGACCTGGCACAGGGCACCACGCCCTGGGCGACGCGGAGTTGGGACGAGGCGCTGGCCCACCTCGGCAAATCGGACGGCGTGATCGAGGAGTTGACGGCCGGTTTCCGCGTGCCGACGGACGTCATCACGTACGCCTCCCGGCTGCTCCCCCACATCGCCCCGGGGCTCACGCCCGTCGCCTCGGTCCGTGAGAACCCGGGCTTCTTCGACCTCCGCTCCGTCGCCGGTACGGCCGAAGTGGTCGCCGCCTGCGAGGAGTTGCTGGGCAACGAGGGGTCGACGGGCCTGATCGCCGCCGACGCCAGGATCCCGGCGCTGGCAGAGGCCCTCACCGCGGCGGGCATCGGCTACATCGACCCGGGTGAGGAGACCACCGTGGACACGCGTCTGACGCTCGTTCCGGCGTCGCTCGCGAAGGGGCTGGAGTACGACTACGTGGTGCTCGACGAGCCGCAGGCCGTGGTCGACGGTGAACCGGACGAGCGCACCGGCCTGCGGCGCCTGTACGTGGCCCTGACCCGGGCGGTGTCGGGTCTGATCGTCACGCACACGGCTCCACTGCCGTCCCAACTCGCCTGACCGGCAAGGCGGTTCAGGCTCCGTCTCCGTCTCCGTCGAGGACCGCCCGCCACTCGCCCACTGCCGTCGCCGACACCGGCCGCCCCCAGCCCTCGGGACGGGCGGCCCCGCCGATGTGGAAGGCGTCGACTCCGGCCGCCAGCAAGGTCGGTACGTGGTCGAGGCGCAGGCCGCCGCCGACGAGGATGCGCTGCTCGTAGCCGGGTTCGCCGTCCAGCGCGGCCTCGCGGAGCAGCGTGGGAAGGCCGTCGTCGACGCCGTCCGCGGAACCGGCGGTGAGGTAGGCGTCCAGGCCCGGCAGGTCGGCGAGCTGCTTGCGCAGGGCGTCGCGGTCGGCGGCGCGGTCGATCGCGCGGTGGAACGTCCAGGCGCAGCCGTCCAGTTCGGCGACGACCCGCTCCACCGCGTCGAGGTCGACGCGGCCGTCCGGGTCGAGGAACCCGAGCACGAACTGGTCGGCACCGGCGGTCCGCAGCTCCCCGGCGACCCGGACGAGCCGGTCCACGTCGCCCGCGGCGAACCCGTCCGCGAGGCGCAGCATCACGCGCAGGTCGATGTCGACGGCGGCGCGGATCGCGGCGAAGGTCTCCACCGGCGGGGTGAGTCCGTCGGCCGCCATGTCGGTGACCAGTTCGAGACGGTCCGCGCCTCCCGCCTGGGCGGCGATCGCGTCCTCGGCGCCGAGGGCGATCACCTCCAGGACTGCACGCGTGCTCATAGGACCCCTTCCGTCGTGTTCCCTGGAGCGGCTACAGGTCTAGTCCAATCTCAGGGTACGCGGGAGGGTCGGGGGCCGCGAGATCACCCCCGGCGCAGGACAGCCGTCAGCCGCCGAAGATGTTCAGCTCCGCCGGTTCCGCACCGGCCAGCTCGTAGCCCGTGCCGTCCGGCACGGGGCGTCCCGAGTACAGCCGTACGAGCGTGGGCGCGTCGCCGATGTAGCGCGCCGGGGTCAGCTCGCCCGACAGGTCGCCCAGGCGCAGGGGATCGTCCAGGTCGTCGAGGTCGGCGTGCAGAGGCCGGTGGTTTTTCTGACGGGTCACGAGGCCGAGAAGGGTTAGAGCGGACGCCAGCCCCTGGCCACCGTAGGCGCCGGGCACGCCGAGGACGTCCCGTACGTCACCGGCGTGCACCCACTCGCCGAGCGCGACCGCGTCCAGCGCGCCGCCCGCGCGCGCGATCACCGCACCCGCCTCGGTCATGCCCCGCTCCAGCTCGTCCACGACCCGCGCGTTCGTCCAGTCGGCCCGCTCCGCGATGTCCCGGTCGTTGGCCTCCGGCGAGAACACGCCCTCCTCGAACCGCCGCTCCACCACCCGCGTCAGCGCGGCCGAACAGTGCGCGAGCACGTCCCGCACGGTCCACCCCGGACACGCGAGGGTCGCCAGCGCGAAGTCCTCGTCGGGCCGGGAACGGAGCAACGGAATCAGCGCGTCGCGCTCGGTGACGAGGAGCCGTCCGGGCAGCTCGGGATCACGTACGTCGTGTGCTGTGTCGGCGTAAGTCATACGTTCCACGCTAGGGGCACGGCTCCGGGACGAAAATACAGGGCATGCCCGATCTCGTCGCCCTCCGCGCCCGCTGGACCCGCGCCCTCGAAGGCGCCCGCACATCCACCGACGGCCCAGACCCCTCCCCGTACGCCGAGAACCTCCTCGCCCGCTGGCAGGAGCCGCAGCGGCACTACCACACGCTCACGCACCTCACCTCGGTCCTCGACCACATCGACGTGCTGGAGAAGCACGCCGACGACCCCGACGTCGTACGGCTGGCGGCCTGGTTCCACGACGCGGTGTACCTCCCCGACCGTTCCGAGAACGAGGAGCGGTCGGCGCGGCTGGCCGAGCGGGCCCTGCCCGAGGCGGGCGTGCCGGAGGACAGGACGGCGGAGGTCGCCCGCCTCGTCCGGCTCACCGTCACGCACGACCCCGCCGACGACGACCGCGACGGCCAGGTCCTGTGCGACGCGGACCTCGCGATCCTGGCCGCGCCGCCGTCGGCGTACGCCGCGTACACGGCGGCGGTCCGCGAGGAGTACCACTTCGTCCCCAACGACGCCTTCAGGGAGGGCCGTTCGGCAATCCTGCGCCAACTCCTGTCTCTGCCAAGGCTGTTCAGGACGCCGTACGGGGCCGCGGAATGGGAGGCCACGGCTCGCTACAACCTGGCAGGGGAACTGGAGTTGCTGGCGTCGGCAGGTCCAAGTGGCGAGTGAGGAAGGCGGAGAGGGCGCGGCGGAGGGCGTCCTGCCCCTCTGAACTGCGTACGGCGTGACCGTCGTCGGGGAGGAGCAGCTCCTCCACCTCGCCGCCCGCCGCGCGGCGGGCCCGTACGAACGCCTCGATACCGGCCGCGTCAATGCGCGGGTCGTGCGCGCCGCGTACGACCAACGCCGGCCCCCGCATGTCCGCGACCCGATGCAACGGCGACCGATGCCTCAACTCCCCCTCCGGCAAACGACTCCAGCCGATCTGCTTGTCCCACAGGGCCCGCATCCGGCGCCAGTAGGGGCCGTCCGCCCAGTCGGAGGAGGCGAGGTCGACGAGGGGGTTCACGGCGACGGCGCAGCGGAAACGGGGGTCGGTGAGGGCGAGCAGGGAGGCGTAACCGCCGTAGGAACCACCGTAGATGGCGATCCGGTCGGGATCACACGCGCCCCGCTCGACCACGGCGTCGACGGCGTCGTAGAGATCCCGCTGCATCCGCGCGCCCCACTCGCCGTCGCCGAGATCGCGGAAGGCGCGCCCATAGCCGCTGGAGCCGCGGTAGTTGACGCGCAGGACCGCCATCCCGGCGGCGGCGAGCCAGGCGGCCTCGGGGTCGTGACGCCACCGGTCGCGGGCCCAAGGTCCGCCGTGGACACGGAGGACGAGAGGCGGCGGCGCTACGGCGTCCCGGGGCAGGGTGAGGTAGGCGGTGAGGGGGTGGCCGTCGGAGGCGGCGAGGGCGAGGTCCTGGGTGAACGGGCCCTGGCCGTCCGGGTATTGGGGTTCCGGGTGCAGCGCTACGGCCGTCCCCTCCTCCCGGTCGTAGACGTGGTGGCGTGGTGGGCGGGCCGGGTCGTGGGCGGCGAGGAGCCAGCGGGTGTCGGCGGTGTCGTGGCCGAGGAGTTCGAGGTCGCCGGGGATGTGGGCGGCGGCGCGGACGAGGTCTCGGGCGTAGGCGGGGTCTGCGCAGGTGTGGTGGCGGCGGGCCGCGTGGTGGAGGGCGGCGCGGGGTGTGCCGTCCGGGGCGAGCCAGGCGGTGGTGATGTCGTACGGCGGCGGTGCGGCGAGGAGGGTGCGGGGGTGGGCGGTGCGGGGGTCGACGGCGGCGAGCCGGACGGCGTCCGCGTCGTACGCGGTGAGCAGCAGGATCTCGCCGGAGGTCGGGTGGATGCCGAGGAGGCGGGTGTCCGGGGCGTCGTCGAGGGGGAGGTCGAGGAGCGGCCGCCAGTCGTGACCGTCCGCCGAGGTGAGCAGGCGCAGGGTGCCGTCGGGGAGGCCCACGAGGCTTGCGCGGCAGGTGAGTTGGGGGTCGAAGGCCCAGTCCCGGGTGCCGGGGGCGCAGTGGGCGAGTTGGCGGGCGGGGGTGGTCTGGTCCAGGGGGAGGTACCAGGGGTGGAGTGTGGGGTCGCCGTGGCGGCGGACGGCTGTGACCATCGCGTGCGGGTGGGTGGGCGAGGTCCATAGGCCGCGTACCTGGAGGGTGTTGGCGGGGGCGAGGGGTAGCAGCTTGCGGTCTGCTACGCGCAGGGCGTGCGGGGTGAAGCGCTCGCGGCCGGTCGTCTCCGTGATGAGCAGCAAGTGTTCGTTGTCCGGGGCCCATCGGAGGGCGTGGACGGCGCCGGGGGGTAGGGGGTGCAGGGTGCGTACGGTGGCGGTGCCGGGCTCGGTCACGGTGACGGTGCCGTCCGCGTCGACGTAGGCCACGGCTTGCCCGTCCGGGGAGAGGGTGGGGGTGATCATGTCCGCCGCCTAGGAGCTCGGGGGGTGCTGTTTCGGGGCGGCCGCGGGTGCGTCGTGGCTGGTCGCGCCGTTCCCCGCGCCCCTTGGGGGGGGTTCCGTATCGGAGTGGCTGCGGGTGCGTCGTGGCTGGTCGCGCCGTTCCCCGCGCCCCTTGGGGGGGGTTCCGTATCGGAGTGGCTGCGGGTGCGTCGTGGTTGCTCGCGCCGTTCCCCGCGCCCCTTGGAGGGGTTCCGTATCGGAGTGGCTGCGGGTGCGTCGTGGTTGCTCGCGCCGTTCCCCGCGCCCCTTGGAGGGGTTCCGTGTCGGGGTGGCTGCGGGTGCGTCGTGGCTGGTCGCGCCGTTCCTCGCGGCCCTGGAGGGGTTTCGTATCCGGGTGGCTGCGGGTGCTTGCGCCCCTTGGGGGGTGCGATTCGGGGGGCGCGGGCTCGTTGCCGTTGTTCCGGTGGCTTTGGAACGCGGGGCCGGTTTCAGGGGCGCGGGGAACTGCGCGACCAGCCACGGACTGCCCGCAGCCGCCCCGATACGGAACCCCCGAGCTCCTGGGCGAACACGACAACCCGGCGTACTCATGCCCCTACCCCCATCATCCGCCGCACCGCCCACTCCGTCACCGCCGCCCGGATCGCCCAGTACCCCAACACCCCACCGAACGCCCCCGTCAGCCCCCACCCCACCCGCACCGCCACCCAGGCCAGCGGAAGTTGAACCCCCCAGGACGCGACCGCGTTGGCGACCATGTCGGCCCGGGTGTCGCGCAGGGCGCGCAGCGCGGCCGTGTTGCTCACGGTCACGGCGACGAGGGGGAGGCTCGCGGCTACCAGCAGGGTCGCGCCCACGGCGGCCGACACGACCGCCGGGTCGCCGGTGAACAGGTCCAACACCGGGCGTACGGCCAACGCCAGCGCGCCCCCCGCCAGGGTCAGGGCACCCGTGACGAGGACGCGGTTGGTCCGCCAGTGCGCGCGGACCGCCTCCGGACAACCCCCGCCCGCCGCCCGGGACATGAGGACACCCGCCGCCCCCGAGAACGCGTTGGACAGCATGAAGACCAGGAGAACGAGCTGGAACACCACTCGGGACGCGGCCAGTTCGGTGAGCGACAGCAGTCCGATCGCCGCGAAGAAGGCGAAGGACGCGAGATAGTCCACCGCCATGGACACCATCGCCGGCCACGCCAACTCCCAGCTCTCCCGCGCCGATCGACGGTCCCAAGGAGTTCCGCGCCAGGTACCCAGCCAGTCCCACAGGCCCGCCCGCCGCAGCAGGACGATCTGGAGCGCGCCCGCACAGAGCAGGGAGAGAGTGACCCCGAGGCCGTTTCCGGCGGCGCCCAGCGCGGGGAACGGGCCGACGCCGTAGATCAGGGCCCAGCTCGTGAGCAGATTGACCGGCATGGCAACGCAGTTGGTGAGGAGGGTGAGCCGGGTCCGTTTCGCCGCCTGGAGGGTGATCGTGCCGAGGGCAGAGAGTACGGCGAGCGGCAGGCTGAGGGCCCGGGCGCGGAGATACGCCGCACCGGCCGCGACCGCCGCCGGCTCGTGCACCGTGAGAGCGACCAAGGGCCGGGCCGCGAAGACCAACGCCAAGGCGACCAGCACCGCCAGCGCGCCCACCGGCCGCAGCGACGCGTGCAACGCCCTTACGGCGGCGCCCCGTTCACCCGCCCCGAGATGCCGGGCACACAGCACCTGGTAACCCGTCACCCCCGCCAGCAGCACCCCAAGTGCCAGCTCTACGACCACGATCGCCCCGGCGACCCCCGCCAGCGCCGTCGAGCTGTAGTGCCCGGTGAGCGCGAGGCTGATGAGGTCACCGGCCCGGGAGACGGAGGTCGCGAGGACGGCGGGCAGCGCCGACTCCAGGAGCGGGCAGGCCTGTTGGCGTAGGCGCCCGCCCCGGGAGACGGGCGCCACCGTGTCCGGTGCGGCGCTCATTTCACGCGTGTCCGGGTGCCGTGCCGCGGATCGGGACCCATGGTCAGCGTGTAGATCGTCGCCTGGCGGACGGGGTCCAGGCCCAGCAACTCCTCGATCAGCCCGTCCCGTACCGCCGGGGTGACCAGCGTGCCCAGCCCGTGCGTGTCGGCGAGCAGCAGCAGCCGCTGCGCCAGGTGCCCGGACTCGATGTACAGGTTGCGCAGGGCGCGTTCGTGCCGGTACCGGAACTGGTACTGCTCGAAGTCCGCGACCATCACCAGCGTGAACCCGGCGGTGAGCGTCCAGGGCGAGCCGTAGAACACCTCCCGCATGGCGCCCCGGAGGTCGCCGGGGCGGATCTCGGTCAACTCCGGTTCGGCGGGGGCGAGATCGAGGTGCCAGGCGCCGGGGTCGATGCCGTCGACGTCGTACGTCAGGACGTAGAAGTCGAAGGCCGTGCCGAAGGACCGGAGCAGTTCCCAGGGGTCGTCCTCGCCAGTACGGCGCTGGTTGGCGGCGACCGTGGCGAGGCCGGTGCGGAGGATGTGGGAGAGGGCGCCGCCCGGGGTCGGCCGGGGCAGATAACTGCGCACCGAACGGCGGGTCAGCAGGGCCGTACCGAGGCTGCGGCCGGGGTCGCCCGGCACCGGCTCGGGCAGCGGTACGCGGCGGCCCTCCGGGCGTATCCGGGGCGGGAGTCGGTCACCGCCGCCGTATCCGGACAGCACCTCGCGGCGGGTGTCCACGGCGTCGGGGCCGGAGTCGGCGTACGGGAGATCGCGGGAGAGGAGGTGGTATTCGAGGGAGGGGCGCCAGCGCCGCCGGTGCCAGAACTCGACCAGTTCCTCGGCGGGTCGGGGCGCGGCCCCGGCCCCGGCCAGCCAGGAGGCGAGGGCACCGGAGCCGTCCGGCGGGGCACCCGCGGCGATCGTACGGGCCAGCGTGCGCCGGTCGACGTACCCACGGCGACGCCCGGCCAGATCCTGGACATGCACACCGTCCCGCGGACTGAGCCCGCCGCCGATACGCAGCAGGGGCGGGAGAGCGGACGGATCGGACATGGGGCTGCTCCTTTCAGGTCCTTCAGGGGCTGAGGTCAACTCGGCTGCACGGAGGGCGACTTAACCGAGCGCCACCGTCGCGATCAGCCCCTCCGCCAGGCCGTCCACGCCGATCATCCGCTCGACCCCGGACTCCAGGTCGCCGTAGGCGGGAAAGGCCGGGATGCCGAAGCCCTCGGCGAGTTGGGTCACGGTGGCGGCGATGTGGCCGGCGTCCATGTGGATGCTGCGGTAGGTGCGGGGCTCGCGGTAGCGCCACATGTTGCGGCGGAACACCGAGGTCAGGACAAGGAGGCAGCGGACGTCGAAGGCGGGGCGGGTGGTGCTGGCGCGGAAAACGCGGCGGAACTCCTCGGAGGCCGGGTCCGGCGCGGGGACCGGGAGTTCGACCAGCGCGTGCAGGCCGCCGTGCACGTGGTACCAGCCGGGTTCGACGCCGTCGACGTCGAGGACGGCGAGATAGCCCTCGGTGGGATGGCGGCGGCCGCCGGACGGGCTGGTGCGGGTGAGGTAGTCGGCGGAGCCGGGCGCGCGGCTGCGGGTCGTCTCCACGATGCCGAGGGCCAGCGCGGCGATCGTGAGGAGTCCGGGCCGGTCGAGCTGCCGGGTCCGGCCCGCGTCCGTGCCGACGGGCATCGGCGCGAGATCCGGGGAGAGTTCGGGCAGCGGTATCCGTTCCGCCGACGCGGGCTCCTTGAAACGGTCGTCGTCGATTTCCTCGTCGCGATACCGGTGAATTCGCTCCCGGTCGACCGCGATTCCCTTGCTGTAATCGACGCCGGGGAAATCATGCGCGGCGATATGGTATTCGGCCGCCATACGCCAGCCTTTCGCCTCCCACCGCCGGAATACCTCCTGCCCCCATTTATAGCGCGGGGAATCGAGGTATTCGTCGCCGACGATCAGGCCGGCCTTCTCCATCGAGGCGACGACCGCCTCGGCCCGCTCGGGCGGCACACCGAGTTCGGCGGCGGCCTCCTTCGCCAGCAGCCGCCGTTCCCGCGGCCGGCCCGCGAGGACCAGCACGGCCGCCTCCTGCGCGCCCAGCTTGAAGGATCGCCTGGTCAGCAGGTCGTCGGCGATCCACTGGCCGACCACGCCCGGTCGGGGCGTCAGCCGGATGAACTCACTCGCTTGTACAGACACGGTCACCCCTGGACTGGGGCCCCGGTGGCCCGGGGAAGCGAATTCCCCGGGCCACCGGAGCGGGCACAGAATTAGTCGACGTTCGGGCCCTGAAGCAGCATGGGCTCGTAGGACTCGACCTCTTCGATCTCGACCGTGATGTCCTGGGCCACGACGGTGTTCTCCATGGGGAACCTCCTGGATTTCGGTGATGTGCATTTCCGCCCCCGGTTGCCCGGCGACAACGAAATGATCACCCGTACATGAGGATTTCGGCAAGCATCCGCTTTCTCCATCCCTGGAATAACAGAGAGGAACGCAAAGGGGATTCCATTCCTACCTGTCAGTTACATTTCAGGAGACATTGAGAGCGCACCCGGATCACCCACTATGCGCGATTTGTCGGTACCGCCCAGCAGGCCAACCTCAAGCCAGGGCGAGTGAATGATCAAATCACCGTCATGCGCCGTTGGTGAATGCTTTAATCAATGCGGGGTCCCGGCCGTCGGCCCCTATGCTCCCCGGCATGGGGAACACAGGCGCACACCAGCTGGAAGAGGCCGTCGCGAGCTGCCTCGCCGTACTGAGGACGGCGACGGACCGGGACTGGGACGGGACGAGGGCGGGCCGGCTGGAGTGGAGTTGCCGGGACACCGCCGAGCACATCGCCGGTGATCTCATCTCGTACGCGGGCCAGTTGGCCGGCCGCGCCCAGCACGCGTACGTCCCCTTCGACATCACCTTCGACGACGGCACCGACAACTCCGGTGTCCTGGAGGTGATTTCGGCGACCGGCGCCCTGCTCGCCGCCGCGATCCGCACCACACCCCGCGAGACCCGCGCCTTCCACCCGTACCCGTTCCGCAGCGCGAACCGCGAGGGCTTCGCCGCGATGGGCACCGCCGAGGTACTGCTGCACACGCACGACATCGCCGAGGGCCTGGGCCTGACCTACCAACCCGCCCCGGAACTCAGCGAGTTCGTCCTCGGCCGGATCTTCCCGCACGTCCGCCCCGCCGCCGACCTCTGGCGCACCCTGCTGTGGGCGACCGGCCGCGCCGACCTCCCCGGCCGCGCCCCCGTCACCGACTGGAAGTGGACCAACAACCTCGTCCACACCACCGACCGCCTCACCCTCCAGGGCATCACCCCCGCGGCCGCCGGTGACCTGGTCGCGGGCGGCGACGGCGGGTTCGAGTGGATCGAGGGCGGCCCGTACGAGGGCACCCGCGAGGCCGCGACCTTCCTGCTCAAGGCCTACGTAGCGGGCGTCCACCGCCCGGAGTTCGGCGTGTTCGTCCTCGTCCGCCACGAGGACGGCCGCGCGGTCGGCGGCCTGGGCTTCCACGGCGTCCCCGACGAGGAGGGCCGCGCGGAGATCGGCTACGACCTCGCGGCGGGCGCCCGCGGCCAGGGCTACGCGACGGAGGCGCTCCGCGCGCTCTCGGCATGGGCACTGGCCCGCGACGACGTCCGCACGGTCTTCGCGACGATCGAACGCGACAACCTCGCCTCACAGGCCGTCGTCACCCGGGCGGGGTTCAGGAAGGTGAGCGAGGAGGACAAGGAGGACGAGGAGTTCGCCTACGAACTCGGGCGCAAGGAGTAACCTCCTCGAACTCGGACGCGAAGAGCAACTCCCTTACCGCTCGCGCCCCTTGGGCCGGCGCAACCCCGCCGCCGTCAGCAGCCGCACCACCTCCCGGCTCCTGACCTCCACCGCCCCGGCGGCCACCGCGTCGGCGTAACGATGCGACGGGATGTCGTAGTGATCGCGCTCGAAGGCCCGGCGCGGTACGCCCAACTCCTCGGCGAACAGGTGGAGTTCGTCGTAGGAGACGTCACTCACGAGGTGGGACCACAGGCGGCCGTGCCCCGGCCAGGTGGGCGGGTCGATGTAGACGGTCACAGGGAGCCCAGGTTCCCGACGGCCGCGACCTTCACGCCCGCCTGGTGGCAGACCCAGTGCGGGTCGGGTCCGAGCTCCGGTTCGACCTCCAGGGCGTGCGGGTCGCCGGACGAGCAGACCGGGCAGAGCGGCCAGCGTCCGTACGCCTCCAGCAACGCGTCCTGCACGTCCTGCGCGACCAGCCCGGCGACGTACTCGACGCCCTCCGGCCACTGCTCCACCCACCATCGGCGCTCCACGACGGACTCCTCCACCATGGACACCACGTCCGCCGCGACGACCTCGCGCGCGGCCAGATCGGCCAGTACGAGGGCGCGGGCGGCGTGCAGCGCCTGCTCCAGGGGGCTTATGGGGACGGGCTCGGCGATGGGGTCGTCGTCGGGGGTGCTGTCGGATGATGCCATGCACCCATTGTGCGCACCCTTGACCCGACCACCGCCGCGAAAATATCTTTCAAAGGTGACCCAGGAAGTGAAGGAAATTTTCGGAAGCGCCTCCGGGAGTACGCCACCCGCCGCACTGGCCGCCAAGGTGCGCACCCTCGCCCCCTCCATGACGCGCTCCATGCAGCGCGTCGCCGAGACCGTCGCCGCCGACCCGGCCGGCTGCGCGGCCCTCACGGTCACCGGCCTCGCCGAACTCACCGGCACCAGCGAGGCCACGGTCGTCCGCACCGCCCGCATCCTCGGCTACCCCGGCTACCGCGACCTGCGCCTCGCGCTGGCCGGGCTCGCGGCCCAGCAGCAGTCCGGCCGCGCGCCCGCCCTCACCACCGACATCGCCGTCGACGACCCGATCGCCGACGTCGTCGCGAAACTCGCCTACGACGAGCAGCAGACCCTCGCGGACACGGCGGCCGGTCTCGACACCGTCCAGCTCGGCGCGGCCGTCACCGCGCTCGCCTCCGCCCGCCGTACCGACATATACGGCGTCGGAGCGTCCGGCCTCGTCGCCCAGGACCTCACCCAGAAGCTGCTCCGGATAGGCCTCATAGCCCACGCCCACAGCGACCCGCACCTCGCCGTCACCAACGCCGTGCAGCTGAAGGCGGGGGATGTGGCCATCGCGATCACCCACTCCGGCTCCACCGGCGACGTCATCGAGCCGTTGCGGGTCGCCTTCGAGCACGGGGCTACGACCGTCGCGATCACCGGGCGGCCGGACGGGGCGGTCACGCAGTACGCCGATCACATCCTCACGACGTCCACGGCTCGGGAGAGCGAGCTTCGGCCGGCGGCGATGTCGTCCCGGACGAGTCAGTTGCTGGTGGTGGACTGTCTGTTCATCGGGGTGGCGCAACGGACGTATGAACAGGCTGCGCCCGCGTTGTCGGCGTCTTATGAGGCGCTGGCGCATCGACATAGGCGATAGGCGATAGAGGTGCGTTGTTCGCCGCGGGTGCGTTGTGGCTGGTCGCGCAGTTCCCCGCGCCCCTAGGGGATTGACACCAGCGGCACTTCAAGTGCGCGACGAGAACACCGGCCGTTTTCAGGGGCGCGGGGAACTGCGCGACCAGCCCCCACCGGCCGGCAGACAAGAACGAACGGAAAGAGCCGCTTCTCCATGACCTCGACGTCCAACCCCCGTGATCTCCGCGCCGAGTTGGAGACACTCACCACCGAAGCCTTCCGCCCGGAACTCGCCGGTATCGACCAACTCCCCACCCTCGACATCGCCCGCCTGATGAACACCGAGGACGCCACGGTCGCCGCCGCCGTAGCCCACCGCCTCCCCGAGATCTCCGCCGCGATCGACGCCGTAGCGGAACGCATGGGCAGAGGAGGCCGGCTCATCTACATGGGCGCGGGAACCGCCGGACGGCTCGGCGTACTGGACGCCTCCGAATGCCCGCCGACCTTCAACACCGACCCGAACCAGGTGGTCGGCCTGATCGCCGGCGGCCCCGCGGCCCTGGTCACATCCATCGAAGGTGCCGAGGACTCAAGGGAGTTGGCGACGGCGGACCTCGACGCGCTCACGCTCACCCCCGACGACACGGTGGTCGGCGTCTCCGCATCCGGCCGCACCCCGTACGCGATCGCAGCCGTGGAACACGCGCGGAGCGACGGCGCGTTGACCATCGGCCTGTCCTGCAACGAGCACAGCGCGCTCGCCGCAGCGGCAGAGCACGGCATCGAGGTCGTCGTGGGCCCCGAACTCCTCACCGGATCAACGAGGTTGAAGGCGGGCACGGCACAGAAACTCGTCCTCAACATGCTGTCGACGATCACGATGATCCGGCTGGGGAAGACGTACGGGAACCTCATGGTCGACGTACGGGCGTCGAACGAGAAGCTGCGCGCCCGTTCCCGGCGGATCGTCGCGCTGGCGACCGGCGCGGACGACGCGGAGATCGAGCGGGCCCTCGCCGCCACCGACGGCGAGGTGAAGAACGCGATCCTCGTGGTCCTCGCCGGGGTCGACGGCCCGACGGCCGCCCGCCTTCTGGAGGAGTCCGGGGGCCGACTGCGCGCGGCGCTGACCGCGGCGGCCGACTGACCAGCACGCTCAGGGGGTGGATACTCCGTACGACACCGCCGCCGCCCTCCTCCCCCTCGTCGGCGGCCCCGCGAACGTCACCTCCGTCGCCCACTGCATGACCCGCCTCCGGCTCGGCCTGGCCGACCGTTCGCCGGTGGACGAGGAGGCGCTGCGGGCGCTGCCCGGGGTGCTCGGGGTCGTGGACGACGACACGTACCAGATCGTGCTGGGGCCGGGGGTGGTGGCACGGGTCGCCCCGGAGTTCGAGAAGCTGGTGAGCGGTGCCGCGGGTGAACTGGCCGCCCGTGGCGCCGAGTTGAAGGCGGAACAGCGGGCCCGCAACGCCACCCCCGGCAAGCTGCTCCTCCGCCGGGTCGCCAACGTCTTCGTCCCCCTCATCCCCGCCCTCGTCGGCTGCGGCGTGCTGGCAGGTCTCAACGGGCTGCTGATCAACATGGGCTGGCTCCCGGGGCTCACGGGTACCCTCGCCGTCATCCCCTCTGCTTTTCTAACCCTTGTCGCGGTCTTCGTCGGTTACAACACGGCACAGGAGTTCGGGGGGACACCGGTGCTGGGCGGGGCGGTGGCGGCGGTCGTCGTCTACCCGGGGGTCGCGAAGGTCACGGCCTTCGGGGTCGCCCTCTCCCCCGGCCAGGGCGGGGTACTCGGCGCACTCGCCGCCGCACTCCTCGGCACGTACGTCGAGAAGTGGTGCCGCACCTGGGTCCCCGCGACCCTCGACGTCCTCGTCACCCCCACCCTGACCGTCCTCATCGCGGGCCTGGCGACGCTCTACGGCCTCATGTACGCGGCCGGTGAGATCTCCACCGCGATCGGCACGGCGTCGAACTGGCTCCTGTCCACCACCGGCCCCGTCGCGGGCCTGATCCTCGGCGGCCTCTTCCTCCCCCTGGTGATGCTCGGCCTGCACCAGGCCCTCATCCCCATCCACACCACCCTCATCCAACAGCAGGGCTACACCGTCCTGTTGCCCCTCCTGGCGATGGCGGGCGCGGGCCAGGTCGGCGCGGCCGTAGCGGTCTACTTCCGCCTGCGCCACGACACTTCACTCCGTACGACCATCAAGTCGGCCCTCCCCGCAGGCCTGTTGGGCGTCGGCGAACCCCTCATCTACGGCGTCTCGCTCCCCCTCGGCCGCCCGTTCCTGACCGCCTGCGCGGGCGGGGCGGCGGGCGGCGCGTTCGTCGGTTTCTTCGCGATGCTGGGCGACAGGGTCGGCGCGACGGCGATCGGACCGTCGGGGTGGGCACTGTTCCCGCTGCTGGCGGGGAACAGGGGTCTCGGGACGACGGTGGCGATCTACGGGGGCGGCCTGCTGACGGGCTACGCGGTCGGCTTCCTGGCGACCTATTGGATGGGGCTGAGCGGGGTGCGGCCGGGTGCCGTACGGAGTACGGCCGGGTGACGCCGCCCGGTGGTGATCGTTGCCCCGGTCATGAAGAAGATGCTGACAGCCGCGGCCTGCGCCGCCGCCGCACTCGCCCTGGCCACGCCCGCGCACGCGGACGACCACGACTCCAACTTCGGCCCGGGGGTGAACGCGGCGAACAACTGGAACTTCTCGGCCGCCTCGACGTGCTTCCAGGAACTCGCCGTGGTCCCCGTCGGCGGCGCCTGGAACGGCAACACCGCCAACCACTGCACCAACGGCAACGTCATCGACCACGCCGGCAACTGATCGCCTCCGGCGCCGGAAGCTCCCCGTACGGGAACCTCCGGCGCCGTCACCCGCGCCCCTTCGGCGCTCACGCCGGCGGCGCCCGCCACACCAGCGTGTACCGCCAGAACAGCCACCGCCGCGTCCGGACCCGCGGCAGAACGCGGATCGCCTCGCGGCGGACCTCGGCGAAGGTCATCTCCGGCGGCCGGGTGACGGCAGTCATCGCCACCGGCCGGGACACGGCCCTGCGCCCCCGGTTCTTCACCCAGCCCACGACGAGGTTCAGGGGGATCGAGAGGGCGCCCAGGAGATGGTCGACGAGACCCTCCTCACGGGCACAGCCGACGACCACCAGGATTCCACCCGGGGCGAGTTGGTCGCGGAAGCGGGTCAGCGTCTCAGTGAACGGAAGGTGATGCAGGGCGGCGACGCAGGTGATGACGTCGTAGGGGCCGGCGGGGATACCGGCCCGGGCGTCGACGACACCGAAGACCACAGGAACACCGGTCGGGGTCAACTCCCGCGCCCTCGCGATGATGTGGGGATCGGAGTCGACGCCCTCCACACGCTCACCCCGTACGGCCAGCAGCCGCGCCAGGTCCCCGCTCCCACACCCCACGTCCAGGGCCCGCCCGAACCTGCGGGGCAACTGCCGTAGCAGCCAAGGGTGGTAGTGGGCGTTGTGGCTCCAGGGGTGGGCCGAGTTGAAGGACTCCAGGGCTCGGAGGATGCGGGGCGGGATCAGGGGCATGGGGTCAGTCGATCACGCGGCCTTTCAGGGCAGGCGGGCTTCGCGGTTCCGCTCCCGGACCCTCGCCCGGAGTACCTCCTCCTGCCCGGCGGGCCCCGTCGACTCCGGCGGACAGTCCCACTCCCGGCCCCCGGCGACCGGCCTCAACTGCACGTTCCCGCCCACGTGCCCCATCACCTCGCCCACCCGCCCGTCCCGTACGTCCACGGCGTACGCCCCGACCGGGGGCCGTTCGCCCCGCAGCACGGACGCGAGCTTCTCGGCGGTACGGACGTTGCAGCGCCCGAGCATGACCAGCGCGAACTTCTCGTCGCTCGCGCCTGTCACCGGGTCGACGCCCAGGGACGGCAGGACGACCCCGACACCGGTGAGCGCGTCCCGGAGCGAAGCGACGATTTCTTCCGTCGACCGCAGCATTGCTTGCACCTCCACACAGAGTTTGCTGTTCGCAACACAGCGTGGTGGCAACGTGTCTAACCTGGCCATACGGGGAGTCCCAACAAATTCCGGTGTTAGGACAGGGAGTTGCTGTGGCAGGACCGAAGGATCTCGACCCGTCGTCGTCACCCCGCGCCCTGCTCGGCGCCGAACTCCGTCACGCCCGCGAGAAAGCGGGGCTCAGCCAGGACGAGTTGGGGCAACGGCTGTTCGTGAGCGGGTCGTTCATCGGGCAGTTGGAGGCGGGGACGCGGCGGATGTTGCCGGAGTACGCGCGGATGCTGGACAGAGAGTTGGGGACGGGGGACTTCTTCGAGCGGAACTGTGGAGCGGCGGCGAAGTCCCAATATCCCGAGCACTTCGCGGAGGCGGCGGACGCGGAAGCCCGCGCCACGGCGATCAGGGAGTACTCGTCGATGTTGATCCCAGGGCTGCTCCAGACACCCGCGTACGCGAGGGCCGTCTGTCGGGCTTACCAGCCGACGGCAACCGACGAAGAGATCGACGCGGTGGTAGCACGGCGGATGGCGCGGGCCCACATCCTCGACGACCCAACAAAACCCCTGTTGTGGGCGGTAATTGACGAATCCGCGCTACGTCGGGCGACGGGTGGGCCCAGGGCCATGGCGGAGAACCTGCGCCACATCGCCGAACTGGGGCGCCGGAGCCGGGTCATCGTGCAAGTACTGCCGTTCGACGCGGGGGCGCATCCCGCGATGCAGGGCTGCCTCAAGCTGATGGACTTCGCCGACGCCCCTCCGCTGATCTACCTCGAAGGCGTAGGCACCGGCCAGTTGGACGACGACCCCACCCTCGTCGCCCAGTACAGGCTCTATTACGAGTTCCTCGCGGCCTACGCGCTCTCCCCCGAGAAGTCCCTGGTCTTGATCGAGGAGATGGCGCAGGATTACGCCCATGAGGAACAACCCTGATCACGACCTGAGCGCGGCCACGTGGCACAAGTCCAGCTACAGCGGCGGCAGCGGCGACAACTGCCTGGAAGTAGCTGACGGCAACCCCGCCCTCGTCCCCGTCCGGGACTCCAAGAACCCCCTCGGCCCCAAACTCCTGTTCCGGCCCGCCGCATGGTCCACGTTCGTCGAAGACCTCAAGCACGCCTGACCCCGGCACATCACTCCATGCGGTGACCGTTTCCCAACACCCCAAGGAGAAGACGCCATGAGGCACAACCCTGACTACGGCCTGAGCGCGGCCACTTGGCACAAGTCCAGCTACAGCGGCGGCAGCGGCGACGACTGCCTGGAAGTCGCCGCCGGCCACCCCACCGTCGTCCCCGTCCGGGACTCCAAGAACCCCCTCGGCCCGAAACTCGTCTTCCGGCCCGCCGCATGGTCCACGTTCGTCGAAGACCTCAAACACCCCTGACATCAACGTCACCGGCTGCGTACCGCTGGAGGAGGCACGCGATGAGCCACACCCGTTGGAAGCCGGCCCGCGAGAAGAAGCTGGCCGAGGAGTGCACCGAGTCCCCGGAGGTCGCTGCCGAGCGCGCGGAGATCCGGCTGGCCATGGCCTTCGCCAAGGCCGTGTACGACCGCCGGGTGGAACTGGGTCTGACCCAGACGCAGCTCGCAGAACGTGCCGGGCTGACACAGGCGAAGATCTCCCGCCTCGAAGGCGCCGACACCATGCCGACCCTCCCCTTGCTGCGCCGCCTGACCCTGGCCCTGAACGCCTCACTGAACATCGCGCTCGACGACAACCACGAGGAAGTCACGTTCACCGCCCACCCGGCGGCTTGAGGGACGGCGGGAGGTGAGTCCTTCCGCCCCTCCCGCTGAGTACCGGTACTCATGTCCGGACGCGCCCCCCGGTCCACCGTTGTCCTCACCGACCCGGACCGACCGACGCGAAGGACGACACCTCGATGCCGCAGACCTCCCGCCCGCGCCGTCTCCTTGCCCTCGCCACGGACAACTGGCCGGCGCGGACCTACCTGACCCTCGTGGGCGTCTCCGTCGCGGCGATGTTCGTCGCCCCGGAAAGCCCCCTCGCCGCAGGCCCGTTGATCCTCACGGCGCCCCTCTCCCTCCTGAGCGTGATCCTGCCCTTCGGCCCCGGCACCGAGGGGCCCCTGCAAGCGCTGGCGTTCGGCTCCTGGACGGTATGGCTCCTGCTCTGCGCCCTCGTGAACGCCGCCGTACTCGGCGCCCTCGCGAAGAGATCCACGACGACGACAACCACGGCACCTCCCACCCGCACCGGCACCAGCGCCCGCACCCACGTACCCGCCCACGCCCACGCCCGCCTCCGCACCCTGCTCGCCCCGGCCGTGGACAACTGGCCCGCACGTGCGTACCTCGCCGTGGTCGCGGCCTCGCTGGTGTTCTTCCTCTGCGCCGACCACATCCTGACGGACCCGACATTCGCCGCGATCTGGCCGCTGATGACCACCGCACCGGCCGGCTTCCTCGCCTTCCTCCTGCCGACGTCGAGCCCCCTGGCCTTCGCCGCCGCCACGGCCCTGTGCGGCCTGGCCAACGCCGTACTGCTCGGCCACCTCGCCCACCGACTCCGGGCAGGGGAGGCACACCCGGCCACCTGACCCCTGACCCCCTGACCCCCACCAGGACAACCGGATCGCGGCCCGCTCGACTATGGTCGAAAGAACCATGAACCACGCCCAGCAGACCGCCCTAGGCCGCGCCCTCCGTCTCCTCGGCGAGCACGGCGAGGCGCTCACGTCCGACACCCCCGACGGCAAGCTCCACGAGGTCAAGGCCGACCTCAGGCGCGCCCTGGACCTGCTGGACGACAGCGTCAGCGGCGCCGCGCCGACCACCCGCTGCCCGGAACACCCGAACGGCCCGGTCGACGAGAGCGCCCCCGACCTCTGCCTGCTCTGCGAGACCCGCCGCCGCTCGGCCCGCCGATCGGAGTTCAACGGCCCGGCCGCACCCCGGCCCACCGACACCACCCCCTCCCGCTACGGCGTCCGCGAGGACCGCCCGCAGGCCCAGCAGCGCTGGCTCCCCGAGCTGTGGAACGGCCAGGCCTGGCAGCTCTGCGGCACCCCGCGCCGCGACCGCCACGAGGCCGAGCTGTACATCAACGCCGCGCGCCGAGGCTCCCGCCCGGCGATGGCGTACCGCCTCGTGCACGAGTTCACGGACTACGAGGTGCTGCGGGTGTGGGGCACACCGGTGCACGTGGACATCGAGCCGCTCGGAAACCTTTGAGCGGGCTCAAGGAGCTGAACTGGTGGCAGCGGGCGGTACTGGTCGCCTGCCTGTGCGCGCTCGCGCTGCCGTTGTGGTTCGCCGCGCGGAACGTCCACCGGTTCGCCGACGGCGACTGGACGATCACGGAAGGGTACGTCCACTGCGCGTCGAACGACCGGTGCGAGGGCACCTGGGGCCTGCCCGGCGGACAGCAAGGGCACGGGAAGATAACGGGGTTGGCCTTCGAGTACGACGAGGAACAGGTGACGGGGATACGGCTCTACGCCGGTCGCGACTGGGCCGTCACCGACCGCTCCGACCTGGCCTTCCACGCGGCCTACGAGCTCGCCGGCGCCGCGATCGGAGCGGCCCTGATCGCCTCGGTCGCCTGGCTCAAGTCCCGCTAACCGTCCGGCTGTTCCCGCTCCCGCTCCTGTTCCTGCTCCCGTTCCTGCTCCCGTTCTCTTTCTACGACCAACCGGGTCTGCTCCACGTCCAGTTGGTACACCGTCTCGTGCGCCCGTGGATCGCGCGCGTGGAAGGTGTGGAACATCGGCCCGGTCTCCCCGCCCAGTTCGACCCGTGAGGCCGAGGCACCGCGCACCGCCCGCTCCGTACCGGGCGCGGTGGTCAGGTCGATCCGGTTGACGACACCGGGCGTGACCCACACCGGCGCCGCCTCCAGGAAGCCGAAGAGCTGGAGGTGGAAGTGCCCGGTGAGGACGACCCGTACGTCACTCCCCCGGATCGCGTCCGCCAGCTCCCCGGGGTTCAGCAGCCCGAAGGCCCGCTGGGACGGCACGTCGAGGGCGATGGGCGGGTGATGGAAGGCAAGAACGGTCCCC
Organism: Streptomyces sp. N50; assembly: GCF_033335955.1. Lineage (GTDB taxonomy): Bacteria > Actinomycetota > Actinomycetes > Streptomycetales > Streptomycetaceae > Streptomyces. The sequence continues at coordinate 4,000,165 of NZ_CP137549.1, forward strand.
TGCTCGGACGGCGTCCTCAACTCCTCCGCCAACCAGTCCAGTTGGGCCCGACTGAGCCGCCCGTACACCTTCCCCGGCACCAGCGAGTCCAGCGTGATGAACCGGTACCCGCCGACCGTGCTCACCGCCGCGCACGCGAACTCCGCCGGAAATACGGCGGATCCGGCCGCCCCGACCCGATCCGTACCGTCCGCCGCCAGGTGCCCGCTCCCCAACACCTTCCCGAACGCCTCGCGTTCGTCATGGTTCCCGGTCGTGTAGAAGACCGGCACCCCGCCCATCGACCGCGCGAACCCACCCACCAACTCCCGCACGGCCGCATACGCCTCCACCGCCCCGTCGTTGGCGAGGTCCCCGGTGACGACGATCGCGTCCACCCCGCGCTGATGCCGCAACTCGGCCAGCATCAGCCGCAGGGAATCCGTCGCGCTGAACCCGTGCCGGTTGGGGGCGTCGGTGCGCTCCAGGTGGGTGTCGGACAGGTGCAGGATCCTCATGTTCCGTCACGCTAGCCCGAGTTGAGGACGGCGGACAGGGGCCACGGCTCGAAACACAGGCCGGCACCATCCAGCCCGTCCGTCCTTTGAGCCCAGGCCAGCACCATCCAGCCCGCCCGTCACTTCTCAGCGCAGGCCGGCATAACTCAGCCCGTTGGGGGTCCCCCCTCTGGGGGAGTTTGAGGACGAGGCCCCTTCAGGGCCGATGGGGGTCTGGGGGCGCAGCCCCCAGAGACGCCCGCCCCCACCGCCCCGCACCCGAAGGTCAGCTCAGCGAGCGCAGCGCCGCCGCGTCGTACGGCGCCAGCTCCTCCACCCGCCCGGCAAGCACCTTCGCAGCCCACTCAGGATCCTGCAGCAGCGCCCGCCCCACCGCCACCATGTCGAACTCGTCCCGCTCCAGGCTGTCGAGGAGGTCGTCGATGCCCTTGACCGGAGCGCCCTCGCCCCGGAAGCCCTTGAGGAAGTCCCCGTCGAGGCCGACCGAGCCGACCGTGATGGTCTGCTTGCCGGTGAGCTTCTTGGTCCAGCCCGCGAGGTTGAGGTCGGAGCCGGTCTCCTCGAACTCCGGGAGCCAGTAACGGCGGGTGGACGCGTGGAAGACGTCGACGCCGGCCGCCGCGAGCGGGGTCAGGATCGCCTCCAGCTCCTCCGGGGTCTCGGCGAGCCGGGCGCCGTAGACGTCCTGCTTCCACTGCGAGTAACGGAAGATGATCGGGAACTCCGGGGACACCGTCTCCCGGACCGCCGCCACGATCTCCGCCGCGAACTTCGTACGGGCTACCGCGTCACCGCCGTAGGCGTCCGTACGACGGTTCGTGCCCGCGTACAGGAACTGGTCGAGGAGGTAGCCGTGCGCGCCGTGCAGTTCGACCCCGTCGAACCCGATCCGCTCCGCGGCGGCGGCCGCCTCGGCGAACGCGCCGATGACGTCGTCCAGATCCCGCTGCGTCATGGCCGTACCGGTGACCTCGTCGCTGCCGATCCGCAGCCCGGACGGGCCGACGGCGGGCGCGTCCGCGTACGGCGGCTGGCCCTGCTCGCGGACCATGCCGATGTGCCACAGCTGCGGCACGATCGTGCCGCCCGCCGCGTGCACGCCCTCGGCGACCTTCGCCCAGCCCGCGAGCTGCTCCGCTCCGTGGAAGCGCGGGATGTCGTCGCTCTGCCCGGCCGAGTCGTGGCCGACGTAGGTGCCCTCGGTGACGATGAGGCCCACACCCGCGGCGGCCCGGCGGGAGTAGTACCCGACCACGTCCGCACCGGGGATGCCGCCCGGCGAGAACTGCCGGGTCATCGGCGCCATCACGATCCGGTTCGGGACGGTCAGGCCGTTGAGGGTGATCGGACGGCCGAGGATGTCGGCCGCTCGGGAGGCGGGGGCGGTCGTAGACACGTGTGGGGGCTCCTCGGGTACCGGATGGTATGTGCGTATGCATCGATCATGCGTCAACGACAACCTTCCGGCCAAGACCTTCATTCCGAGAGCACCGCGCCTCGGCCTGTGATCCCGAACACGCCCGAGGGCGGCACCTCCTGCCGGAACAGGAAGTGCCGCCCTCGGTAAGACCGTTGATCAACCAGAGGTCGATCAGAAGTCCATGTCACCGCCCGGCATGCCGCCGCCGGCGCCCGCGCCGGCACCGGCCTTCTCGGGCTTGTCGGCGATGACGGCCTCGGTGGTGAGGAACAGCGCGGCGATGGACGCGGCGTTCTGCAGGGCAGAGCGCGTGACCTTCGCCGGGTCGATGATGCCCTCGGCGATCATGTCCACGTACTCACCGGACGCGGCGTTGAGGCCGTGACCGATGGGCAGGTTGCGGACCTTCTCGACGACGACTCCGCCTTCGAGACCACCGTTGACGGCGATCTGCTTCAGCGGGGCCTCGAGCGCCAGCTTGACGATCGCGGCACCGGTGGCCTCGTCACCCTCGAGCTCGAGCTTCTCGAAGACGTGGCCCGCCTGGATGAGCGCGACGCCGCCACCGGCGACGATGCCCTCCTCGACGGCCGCCTTCGCGTTGCGAACGGCGTCCTCGATGCGGTGCTTGCGCTCCTTGAGCTCGACCTCGGTGGCCGCGCCCGCCTTGATGACGGCGACGCCGCCGGCGAGCTTGGCGAGGCGCTCCTGGAGCTTCTCGCGGTCGTAGTCCGAGTCGCTGTTCTCGATCTCGGCGCGGATCTGGTTGACGCGACCGGCAACCTGGTCCGCCGAGCCCGAGCCGTCGACGATCGTCGTCTCGTCCTTGGTGATGACGACCTTGCGGGCGCGGCCGAGGAGATCCACGGTCGCGTTCTCCAGCTTGAGGCCGACCTCCTCGGAGATGACCTCGCCGCCCGTGAGGATGGCGATGTCGCCGAGCATGGCCTTGCGGCGGTCACCGAAGCCCGGAGCCTTGACGGCGACGGACTTGAAGGTGCCGCGGATCTTGTTGACGACCAGCGTGGACAGGGCCTCGCCCTCGACGTCCTCGGCGATGATCAGCAGCGGCTTGCCCGACTGCATGACCTTCTCCAGGAGCGGGAGCAGGTCCTTGACGTTGGCGATCTTCGAGTTGGCGATCAGGATGTACGGGTCGTCGAGGACGGCCTCCATACGCTCCATGTCGGTGGCGAAGTACGCCGAGATGTAGCCCTTGTCGAAGCGCATGCCCTCGGTGAGCTCGAGCTCGAGCCCGAAGGTCTGGGACTCCTCGACGGTGATGACGCCTTCCTTGCCGACCTTGTCCATCGCCTCGGCGATGAGCTCGCCGATCTGGGTGTCGGCGGCGGAGATGGAGGCCGTCGAAGCGATCTGCTCCTTGGTCTCCACGTCCTTGGCCTGCTCCAGCAGGGCACCGGAGACGGCCTCGACGGCCTTCTCGATACCGCGCTTGAGGGCCATCGGGTTGGCGCCCGCGGCTACGTTGCGCAGACCCTCCTTGACGAGGGCCTGGGCGAGGACGGTCGCGGTGGTCGTACCGTCACCGGCGACGTCGTCCGTCTTCTTGGCGACTTCCTTGACCAGCTCGGCGCCGATCTTCTCGTACGGGTCCTCGAGCTCGATCTCCTTGGCGATGGAAACACCATCGTTGGTGATCGTGGGGGCGCCCCACTTCTTCTCGAGGACGACGTTGCGGCCCTTGGGGCCAAGGGTGACCTTGACGGCGTCGGCGAGCTGGTTCATCCCGCGCTCGAGACCGCGCCGTGCCTCCTCGTCGAACGCGATGATCTTGGCCATGTGAAGTGGTCCTCCCGGACTGGGGTGGATTGCTCCGGACCGCGCTGGCGCCCGCGACGGACGGCCTGCCTGCCCCGTGGTTCCTTGCACCACCTGGCCTGCGGGCCTCACCGACCCGGTCCTTCGTTATCACTCTCACCTTCAGAGTGCTAACGCCAATGATTAGCACTCGGCATGGTCGAGTGCAAGCGGCTCCCAGGTTCTGGGCCCCTGCTTCGCGGGGCGCGCGAGGTGCGCGCGGGGCACGCGGGGCACGCGGGGCACACGGATCACACGGAGCACACGGAGCACACGGAGCACACGGAGCGGAACGGCCGGGCATGCCGAAGGGCCCGTACCCCAGGAGGTGACCCCCCAGGAGTACGAGCCCTTCGGTGAGGAACGAAGAACGTCGCTGCTGTTCGTCGGCGCGTGCTTCAGCCGGTCGCGAGCCGGACCATGTCCGCCTGCGGCCCCTTCTGACCCTGCGAGATCTCGAAATCGACCCGCTGACCCTCTTCCAGGGTGCGGTAGCCGTCCATCTGAATCGCGCTGTAGTGGACGAAAACATCCGCACCACCGTCGACCGCGATGAAGCCGTACCCCTTCTCCGCGTTGAACCATTTGACGGTGCCCTGAGCCATGCCTAACTCCCCTATTACTGGCCCTTGCACGGACCCGCACTTCGCGGATCCGGGTCAGACCTCACCCCCCACAGGATTGGGGGCGTGCGCCGGAACGCGTCGACCGCGGCCGAATGTATCCGTCCAACTGCCGTCTGCAACAGGTCAATCCGACGAGAATTCCGGGCAGGACCGGTCGGGAATTTACGGAGAATTCGTCCGACTTCAGGGCAAGTCGGGCCCGATAAAGGGAACATAACGCGCAAAAGGTCTGCACACTTTGGCTACTTCTCATCGCACGCGGAGCGGGTATTCATATGCGTCCGGCATGCGGAGTGGAGCGGGTTCCCCAACTGTACCCCGCTCAACCCTACAGAATTGCCCCCTCCGCTTCTCTCACGGAGGGGGCAATTCGATGAACTCTTGGTAATCGGCGTTACCGAGGGTAATTATCAGCCGCCGGCGACGGCCGGAATGATCGACACCCCGGCCCCGTCCGGAGTGGCCGTCTCCAGCCCCTGCTCGAACCGCACGTCGTCGTCGTTCACGTACACGTTGACGAACCGCCGCAGCTTCCCCTGATCGTCCAGGACCCGGGCGGAGATCCCGGTGTGGTTCTTCTCCAGGTCACTGATGACCTCGGCGAGGGTCGTGCCCTCGGCGGTGACTTCGGCCTGCCCGCCGGTGTAGGTGCGGAGAATGGTAGGGATGCGGACACTAACGCTCACGATGAAACCTCCGGTCAGATGATGCCCTCAGGGGCGCGGGGAACTGCGCGACCAGCCCCCACGGGCCCGCAGTCAAAGAACGACGCTCAGGACGCGAGTCCAGCTTCCCTGAACGACTCAAGACTCGGCCGAATCGTCGCGGTGAGCCCGGTACCGGCAACCGCGTCCAACGTCTTCAGACCGTCACCCGTGTTGAGAACCACGGTGGTCAGCGTCGGATCCAACAGCCCGTTCTCGATCAGCTTCTTCGCCACCCCGACGGTCACCCCACCCGCAGTCTCCGCAAAGATCCCCTCGGTCCGCGCCAGCAACTTGATCGCGTCGACAACCTGCTCATCGTTGACGTCCTCGACCGCCCCACCCGTACGCCGAGCGATGTCGAGGACATACGGCCCGTCCGCCGGGTTCCCGATGGCCAGCGACTTGGCGATCGTGTTCGGCTTCTGCGGCCGCACGACGTCATACCCCGCCTTGTAGGCGACGGAAACCGGCGAACACCCTTCCGCCTGCGCCCCGAAGATCTTGTACGGCTTGTCCTCGACGAGCCCGAGCTTGATCAGCTCCTGCAGGCCCTTGTCGATCTTCGTGAGCTGCGACCCCGAGGCGATCGGCACGACCAGCTGATCCGGAAGCCGCCACCCCAGCTGCTCGCAGATCTCGTACGCCAGCGTCTTGGAGCCCTCCGCGTAGTACGGCCGGAGGTTGACGTTGACGAAGCCCCAGCCCTCGCCCGCCGGGTCACCGATCAGCTCGGAGCAGAAACGGTTCACGTCGTCGTAGTTGCCCTCGATGCCGACGAGCTCGCCGCCGTAGATCGCGGCCATGACGACCTTGCCCTGCTCCAGGTCGTGCGGGATGAACACGCAGGAGCGGAAGCCGGCCCGCGCAGCGGCGGCACCGACCGCGCCCGCGAGGTTGCCGGTGGAGGAGCAGGAGAGGGTGGTGAAGTCGAACGCGCGGGCGGCCTCGATGGCCTGGGCCACGACCCGGTCCTTGAAGGAGTGCGTCGGGTTGCCGGAGTCGTCCTTGACGAACAACTTGCCCGCGTCGACGCCCAGTTCGCGGGCGAGGTTGTCGGCCTGGACGAGCTTGGTCCAGCCGGGGTTGATGTTCGGCTTGTCGGCCACGTCGGCGGGGACGGGCAGCAGGGGCGCGTACCGCCAGATGTTCGCGGGGCCCGCTTCGATCTGCTTGCGGAGCTCCTCGGTGTCGTAGGCCGAGAAGTCGTAGGCGATCTCCAGCGGGCCGAAACACTCCTCGCAGGCGAAGACCGGGCCGAGCGGGACGCGGTGGCCGCACTCGCGGCAGGACAGCGCGACGGCGGGGCCGAGATCGACACTGTTGACGGGGTTCGTGGTGCTTGCGACAGTCTGCGCAGACATGGAGGGGAGGCCCTTTCTCCTCATCTTCCTCACGACGCATCTCGCCGTGAGACGGATTTGGCACCTTCCCGAGCCGGGAGCCTCACCACGTCAGCGTGTATCTGCGTGACAAGACCGGCTGGAGGGTTGCCGGGGCTTCATCGGGCCGTATCCCTCTGCCCCTCTGGATGAGCGGTATTCGATTGTGTACGCCGCCGACCCCCGACATGCGATGGTCATCAGCGTTGTTCAAGACTGTAACCGAAGGCCAGGACAGTTGAGTGAGCCGTCCGAACCGCGAGATGGATCACCTACACACGGTGACCACGACTCGCCGAGAGAACGCAGAGGAGCCGCGCAACGTGCTGAAGGAAGTCGAGCACTGGCTGAGCACCCGCTCCTGGTCCATGACCGACCGGCCGCTCCACAAGATCCTGGCCGCGAAGCACCGTACGGGCCAGTCGGTCTCCGTCGTGCTGCCCGCGCTAAACGAGGAGGCGACGGTCGGCGAGATCGTCGCGATCATCCGTCACGACCTCATGCAGCAGGTCCCGCTCGTCGACGAGATCGTCGTCGTCGACTCCGGGTCCACCGACCGCACCTCCGAGGTGGCCGCCGCGGCGGGCGCCCGGGTCGTGCACCGTGACGACATCCTGCCCCGCATCCCCGCCGTGCCCGGCAAGGGCGAGGTGCTGTGGCGCTCGCTGCTGGTGACGAGCGGTGACATCGTCGCGTTCGTCGACGCGGACCTGAAGGAGTTCTCCTCGGACTTCGTCACCGGGATCGTGGGCCCGCTGCTCACCGACCCCGGGGTCGACCTCGTCAAGGCGATGTACGACCGCCCGCTCGGCGGCGCGGCCGGCCAGGGCGGCCGGGTCACCGAGCTCATGGCGCGCCCGCTGCTGAACATGCACTGGCCCCAACTGGCCGGATTCGTCCAGCCGTTGGGCGGCGAGTACGCGGCCCGCCGCTCGCTCCTTGAGCAGCTGCCGTTCCCGGTCGGCTACGGCGTCGAACTGGGCATGCTCGTCGACGCGCTGCACCTGGTGGGCCTCGACGCCCTCGCCCAGGTCGACGTGGGCGTGCGCAAGCACCGCCACCAGGACGGCCAGGCCCTGGGCCGGATGGCCGCGCAGATCTACCGCACGGCCCAGTTGCGGCTGGCCCGCGGGCATCTGATCCGGCCCTCGCTCACCCAGTTCGAGCGGGGCCCGGACGGCTTCGAGCCGCGCACGTACTCCGTGGACACGGAGGAACGCCCGCCGATGGCGGACATCACCGAGTACCAGTCACGCAAGGTCGCATGACCGCACGGTTACAGACGCTCACGGACGGTCGTATACGGACGCGTACAGTCCGCCGACGGCCGTCCGTACGTTTGAGCGTTTCCGGCCCGGGCTAGGTTGTGCCGTATGGCTTCTACGTCGTCCTCCTCGCCCGCGTCCGGTGCCGCTCAGGTGCTCGTCGCGTCCAATCGCGGCCCGGTCTCGTACGAGGTGGGCGACGACGGTTCGCTGCGCGCCAGGCGGGGTGGCGGCGGGCTGGTGTCCGGGCTGTCGGCGATCGGCCCGGACGCGGGTGCGCTGTGGGTGTGCTCGGCGCTGTCCGACGGCGACCGCGAGGCCGTACGGCGCGGGGTCGGCGAGGACGGCGTGCGGATGCTGGACATCCCGGCGGACGTGCACGCCGACGCGTACAACGGCATCGCCAACTCCGTGCTGTGGTTCGTCCACCACATGCTGTACCAGACCCCGCTGGAGCCGGTCTTCGACGCGGAGTTCCGGCGCCAGTGGGCGTCGTACGAGGCCTACAACCGGGCGTTCGCGGAAGCCTTGGCGGAGGAGGCGGCGGAGGGCGCCGTCGCGATCGTGCAGGACTACCACCTGTGCCTGGTCCCCGGGATGCTGCGCGAGCTGCGCCCGGACCTGCGCATCGGCCACTTCTCCCACACCCCGTGGGCACCGGCGGACTACTTCCGGATGCTGCCGGACGACATCCGCGGGCAACTGCTCGCAGGCATGCTCGGCGCGGACCGCCTCGGCTTCCTCACCCACCGCTGGGCGGACGCGTTCACGGCCTGCTGTACGGAGTTCACGGGCGGCCCGGGTGACACCCTGATCGGCGTCCACGGCCTCGGCGCCGACGCCGACTTCCTGCGCGCCCGCTCGCACGAGCCGGACGTGGAGGAGCGGATCGTGGCGCTCCGGGAGGAGATCGGCGAGGGCCGCAGGACCATCGTCCGCGTCGACCGCACCGAACTCTCCAAGAACATCGTGCGCGGACTGCTGGCGTACCGCCAACTCCTCGACGACCACCCGGAGTTGCTGGAGCAGGTCGTCCACGTGGCCTTCGCCTACCCGTCCCGGCAGGACCTGGCCGTCTACCGCGACTACACGGCCGAGGTGCAACGGGTCGCCGACGAGATCAACTCCCGCTACGGGACGCCCGGTTGGACCCCGGTGGTCCTGCACGTCAAGGACGACTTCGCCCGCTCCCTGGCCGCGTACCGCCTGGCCGACGTAGCCCTGGTGAACCCCATCCGCGACGGCATGAACCTCGTCGCCAAGGAGGTCCCGGTCGTCTCCGACGAGGGCTGCGTGCTGGTCCTGTCCCGGGAGGCGGGCGCGTACGAGGAGTTGGGCGAGGACGCGATCCCGGTCAACCCGTACGACGTGATCGGCACGGCCGCGGCCCTGCACGAGGCGTTGACCATGCCGGCCGGTGAACGGGCCGAGCGGACGAAGAGACTGACGGCGGCGGCCACGGCCCTGCCCCCGGCCCAGTGGTTCCTGGAGCAGCTGAACGCGCTGCGGGATCAGGCGAGTTGAGCGCGACCGGGGCGGGGCGCGTCGGGGAGCGATAGGACGGCAGCGGGGGGTCTCCGGAAGCTGGGGTCTTTTCTAACCGCCGTAGCTTTCACGACTGGTTATAAATAACCCCAGCCTCCAGTCACCCCAGGTGTGCCGCGAGCGCCGACAGCAGTTCTACGACCCCTGCCGCGCCGTCCACCACCAGGTCCGCCCGTTCCCGCAGCTCCGTGACCTCGTCGCTGCCGCTGCACACCAGCAGCCCCGGGACGCCGTCCGAGCGGAGTTTCTCGACGGCAGCGAAGGCGGGGAGGTCGCCGAGGTCGTCGCCGGCGTAGAGGACGGACTCGGCGCCGGTCTCGCGGAGGTACTCGGTGAGCGCGACGCCCTTGTCCATGCCGGGCGGCCTCAACTCCAGGACCATGCGGCCCGGTTCGACGATCAGGCCGTTGCGGGTGGCGAGGTCGGTGAGGGGGCCGCGGAGGGCCTCGAAGGCCGCCTGGGGGTCGGTCGCCCGGCGGGTGTGGACCGCGAGGGCGCGGCCCTTCTCCTCGATCCAGGTGCCCTGCCAGGCGCCGATCGCGTCCAGGAAGCCGGGGAGTTCGGCGCGGACCGCCGCGACCCCGGGGTGCGGGGCGGGGGCGCTGACCGTACTGCTCACCGCGTCCCAGCGTTCCGTGCCGTAGTGGCCCAGCACGACCAGGTGTTCCAGGCCCGGCACGCCCGCGAAGCCGCCGTTGCGGACCGCGACGCCCGCCGGACGGCCGGTGATCACGGCGACGGACGCGACCTTCGGGGCGAGGGCGGCGAGCGCCGGTACCGCGCCGGGGTGGGCGCGGGCCTGCTCGGGGTCCGCGACGATCGGGGCGAGTGTGCCGTCGAAGTCGAGGCCGATCACCGCGGCGGCCGGTTTGGCGAGGATGGCCTCCAGCGCCTCGCGTCCGGCGCGGGTGACGGGGGTCGGCAGTGCGTGCAGGGGATCGGTGGAGTCCTGAGGGCTGCCCATGCCGACGACCCTATCCGGGCGGGCCGGGACCCACACCTGCCGCTACCTCTCCGTACGCCTCGTCTCGCGGACCCGTCTCAGCCTGTTCACCGTCACCGGGTCGTGGGCCAGGGCCCGCTCGTCGTCCAGCAGGGCGTTGAGCAGCTGGTAGTAGCGCACCGGGGCCAGGCCCAGCTCCTCGCGGATCGCGCGCTCCTTCACACCGGGGCCGGGGAAGCCGCGGCGCTCCAGCGCGAGGATGTCCTGTTCCCTCCGGTTCAGCGGGGACAGCCGCGAGGGCCGGTCGTCGTCCATGCCCTGCACCGTAACCCCCGGCACTGACAACGACCCCGGCTGCTACTTCCCGCTCTCCGCCAGCGTCGCCGCCGCCTGCAACTGCCCCAGCACCGCCCCGGGGCTGCCGTTCGCGGCCACCGCCTGCCCTATCCGCGTCTTGATGTCCGCGCTGACCGCGGCCCAGGAGGTGTTGCCGACCGGGTAGAGCGTGGACAGCGGGAGCTCCTCCAGGAAGGGCCGCAGGTCCTGGTCCTGCTTCGACGCCTGCATCGCCTCGGACGCGGAGTTGGTCACCGGAAGGAGGTCGTACTCGCGGGAGAAGGCGAGGACGTTCTTCTCGCTGTAGACGAAGTCGAGGAAGTCGCCGATCTGCTCGCGGTGGCCGTTCTGCTTGAACGCGGTCATCCAGTCGGCGACGCCCATCGTGGTCTTGGCCTTGCCGTTGCGGCCGGGCATCGCGACCGTGCCGAACTTGACGCCCTTCTTGGCGGCCTGCTGCATGAGGGTGGGGTGCCCGTTGAGCATGCCCACGTCACCCTTGGCGAAGGCGGCGAACGCGTCCGCGCGGTTGAGCTTGGCGGGCGCGACGGGACCGGTCAGGCCCTTGGCGACCAGGTTGTCGCGCAGCCAGGTGAAGGTGGAGACGTTCGCCGTGGAGTCGAGGGTGTACGTGCCGATGTCGTCGGTGTAGCCGCCGCCCCCGCCGAGCAGCCACTGCATCGTCTCGGCCTGCGCCTCCTCGGACCCGAGCGGCAGCGCGAACGGGTACTTCACGCCGTGCTCCTTCAACGCCTCGGCGTCGGCGGCCAGTTCGCTCCAGTCCTTGGGCGGAGTGAGCCCGGCCGCCGTGAAGAGGGTCTTGTTGTAGAAGAGGACGCGCGTGGACGCGGCGAACGGGATGCCGTACTGGATGTGCTTCACCTGCCCCGCGTCCAGCAGCGGCTCCATGAAATCGGCCTCCACGGGGATGGAGAGCAGGTCGGCCGTGGAGTACAGCTTGCCCGCGGCGGCGTAGTCCGCGTACGCGCCGATCTGCGCCATGTCGGGCGCCTTGCCGGCCGCGACCATCTCCTTGACCTTGCGGTCGACGTCGTTCCAGGAGTAGACGCTGACCTCGACCTTGACGTTCGCGTGCTTCGCCTCGTACGCCTTGACGAGTCCGTCCCAGTATTTCTGCGAACTGTTGGACGCGGAGTCGCCGTAGTCGGCGGCGACGAGCCGCAGCGTGACCTCACCGGAGTCCCCGCCGAGGCCACAGCCCCCGAGGACCGCCGTCAGGCCCAGTGCGGAGGTCACCGCGATCATTCCTGTCCTACGCCGCTGCACTGCCGAATCCCCAACCTTTGCTGTCGTGACGTTCGCTCCGCGAACCCATAAGGTCTACACCACGTGAGTGGACTAGACCTCTCGCGGGTGTACGGGCCACACTGTCCCCCGTGAGACATGTCATCGCCCTCGACGTGGGCGGCACCGGGATGAAGGCCGCCCTAGTGGGGGCGCAGGGCGAGCTGCTCCACCGGGCCCGCCGGGCGACCGGGCGCGAGCGCGGTCCGGACGCGGTCGTCGAGCACATCCTCGGCTTCGCCGCCGAGCTGCGCGCGTACGGCGAGGAGCACTACGGCGAGCCCGCGGCCGCGGCCGGCGTCGCCGTCCCCGGCATCGTCGACGCCGAGCGCGGCATCGCCGCCTACTCGGCCAACCTCGGCTGGCGCGACGTACCCCTGCGCGACCTGCTGGCGGCCCGGCTCGGCGGCGTCCCGGTAGCCCTCGGCCACGACGTCCGCACCGGAGGCCTCGCCGAGGGCCGCATCGGCGCGGGCAAGGGCGCCGACCGCTTCCTGTTCGTCCCGCTGGGCACCGGCATAGCGGGCGCGATCGGCATCGACGGCCGGGTGGAGGCGGGCGCGCACGGCTTCGCGGGCGAGATCGGCCACATCGTCGTACGACCGGGCGGCACGCCGTGTCCCTGCGGCCAGGTCGGCTGCCTGGAGCGGTACGCCTCGGCGGCGGCGGTGACGGAGGCGTGGGCGACCGTCTCCGGCACCCCGGACGCCGACGCGGCGGACTGCGCGCAGGCGGTCGCCTCCGGGGACCCCCGCGCGGAAAAGGTCTGGCAGGAAGCCGTGGACGCCCTGGCCGACGGCCTCGTCACCGCCCTCACCCTCCTGGACCCCCGCACCATCATCATCGGTGGCGGCCTGGCAGAGGCGGGGGAAGTCTTGTTCACACCCCTAAGGGAGGCGGTCCGACACCGGATCACCTTCCAGAAGCTGCCGACGATCGTCCCCGCGGCACTGGGGGACACGGCTGGATGCCTAGGTGCAGGCCTACTGGCCTGGGATCTCCTCAACCACACCGACCGTACGGAGGTAGCACCCTAATGGCACCCACCTCAGGGGCGCGGGGAACTGCGCGACCAGCTACAACGAGCCCGCACCCCGCAACGGCCAATGCGCCCCTGATCCTCTCCGGTGCCAACCTGGTCCTGCCCACCGGAACCGTGAAAAACGGCCGACTCATCATCGACGGCACCCGAATCACCGGCGCCGCTCCGGAGAACGCCCAGGTACTCGACGTCACCGACCACTGGCTGGTACCGGGCTTCGTCGACCTGCACAACCACGGAGGTGGGGGCGCCTCCTTCACCTCCGGCACGGTCGAGGACGTCCTCAAGGGCATCCACACCCACCGGCTGCACGGCACGACGACCCTGGTCGCCTCGACCGTCACCGGCGACATGGACTTCCTGGCCCAACGCGCGGGCCTCCTCTCCGAGTTGGCCGAGCAGGGCGACCTCGCCGGCATCCACTTCGAGGGCCCGTTCATCTCCCCGTGCCGCAAGGGCGCCCACTCCGAGGCGCTGCTCCGCGACCCCGACCCCGCTGACGTACGCAAACTGGTCGACGCGGCCCGCGGCCACGCGAAGATGGTCACCCTCGCGACCGAACTCCCCGGCGGCCTCGACTCCGTACGCCTCCTCGCCGAACACGGCGTCATCGCGGCGATCGGCCACACCGACGCGTCGTACGAGCAGACGGTGGAGGCGATCGACGCGGGCGCGACGGTCGCCACGCACCTGTTCAACGCGATGCCGCAGCTCGGTCACCGTGAACCCGGCCCGATCGCGGCGCTGCTCGAAGACGAGCGCATCACCGTCGAGTTGATCAACGACGGTACGCATCTGCACCCGGCGGCACTGGAGTTGGCGTTCCACCACGCGCGGGCGGACCGGGTGGCCTTCATCACGGACGCGATGGACGCGGCGGGCTTCGGTGACGGCCGTTACATGCTCGGCCCGCTGGAGGTCGAGGTCAGTGAGGGCGTCGCACGGCTGGTGGAGGGCGGTTCGATCGCGGGCTCGACCCTCACCCTGGACCGGGCCTTCAAGCGCGCGGTGACGGTCGACCGGCTGCCGGTCGAGGACGTGGTCGCCGCGATCTCGGCCAACCCGGCGCGGCTGCTGGGGAGTTACGACGAGATCGGCTCGCTGGAGCCGGGCAAGTACGCGGACCTGGTGCTGCTGGACTCCGCGTTCGACCTCAAGGGCGTGATGCGGCGCGGCACTTGGGTGGTCGATCCCCAACTGGGGTGAAATGCACTGCTGTTGAGGCGGCGATCGTCCCGGGACACTGGGCCGACGGCCGCCTCTTTGGCATGATCGAGCCCCAACCGGACGGCGGACACACACACTTCGGGGGAGGTCGGCCCGGTGATCCTCACGGTCACACTGAACACCGCTCTCGACATCACTTACCGGGTACGGGAGTTGCGACCGCACGCTTCGCACCGGGTCTCCGAGGTGACGGAACGCCCCGGAGGCAAAGGCCTGAACGTGGCCCGGGTGCTGGCCGCCCTGGGCCACGAGGTGACGGTGACGGGCTTCACGGGCGGCGCGACCGGACGTATCGTCCAGGACCAACTCACGGACACCTCAGGCGTGTTGGACGCACTCGTCCCGGTCTCCGGCCCGACCCGCCGCACGATAGCGGTGGTGGACGACCGCACCGGTGACACGACTCAACTCAACGAGCCCGGCCCGACGGTCACTTCGGCGGAGTGGACGGCCTTCCAGGAGGCGTACGAGTCCCTGCTGGCCGGCGGGATCTCAGCGGTGGCCCTGTGCGGCAGCCTGCCACCAGGACTGCCGGTGGGCGCGTACGCGGGCCTGATCCGCACCGCGCGGACAGCGGGCGTCCCCGTCCTCCTCGACACCAGCGGCGAACCCCTCCGCCGAGGAGTAGCCGCCCGCCCCGACATCCTCAAGCCCAACACCGACGAACTCGCCGAACTCACCGGCTCCCACGACCCGTCGCGCGCGACCCAGGACGCACGCCGCCGGGGCGCCCGCACGGTGGTCGCCTCCCTGGGCGCGAAGGGCCTCCTGGCGGCAACCCCGGAAGGCACCTGGCACGCGACACCCCCGTCCCGCGTCCACGGCAACCCGACCGGCGCGGGCGACTCCGCGGTCGCGGGCCTGCTGTCGGGACTGGTGGAACGCCTGCCGTGGCCGGACCGGCTGGCACGGGCCGTGGCGCTGTCGGCGGCGACCGTACTGGCGCCGGTGGCGGGCGAGTTCGACCGGGCGGCGTACGAGGAGCTGCTGGGGCGGGTCGCGGTGACGGGGGAGGTCAGCGCGGCGTGATGCGCCCCAGCTACTTCTTGACCTGGCCCTGCTTCACCCACAGCTGGTCCAGGAGAACGTTGCAGTTGTCGCCGTTCTCGCAGGACAGGGTGAGTGTGTTGCTGCCCTTGGTGAGGGTGGGCCACGCGAAGCTCGTCGTCCAGCCCTTCGCGAAGTCACCGTCGGCGGCCTTCGCGTAGTTCTTCAGGCTGAACGGGCTTCCGAACTTCTTGCCGTTGACGCTCAGCGTCATCTGCTGGTCGTCGCTGGTCGAGCTGTAGTGCGCGAACACCGTGTAGGTGCCGTCCGAGGGGATGCCGTTCACCTGCCAACTGACCGAGGCGCCCACGGTGTTCAGGCCCGTCACATAGACACCGCCGGCGGCGTCGGCGCCCTTGACGTCCGACGCCAGGGTGGCGCCGCCCTGGAGGTTCAGCGCCTTGGCGTCGATGGTCTGGGTGTCCAACCCGCTCGACGCGCTGGTGCTCGGCGACGGGCTCGACGAGGCGCTCGACGAAGCCGACGGGGTCGAACCCGCCTGGTTGTCCGTCTTGTTGTCGTCGCTGCCGTTCATCATGGCGACGCTGATGCCTATGACGACCGCGGCGACGACCGCGATCGCGCCGATCAGGAGGCCCTTGGTGTTGGGCCCGCGGCCTCGGCCGTTGCCGCCGCCGTTGTTGTAGGACGGGGGCTGCTGGCCGGCCGGGGGGCCGCCGGGGAAGGTCTCCGGGGCCTGGTAGTGCGCGTTCGGCTGGGCGCCGTAGGGCTGCTGTTGCGGGACGGTCTGGCCGTACGGCTGCTGCTGGTACTGCGCGGTGGGGGCGGCGGCCTGCTGGCCGCCGTACTGGCGCTCGCCCACCGGGCGCACTCGGTTGACCGAACCCGGGTAGCCATAGCCACCACCGGACGGCGGCTGGGCGCCGGCAGCCTGGCCGTCCTCGTACAGGTAGCCGAACGGGTCGTCGTCCTCGGGCGTGCTCGCGCCGTTGTTGCCGGGCGTCATCCCTAGGTACTCCTCAACAGGTGCGGGTTCAGATACGTCAGCTTCAGACACGTCTGGTTCACGTCTGGAGAACTGCGAGCCTACCCGCTCCACGTCGTCCAAACGGGTGACTCGGACCGCATCACACCGCTGACCTGGAGATCATCCCGCGCGTCTGTGCTGTTTGGGACGAGATCGTTTCTCGATGTACATCCGTTCGTCAGCGGACTTCAGGACCTCGTCCGCCGTCATGCCGCAGTGGGCCCACCCGATACCGAAACTGGCCCCCACCCGCATACCGCGGCCGTCGACCCGGATGGGCTGGATGATCTCGTTCCGCAGGCGTACGGCGAGGTCGGCGGCGTCGGCCTTGCCGAGCCCGTCGGCCAGGACGACGAACTCGTCGCCGCCGAGCCGGGCCACCGTGTCGCCGTCGCGCACCGCCCGGCCGAGCCGCCGCGCGACCTCGATGAGCACCGCGTCGCCCGCGTTGTGCCCGAACCGGTCGTTGATCGACTTGAAGCCGTCGAGGTCGCAGAAGAGCACCGCGAGCCCCTTCGTGCCGTCGTCCCGCTCGCCCTCGGGGGCGATGGTGTGGACGTGGTGGTCGTAGGCGTCGAGGAGGTCGGCGCCGGGGCGGAAGTCGAAGCCGTGGCCGTTCGCGTCGTAGGCCGGGGTCGGATGTCCGTACGCGGCGTCGATGGACTCGATCTCGCCGAGGTGAGTGGCCTGCGGGCGCTGGCAGAGGCGGGCGGAGAGGCGGGTGCGCAGCTCCGCCGAGTTCGGCAGGCCGGTCAGCGCGTCGTGCGCGGCGCGGTGGGCGAGCTGCAGCTCGCGGCGCTTGCGGTCCTCTATGTCCTCGACGTGCGAGAGGAGGAAGCGCGGCCCGTCGGCGGCGTCCGCGACGACGGAGTTGCGGAGCGAGACCCAGACGTACGTGCCGTCCCGGCGGCCCAGACGGAGCTCCGCGCGTCCGCCCTCCGCCGAGGTTCTCAGCAGCGTGCCTATGTCCTCGGGGTGGACGAGGTCCGAGAAGGAGTAGCGGCGCATCGCCGACGCGGGGCGGCCCAGCAGGCGGCACAGGGCGTCGTTGCTGCGGAGTATTCGGCCGTGCTGGTCGCCGCCCATCTCGGCTATCGCCATGCCGGAGGGGGCGTACTCGAAGGCCTGCCGGAAGCTCTCCTCGCTTGCGCGCAGGGCCTGTTGCTCGCGCTCCAGGCGGACCAGGGCGCGCTGCATGTTGGCGCGCAGCCGGGCGTTGCTGATCGCTATGGCCGCCTGGAACGCGTACATCTGGAGCGCCTCGCGGCCCCACGCGCCCGGCCGCCGGCCGTTGCGCGGGCGGTCCACGGACAGGACGCCGATCAGCTCGCCGCACGAGCCGCCGGAGACGCCGGGGGTGTACATGGGCGCGAAAAGCCGGTCGGACGGGTGCCACTCGTCCTCGAAGCGGGGTGCGGGGCCGTCGGTGTACCACTGCGGTACGTCGTCCTCGTCGAGGACCCAGCCCTCGGTGTGCGGGATGAACCGCAGGTCGCCCCAGGACTCACCCATGCCGAGGCGGCGCTCCCAGGAGGTGCGGGAGCCGACGCGGCCGGTGATGAGGGCCTCGGCGGCGGAGTTGCCCGCGAAGGCGGCGACCACGAGGTCGCCGTCGGGGCGGACGAGGTTGACGCACGCCAGCTCGTACCCGAGACCGTTGACGACGCCGTCGGCGACGGTCTGCAGGGTGTCCGCCAGGCTGCGGGCGGTGTTCATGTCCGCCATGACCGTGTGCAGTTGCCGCAGGGTCGCAAGACGGACGTAGGGTTCCGACTCGGTCTCCATACTCGCCCTCCCCCCGAGACCTCGCAGTGAATCAAGGGTCATCTTCCCCGCCACTGAATCACAGCGCGCTGCCCACTCGGTACACAGGGTCAACAATTACTACCCCTTGTGACTCAAGTCACAGCAGAAGATGAACAATTGAGTGGAGTTTCTGCATTTTCCCTGTGCGTTAACTGAACGCAAACTGTGCGGGTGTGTGGACATGATGCACGACGATGTTCCGCCGCGTCGGCCATTGGTCCTAGGACCCGAGTGGGCCGCAGGTCCGATGTGGTGCGCGGACGTACGAGGTTAGCGTTTCGAGCGTGCTGAACACCGCCTCGCAGACAGCCGCGATCACCGAGCCCCGTCCCTCCGGGCATGCTGTGGGGGTGAGCAACGACGAGTTCCGCGCCGCCCTCGCGCGACTGGCCGCGGGCGTGGTCCTGGTGACCGCGCACGAGGAGCCCTACGACCCGGACGACCCCCAGGCCCCGGTCGGCGAGGACGTGGGCATGACGGCCACCGCCTTCATGTCGGTCTCCCTGAACCCGCCCCTGGTCCTGGTCAGCCTCCGCAACGGCTCCCGCATGGACGACCTCCTCGACGAACAGCCCCTGTGGGCCGTCTCCGTCCTCTCCGAGAGCCAGCGCCACATCGCGGGCCGCTTCGCGATGAAGGGCCGCATCAGCGACCGGCTCCTGTTCGACGACATCCCGTACGTCCACGGGGAGGCGTCCGGGGCGCCCTTGGTGCGGGGGGCTCTGGCCACGCTGGAGTGCCGGACGGAACAGCGGGTGCCGGCGGGGGACCACACGCTGGTGATCGGGCGGGTGCTGACGGCGGAGGTGGGGAGCGCCGAGGGGGGTCCCCTGTCGTACTTCCGGGGCAGGTATCGGCAGTTGGGGTAGGCGGGGGCCGGTTTTCCTGGCCGGTGACGGCAGTTGGGGTGAGATTGGTCATCCCGGCGGAAGAATGCGGCGAGTGGACCGCCGGTCCATTTCCGGTGTGGCCAGCGGCAGTTGGCGTGCGCCGGCCACCTCCCGGACAACTCCGGGGCAGCCGCCCAGCACCGTTGACGCGCGTCAGCCGTCCACGAGGACCACGTCCAGCAGGGCCACCTTCTCCGGAGCCGTCACGATGTCGATCGCCGCGATGCGGTCGCCGGCGAACGTGAAGGTCAGGGTGCGCTCGGGGCGGTCGTCGACGATCAGGGCGATGGCGGTGGCGCCGTTCACGAGGGCGTGGCGGGCGAGGGCGGCGTAGCGGGCGAAGCTCGTCGCGGCGGAGGCCACCGCTGCGGCGCCCACCGTCACCGTGTCCTCGGAGCGGGCGACGACGTCCGGGTCGAGCACCTTCACCAGCGCGTCGAAGTCGCCCTCGCGGACGGCGGCGAGGAAGGCGCCCGCGACCACCCGCTGCCGTACGAGATCCGCGTCCGGCGTGGGAGCGCCCCGCACCCGGCGGCGGGCCCGGCTCGCCAACTGCCTTGTCGCCGTGGGCGTTCGGCCGACGATGGACGCGATCTCCTCGAAGGGGACGGCGAACAGGTCGTGCAGCACGAAGGCGAGGCGCTCGGCGGGGGTGAGGGTCTCCAGGACCACGAGCAGCGCGACGCCGACCGAGTCGGCGAGGACGGCGTCCTGTTCGGGATCGGGGCCCGGTGCCGGGGCGGGCGTGACCGCTTCGAGGGGTTCCTCGGCCCGCGACGCGCGGGAGCGGAGCATGTCGAGGCAGACCCGGCCGACGACCGTGGTGAGCCAGCCGCCCAGGTTCTCCACCCGCCCGCTGTCCGTACGGCTCAGCCGGAACCAGGCCTCCTGCACGGCGTCGTCGGCCTCGGCGGAGGAGCCCAGCATGCGATAGGCGACGGCACGGAGGTGCGGGCGGTGGGATTCGAAACGGGCGGCGAGGAATTCACCGTCTGTTTGTCGGGGGAATTCGAAGTCGCCCATGGGTAAACGCTCCTCGCCGCGGTCCGTCGTCACTGGTTCGACGAAGCACGGGCCGAGGATGTGACAAGAGGATGCGACAACCGGTGCCGGAACTACCCCCAGTCCCGCCCGTTCCGCCCCCGCTTCGTGTCGGACCGCTGCTTCTTCTCCCGCAGTCGGCGCTCATTGATACCGCGCGGAATACGGGTCGCCCGGCGCGGCTTCGGCGGCGGCGCGGTGGCCTCCGCGAGCAGCGCCGCGAGGCGTACGGCGGCGGTCTCCCGGTTGCGCCACTGGGAGCGGTGCTCGGAGGACCGTACGGTCACGACACCGTCGACGAGCCGCGAGGCCAGCCGCTCCAGCGCGCGCTGCTTCCACACCGGGGGCAGCGCCTCGGTCCTGGCCAGGTCGAACCGCAGCTCCACCTGGGAGTCGCTGGTGTTGACGTGCTGCCCACCCGGCCCTGACGACCGCGAGAAACGCCACATGAGCTCGGCCTCGGGCAGGGAGACGGAGCCGCGGATGGCATAGGGACCGGACATGTCCCCATGGTCGCGTGTCTGTCCGGTCCACGTCACGCCATTTACTCCAGAGGTTCCGGGTAAAGAAAGTAAAGTCACCTGGAACCTTCGGTACCCCTCTTGGCGTTCATACAGGTACCGGTAGCTTCGTCCTCAGTACGAAGCCCGCACCGCAACGAGGGAAGGACTCCCAACAATGGCTGTAAGCCTGTCCAAGGGTGGCAACGTCTCGCTCACCAAGGAGGCCCCGGGCCTGACCGCCGTCACCGTAGGCCTCGGCTGGGACGTCCGCACCACCACCGGCACGGACTTCGACCTCGACGCCTCGGCGATCGCGGTCAACCCCGAGGGCAAGGTCTACTCGGACGGTCACTTCATCTTCTTCAACAACAAGTCGACCCCGGACCAGACGATCGTCCACACCGGCGACAACCGCACGGGCGAGGGCGCGGGCGACGACGAGGCGATCAACGTCAACCTGGCCGGCCTCCCGGCCGACGTCGAGAAGATCGTCTTCCCGGTCTCGATCTACGACGCGGAGACCCGCTCGCAGAACTTCGGCCAGGTCCGCAACGCGTACATCCGCATCGTGAACCAGGCCGGCGGCGCCGAGATCGCCCGCTACGACCTCTCCGAGGACGCGGCGACGGAGACGGCGATGGTCTTCGGCGAGCTGTATCGCAACGGAGCGGAGTGGAAGTTCCGCGCCGTGGGCCAGGGTTACGCCTCGGGCCTGGTCGGCATCGCGCAGGACTTCGGCGTCAACGTCTGACGCACGCCGCGCATGTAGTGCCGTTGTGCAGTGCCGTTGTGCAGTGCCGTTTTGTTTGCAGTGCCGTGTGTGAGGCCCCCGGCCGCGATTGCGGCCGGGGGCCTCGGCGCGTGCGGACCGCGGAACGGGGCGGGGGGTCCACAGGGGGATCTCAGTCCCGTATGAGAATGTGCCGGAATCCCGCATGCGAATGCGCCGGGATCCCCGCACGCGACTGCGCCGGGATCACCAGCCGTTGGCCCCTGGAAGGACAGCGAGCCCTATGTCGTTCGGACCGTCCCCCGCCGGTTTCGGGCCTCCCCCACCTCCCGCCTGGACCCCGCCGACCGAGACGGAGCGCGCACTGGCCGAGGCGCGGACGCGCGGCGACTGGCCCGCGTACTACGACGTACTGGCCCGGGTCCGCCTCTACTACGTGATGTCGCGCGAGGCCTACGACGCCCAACCCGACCGTGTCCACCGCACGTTCACCCGCGACCCCCGCACCGGCGCGGAACGCTGGGAACTCTTCACGGACGGCATGCTGCCCGCGCCACGCCCCGACCTGGTGTACTCCCGCGCCTCGCTGCGCGGAATAGCGGACGCCTGGAACCCGCGCTGCCCGCCCACCCTCCTCATCAACCCCGGCACCCCCTGCGAACTGCCCCTCCCCTACGGCCCCCCGGGCACGACGGACTGGTCACGCGCGGCGGAAGGCGTCGGCACGCCCGACACCTCGATGCGCCTGCGCGCACTCCACGTGGGCGGCCCGCTGCACGGCCCGGTGGCCCACGGCCTGGCCTGCGGAGCCCTCCTCTGCGTGAGCAACGGCTCCCTCTGGAACGCGCTGGCCTGGCACGGCAGCGGCTACGACGGCGAGCGCCGGCGGCTGCGCGAGTGGTGGGGCATCACCACCCGCGCCGAGTGGCAGCACCACCTGCGCAACCTGCTCGCCTGCGAAGCGTCCAGCTCCGTATGGGAGTTCGCGCTGAGCCTGCGCCGCACGATCGCCCGCGACTTCGGCGGCCACGTGGACACGGGCTACTGGCGCCAGGCCGTGGCCACGGTGATCCGCGCCAACTCCGAGGGCGCCACGGTGATCACGGAGGACGGCGTGACGAAGACGGACCCGCGCCCCGCATCGGAGACCGAGGCGCGCATCACGGGCGTCCAGCGCCTGATCGGCCGCATCACCCGCTACGAGGCCCGGATGCGGGCCGACGGCATCCTCGACGAGAACCGCTACGTCACCTCGGTGGAGGCCTGGGACCTGGGCCGCGCCTCGAAGATGGCCCGCTGGGGCCTGGGCGCCCGCTTCGCCACCCTCCCGGAGACGGAGTCGGCCGTCATCCGCGCCGGCCGGGCCGCGGCCCTCGCCTACCGCTCCTGGCCCGACTTCTCCGCCGGCTACATCCTGGGCCGCTGCCTGCACTTCGACGAGGAGGAGTTCGGGGACTGGTACCAGGACATGGTCTCGGCGCACCGGATCCTGATGTCCGAACCCGGGAGCCCCTGGCTGAACATCCCTTTCCGGTAGGGGGAGTTCCGCTGGGCGGTGCGGCCGCGGATCGCCCCTCGGGTATCCGGGCCGTACAGCACAATGAGTCGCATGACACGGCTTCGCATCGCGCTCGCCAATATCGAGATTCCCGAGAATCCGGAAGACTCCGTGGTGCGAGCGGAGCGCGCGGTCACATCCGCCGCCGCTGCGGGCGCGCGTGTCGTGTGCTTCCCGGAGGCGTATGTGCCGGGCTACCCATGGCCGCCGCGATCGCGTAAGGCCGTGAGCGCCGACTTCCTGGAAGCCGCGCACGAGCGCATGGCCCGGGCCGCGCGGGAAAGCCGCATCCATGTGGTGCTCGGCACAGAGCGATATGTTTCCGACAAGCCCCGTCTGACCGCGCTCGTGCTTCGGCCCGACGGCGGTCGAGCGGGTTGTCAGGACAAGGTGCAGCTCGACCCGGAAGAGGATTCCCTGTACGAGGCGGGCAGCGATCGCCGGATATTCGACGTCGACGGCTTCCGCTTCGGCATCGCGATCTGCCACGAGGGATTTCGCTATCCGGAGACGGTGCGCTGGGCCGTTTCCAACGGCGCCCAGTTGGTTTTCCTCCCGCACTACAGCGAAGCGGAGCCCGGCGCGTTTCAGCCGACGGAGTTCGCCGACCCGAGAAACTCCTTCCACGAGAAGGCGTTTCTCTGCCGCGCGGCCGAGAACAATTGCTACGTCGCCGCCGTCAACTGCGCGAGCCCGGGATCGCCCACGACATCCGCCATAATTCGGCCGGACGGCACGCTGCTCAGCCATCAGCCTTACGGAAAGCCCGGATTGCTGGTCTGCGACATCGACCCCGCCGAAGCCACGCCACTGCTCGCGCAACGCCTGAGAACTTACTCCTGAGTTGTCGAGCGGAGTTCGGTCGAGTCACAAGACCCCTTCGCGCCCCCTGCGATGCCCGCGATGCCCGCGTGGCATCACAGAGCACGAAACAGGTATTGGACGGGACCGGAGATCAGGCCGCACCGTGAAGTCGAACCTGATCAACAGCAGCGACGCGAAGAGGACTCACGATGGCTGACAGGACTGCACCCCTTCTCGTGTCCGAGTCGGTCGACCACGGCGTCCTGATCCCCCTGGACGTGTATTTCGACGACCTCGACCCCTACGGGATGCTGCACAACAGTCGTTACACCGTGATGGTCGAACGTGCCTGGAACACCTACGCGATCAGTCTGGGCTTCGGCGCCTCCGACGAGGCCGAGCCGACCCACTACGTCGTGAAGGCGGTCACCATCGTGTTCGACCTCCCGGTGATGGGCAACGGGGAGATCGCCGTCCACCTCTGGACCGAGCGGGTGGGCCGCACATCGGCAACGGCCGGCTTCCGCGTGTGCAGCCCTGACGGCAGCACCACGTACGCCCATGGGACGCGGACCATCGTGAATCTGAGCGGGGAGACGATGCGCCCCGTCGAGTGGTCCGAGGCCCATCGAGCGGGGTTCGACCGAATCCAGGGGCCTGAAGCCTGAGATCCTCGCCCGTCTCACAGGTCCCAGGGTTTCCGTCTCGGCGGGACCGGGACCGGAACCGGAGCCTCCGGCCGCTAGCGTGCCCCCATGTTCCTCGAACCGCTCACGCCGACCGAGGCCGGCGCGCTCCCCGGCGAGCTGCTCACCGAGCTGACCGCCCTCTACGCCTCGAACCACGCGTTCCACGCCCTGAGCGGTGACTTCCCCGACCCGGCGGACATCCGGCCGGAGCAGGTGGCGACCGCGCTGGCCGACGAACTGGCCGACCCGGACACGGAAGTCCTGCTCGCGCGCAGCGCCGGACGGCTCGTCGGGATCGCGATCACCCTCGGGACGCATCCCGACCCGGACGACGAAGACCCCTGGATCGGGCTGCTGATGATCGACGCCACGCAGCAACAGCAGGGACACGGACGGCAGTTGGCGACCCTCGTCGAGGACCGGCTCCGCGAGGCCGACCGAACCGCCGTACGCCTGGCCGTCCTTGACAACAATCCCGACGGCCTCGCCTTCTGGACGGCCCTCGGCTACGACGTCATCGACCACCGCAAGGACCGCCAACTCGGCCGCCCCTGCGCCGTGTTGCGCAAGCAGCTGCGCAAACACCGCCGGGCCGCGCGCGTCGCCGTGCTCGACCCCTCCGGCGCCGTCTTCCTCTTCCAGCACGACGACTCCGCGAACGGCACCTTCTGGGAGCTGCCCGGCGGCGGCATCGAGGGCGACGAGACCCCGCGCGAG
The DNA here is from genome assembly GCF_033335955.1 of Streptomyces sp. N50. Taxonomy (GTDB): domain Bacteria; phylum Actinomycetota; class Actinomycetes; order Streptomycetales; family Streptomycetaceae; genus Streptomyces. The sequence continues at coordinate 4,025,048 of NZ_CP137549.1, forward strand.
GGCGCCCTGCGTGAACTGCGGGAGGAGACCGGCTGGACCGACCTGACCATGGGCCCCCTCCTCTGCACCAAGGAACGCGACTTCACCCGCGTCGGCATCCACATCCGGCAGCACGAGCACATCTACGCCGTCCACGGCCCCCACCGCGAACCCGCCGGCCCCGGCCTCGCCACCGCCCACGCCGAGGACGGCATCCTCGCCTGGCGGTGGTGGACGCGGGAGGAGCTGCGCGGGGCGAACGACAGCGCCTGGCTGCCCGAACTCGCCGTACTCCTGGACGAGTTGGAGGAGAGGGCGGAATAGGGGGCCGGTCGGGTCCGCCGGCGGCACCCCTCGACGCCGTGATCCGCCTCGCCACCGCCCGCCCGGGCGAACGAGCCCTCCGGGAACTCAGGGCCGGGCCGGCTTCCCGTCCCCGTACAGCCAGTCCTTCCAGACACGGCTGAAGTCGTCCCCCGGTGCCATCTTCTCCACGTACGCCGTGAAGTCCGCCGTGTTCGCGTTGCCGTAGCGGTGTGCGGCCGCCCAGCCCTGGATGATGTCGTAGAAACGCGCGTCGCCGGCCGCCTGGCGGATCTTGTGGAGGACCATCGCGCCGCGTTCGTAGACGGGGCTGTCGGAGATGTGGGCGGCGGAGGTGGGGCGGGCCGGCGGGAAGGCCCAGACCGCCTCGTTGTCGGACGGGTCGTCGTAGTAGGTGCCGTCGTAGAGCGCGTCGAAGGTCTGCTGGGCGGTGTCGCCGTCGTGGTCCTCGGACCAGAGCCACTCCGCGTAGGTCGCGAAGCCCTCGTTGAGCCACATGTCGCGCCAGGTCTTCGGGGTGACGGAGTCGCCGTACCACTGGTGGGCGAGTTCGTGGACGAGGGTGGCGGTGTCCGGGGCGCCGGGGAAGAACGGGCGGGTCTGGGTCTCCAGGGCGTAGCCCGCGTCGCCGCGGCGGTCGACGATCGCGCCGGTGGAGGAGAAGGGGTACGGGCCGAAGTTGTACTCCTCCCACTCCATGATCTCGGGGATCCTCGCCAGCACCTTGCGGCTCGCCGCGGCCTCCCGCGGGTCGACCGCCACGTACACGGGGAGGCCGTTCTTCAGGGTGGTGCGGATGATGTCGTAGTGGCCGATCGCGACCGTGGCGAGGTAGGTCGCCATCGGGTGGGTGGTGCGCCAGCCGTAGGTCGTACGGCCCGCCCGTGTCGTCGTCTCCGTCCTCAACTCGCCGTTGGAGACCGCCTGCAGGCCCTTCGGGACGGTGATCGTGATGTCGTACGTCGCCTTGTCGGACGGGTGGTCATTGGCAGGGAACCAGGCCATCGCGCCGGCCGGTTCGCCCAGCGCGAGCGCGCCGTCCGCCGTGCGCAGCCAGCCCTCCTCCGAGCCGTCGGGGTCGGTGATCGTCTCGGGGGTGCCGGAGTAACGGACCGTCGTCCTGAACGTCCTGCCCTTGGGGAGGGCGGCGGGTGGGCGGACCGTCAGTTCCTGGCCGCCGCGGGTCCAGGGAGCGGTCTTGCCGTCCACCGTCAGCACGTCGACCTTCATGCCCTTGAGGTCGAGGTCGTAGGCGGAGAGGTTCTGGGTGGCCCGGGCGGTGATCGTCGCCGTACCGGTCAAGGGAGTCGAGGTGCCTGGGGTGTACGCCAGGGTCAGGTCGTAGTGGGTCACGTCGTAGCCGCCGTTGCCCGCCTTCGGGAAGTACGGGTCGGCCACGCCCGCGCTGCCAGCGGTGCCGTGTACGCCTTCCGTTCCACCGCACGCCGTCAGGACGAGGGCCAGCGCGCACGCGGTGACCGTGGGAACGAGCGGTACGGATCGGGACACGTGCGCGATCCTACGAGTCCGGGGCTCCTCGCCCTGAAGTACGGCGACCCTCGTACGCTCACCTCCATGCCCCGCTCAGCCAAGAAGTCCCGCCGGCTTGTCGCCGATGGGCGCGTGTACATGTGGTCGCTGCGTCACAGTCACCGTCACGGCGACGGCACCATGGACAACGGCGGCGGCTCCGTGGGCTGTGTCCACACCCTCACCCTGAATCCCCGGCCGGCCGGCACCGGTGGGGCACTGCGGATCGTCTTCGCCGCGGGGCCGGGGCGGTTCGTCCCGGGCGGGGCCCCCTTCGGTTCCGGGGATGTGGGGTACGTCCGCGGCGCCTCCCTCAACCTCCACGAACCCGGCGCCGTCCGCGCCCTGCTCGACGCGGCGGAGGCCCGCGGGTGGGTGCCGGGGCCCGGAGAGACGCGGGCCGTGGAGGTCGACGGCTGGGCCCTGCTGGAGGCGGCCGCGGCCGCGCGGGACGGGGCCGGGGACGAGCACACCGGGGGCCGGTGAAGGGGTAGCTCCGGGGGCCGGTGAAGGCGTAGCTCCGGGGGTCTGTGAAGGGGTGGTTCTGGGGGTCCGTGAAGGGGTGGCTCCGGCCGCCGTCGGCTCTCTCTCCAGCCGTGACACCATCTCCTACGTGCTCGACATCGGCTACGCCCTCTCCAACCGCTTCCCCGACCCCCCGCAGACCGACTACCGGCGCGCGGACGTCCACGCGCTGCGGCACGACCTGTTCTGCGGTGACGTGTATCTCGCCGACACCAAGGCGGACCGGGAAGTGTCCACGGCGTGGGGATGGGTACCGGTGCTCGACTTCGCGTGGGCGTTGTGCGACATCGTGGAGCGGATCGACCAGGACCCGGCGGGGTCGCGGGCGTCCCGGCCGCAGCGGGCGGAACTGGACTTCACGGAGTCGACCGACCGGATGCTGTTCTCACGGCGGTTCGGGTGGGTGGATGTCGAGGCGGACTGGATGCGGCGGGACGAGGAGGCGCTGACCTTCTCGCACGCCGAACTCCGGCGCGAGGCGCGGGACTTCCTGCACGATCTGATCGCCGACCTGGTCGATCTGCACGACGCGCTCGGCGAGAACCCGGCGATCTGGACCTTGCAGGCGAGGTTCCCCCGGGTGCCCTGAGCCACCCCGGTTGCCCTGAACTACCTCGGGTTGCCCTGAACTTCCTGCCCACCCTGAACTCATGCCACCGTCCCTGGGGGCTGCGCCCCCAGACCCCCCTCGGCCCTGAAGGGGCCTCGTCCTCAAACGCCGGACGGGCTGGATTCGGCCGGCCTCCGCTCAAGGGTCGGACGAGCTAGACGGCGCCGACCCGCGCCAAGCAGAAGCCCCCCCCGAACCCTGACGCAACCCTGCGCCCAAAGGCCCCTTCACCCCTCCACCCGAATCCCCATCTGCACGGCCAACACCGGTGCCAGATCCAGCAGTTGCCCCATGCTGATCACCGCCCCGGACAACCGCTCCACCCCCCGCGCGATCTCCAACTGCACAGCCCCCCGCAGATCGACGTCCGTGAACGTCACCCCCGTGAAGTCCGCCCCCTTCAGCGCGCAGTCCACGAACTCCACACGCTCCAGCCGAGCATCCAGAAAATCCGGCTCGACAAGGACACAGCCCTCGAAGACGACGTCCCGGAGCTTCGCCTTGCGCAGGTTCAGATAGTCGATCTTGCCTCCGCGAATCACCACCCGCTCCAGAACCGCGCCATGCAACTGCACCCCGCCCATCCGCGCGTCGACCACCTCGACGTCACGCAGGGTCGACTCGGCCAGGTCCGTACCGACACCCCGTATGCCGGTGAGAACGGAGTCCAGCACGCGCGCGTGGTGCAGCCGCGTCTCGTCCAGCGCGCAGTCCGTCAACGCGCAGTCCATGAAACGGGCGCCCCCGCCGTCCTGCCCGACGAAGTCCTCGTCCCGGAACTGCAGCCCGTCGTAATCCCCGTCCGGCTCCAACTCCCCACCCCCGTAAGCCTCCAGAGCCGGCAACCGCACCTCCGGCCGCCGCGCCCCCTTGACTCCACCCGCCGCTCTTCTCGCCATGCCCCCCATCCTGCACCCCACCACTGACATCAAGGACGGCCCACCCTTGACCTCAAGCGCGCTTGAGGTCGAAGAGTGACCCCATGCACGCCATCCGACTCCACACCTTCGGCCCCGCCGAAAACCTCACCTACGAACCCGTCGACGCCCCCTCCCCCGCCCCCGGCCAGGTCCGTATCGCCGTAGCCGCGGCCGGAGTCCACCTCCTGGACACCGTTCTGCGGAAGGGAGAGCGCGGCCCCCTCCCCGAACTCCCCGCCCTCCCCACCATCCCCGGCCGCGAGGTCGCCGGAGTCGTCGAGTCGCTCGGGGACGGCGTCGCCGGCCTGTGGCTCGGGAAACGGGTGGTCGCACATCTCGGGTTCGCGCCGGGCGGGTACGCCGAGCTGGCCGTGACCGATGTCGACCGGGTGCACGAGATCCCGGCGAACCTGGACTTCGCACAGGCCGTCGCGATGATCGGGACAGGGCGTACGGCCATGGGAATCGTGCAGTTCACCGAGCTGAACAGCGACTCCGTGGTCGTCGTTCCGGCCGCCGCCGGAGGTCTCGGCACCCTGCTCGTCCAGTACGCCAAGCACGCCGGTGCCACGGTCGTCGGCCTCGCGGGCGGCCCGGAGAAGACCGCCCTGGCACAGACGAACGGCGCCGATCTCGCCGTCGACTACACGGACCCGGAGTGGCCGCGGACGGTACGGGCCTGGCTGGACGGGCGGCACGCGACGGTCGTGTTCGACGGGGTGGGCGGGGCCGTAGCCAGGGAGACCGTCGACCTGCTCGGGCCGAACGGCCAGCACATCGTCTTCGGCTGGTCGAGCGGCGAGCCGTACACCACCACAGCCCTCTCCGAACAGGTGCTGGGCCCCGCGATGACGCGAAAGGCAGGCGGCCCCAGCCCGATCCGAACCCTGGAGTCGCGCGCACTCACCGAGGCCGCCGCAGGCCGACTCGTACCGGCCGTAGAACGATTCCCGCTGGCCGACGCGACGGCCGCGCACCGCGCGCTGGAGAACCGCAAGACAACCGGAAAGGTGGTCCTGGAGCCATGACCACACCGAACACGTCACCCAACCCACCATCGAACAGACACACGAATACGACCGAGGATGCGATACCTACCGATTCATGGTCTTCTGAGCAGATGAGCGTCACCCAATCAGGTGAATCAGCTGAATCAGGCGGCCCCGGAACGACGGCTACGGGCCCCGATCCCCGCCGCTGGTGGGGCTTGGTGATCATCGCTCTCGCGCAGCTCATGGTCGTCCTCGACGCGACGATCGTGAACATCGCGCTCCCCTCCGCACAGCGCGACCTGGGCATGTCCGACGGCAACCGGCAGTGGGTCATCACCGCGTACACCCTCGCGTTCGGCGGCCTGCTCCTGCTGGGCGGCCGGATCGCCGACCTGGTGGGCCGCAAACGGACGTTCATCATCGGCCTGATCGGCTTCGCGGGCGCCTCCGCACTCGGCGGCGCGGCCACGACCTCGGGCATGCTCTTCGGCGCCCGAGCCCTCCAGGGCGTCTTCGCCGCCGTACTGGCCCCCTCCGCCCTCTCCCTCCTCACCACCACCTTCACCGACCCGAAGGAACGCGGAAAGGCCTTCGGGATCTACGGCGCACTCGCGGGCAGCGGTTCGGCGATCGGCTTCATCGCGGGCGGCCTGCTCACCGAGTACCTGAACTGGCGCTGGTGCCTCTACGTCAACATCCCCATCGCGATCATCGCGGTGTTCGGCGCCCTCGCCCTCCTCCACGACCGCCCGGGCCACAGCGGCGCCCGCCTCGACGTACCCGGCGTACTACTGGGCTGCGGCGGCCTGGTCGCGATCGTCTACGGCTTCAGCGAGGCGGAGCCGCGAGGCTGGACGGACTCCCTGGTCCTAGGCCTGTTCGCGGCAGGAGTCGTACTCCTCACGACATTCGTGTGGTGGCAGACCAGGGCCCCCAGCCCCCTCCTCCCCCTCCACATCGTCAAGGACCGCAACCGCGCCGGCTGCTTCCTGACCATGGGCCTGGCCGTCATCGGCATGTTCGGCATGTTCCTGTTCATGACCTACTACCTCCAGGTCATCCTCGACTACTCCCCCGTGAAGACCGGCCTGGCCTTCCTCCCCCTCACGGTCGCGATCATCATCGGCTCGACCCAGATCTCGGCCCGCCTGATGCACCACGTCCCGCCGCGCACCCTGATGGTCCCGGGCGCGGTCCTGGCCGCGGCGGGCATGTCCTTCTTCACCCGCCTGACGGTCGACTCGGACTACACCACCGAACTGCTCCCCGGCCTGATCCTGATGGGCCTCGGCATGGGCCTGATCTTCATGCCGGTCTTCGCCACCGCCACGGCCGGAGTCGCCCCGCAGGACTCGGGCGTGACCTCCGCGACCGTCAACACCGCCCAGCAGGTGGGCGGTTCGATCGGTACGGCCCTCCTCAACACGATCGCCACCACCAGCAGCGCGGCCTACATCGCCGCCCACCTCCACAACCCCGCCCAGAAGGCCCTCATCACCAGCAAGGGCATCGTCCACGGCTACACGGTCGCCATCTGGTGGGCCGTGGCCGTGATGCTGATGGCGGGACTGGTAGCAGGCTTGATGGTGACAGCCCGAGCACCGAAACACGGCGCGACGGCACAGTCCCCCACCCCGGAGTCGGCATCCGAGTCACTGACCTGAGCCGAACGGCCCGCCACCCACGTACGGCGGCAAGGCGACGTGTCGGGGGGTGTCCGCCCGCAGCGGTCGGCGCGTCAATCACGGGCAAGCCGGTAAGCAACGGTCGGCGCGCCGATCCGAGGACGGACACCCCCCGGCGCGGCGCCGACCCCAACGAACCGCAGGCAACCCACAACGCACCCGCACCCAGCCACAGCCCCGCACCCCCAAACCACCCAGGGGCGCGGGGCTGTGACATCAGCGGCTCCGCCGCGGGGCGCGACCAGCCACACACAACCCGCACCCGACAACTCACCCCCAGCTTCAGACCTCAGCTCAGTGCCGCCCAGCCACCCGATCCGCCACCCGAGCCAACCGCGACGACTCCCCACCGGACCCGCTCAGTTCACGCCGATCCGCCGCCCGATACGTCGCGTACATCCCCTGAACCCCCAACCACCGAAACGGCTCCGGCTCCCACTTCCGCACCTTGTGCCCGACCCACGGCAGCCCGGTCAGTTCAGTCGCCCCCGCCTGCCCAGAGTCCAACCGCACCAGATCCCGCAACGTCCGCCCAGCGAGATTCGTCGTAGCCACCCCCGACCCGACGTACCCCCCGGCCCACCCCAGCCCCGTAGAACGATCCAGCGTCACCGTCGCACACCAGTCACGCGGCACCCCCAGAACCCCCGACCACGCGTGCGCGACCCGCACCCCCGCGAGCGACGGAAAGAACCGCACAAGGACCTCCCGCAACGCCTCGACGGTCGCCGCCTGCGTCCGCCCGTCGTTGTCCGTCCGCGACCCGAACCGGTACGGCACCCCGCGCCCGCCCAACGCGATCCGCCCGTCACCGGTCCGCTGCGCGTACATGTACGCGTGCGCCATGTCCCCGAGCGTCTCCAGCCCACCCCACCCCACCGACTCCCACTGCGCGTCGGTGAGCGGCTCGGTGGCGATCATCGAGGAGTTCATCGGCAGCCAGGTCCGCCGCTGCCCCTTCAGACTCGCGGTGAACCCCTCGGTACAGCGCAGGACGTAGGGCGCGCGAACGGTCCCGTACGGCGTGACCGCGTGCTTGGGCCGAATCTCGGTCACCGGCGTCGACTCGTGAATGGTGACGCCCAACCCCTCCACCACCGCCGCGAGCCCCTTGACCAGCTTCACCGGATGCAGCCGGGCACCATGCGGAGTCCACGTCGACCCGACCGCGTCCGCGACCCGGATCCGCTCACCGGTCTCCCGCGCGCCGTACAGCTCACGGTCCGTCTCGCCGTACGACAGCTCGTGCTCATGAAAAGCCTTCAGCCGCGCCAACTGAGCAGGCGTACAAGCGACTTCGAGTACGCCCCCACGATGGACGTCGGCCTCGATCCCCTCCGCCTCCGCAACCCTGACGACCTCGCCGACGGTGTCGTTCATGGCCTTCTGCAGACGTACGGCGGCTTCCCGCCCATGGAGTTTCGCGTACCGGTCGCGCCCCGCGATGCCGTTGTACAGCCACCCGCCGTTGCGCCCCGAGGCCCCGTACCCGCAGAACTTCTGCTCCAGGACGGTGACCCGGAGGGAGGGCGCCGCCTTCTTCAGGTAGTACGCGGTCCACAACCCCGTGTACCCGCCGCCGACGATCACGACATCCGCGGAGGCGTCACCCGCGAGGGGCTCCCGGCGCACAGGGAGACCGTCGTCCGCGTACCAGAAGGAGATGCCGCCGTTCACGACACCGCTCATGCCACCGCCCACGCCACCGCTCACCGAGCTGCTCATATCCGGACGCTAACCCCTGAGCGCGGCCACTGTCTCCTTCGGATTCCATGCTTTTCCACAGCCCCTGACCAGCGGATAACACGCGAGACCGATCACCACGGAGGTGAAATGCCCGAGATCGGTGAAGGTCCGGCCGGTCGCCAACGGCACCCCGTAGACAGCCAGTACGACCACCAGATACGGGTACCGCCACGGCACCGCGATCCGGTACACCAGCACCCCCACCACCCCCGCCAGCGCGTAACTCACCCCGATGTCAAGGGTGTTGACCGCGGACTGCGGTGCCACGCCCCGCCGGATCGCCTCCAGCAGCGCGCCCTCGCTGATCAGCGTGGCCAGCACATGCGCGGCCACGCACACCATCAGCCACCGCGCCGTCCCGAGCCACCGTTCCGCCTGCGCGTGGAACACCGTGTACAGCGCCGCGTACGGCAGCCAGCGTCCCCCGTCCATCCACATCGCGCTCGCGAACAGCACCCGCACCGGGTTGTTCGACAGCTCGTGGATGTTGGTGGACCGCTGCCGCAGGAACTCCTGCTCGAACTCCGGTGACATGTGGTGCATGGCGACCGTGGTGACGAAGAGGATCCCCAGCCAGACGTAGGTGCCGGGGGCGCTGCGGACGTACGCCCACACCCTGTGGAGGCCCCGGCTAATTCGCATGAGCCGATTCACGCACGCAAGTATCGTCGGAGGCGTGATCGACATCCCGGCGTCGCTGGTCGCCAGTTACGAGAGTTTCGGCGGCAAGGAGGCAGCGGCCTTCGCCGCCGCCCTCCGGGAGCGGGCCGCGCGGTTCCTCGGCCAGTGGGAGCTGCGCCTCGACGGACCCTCGATGAACGGCCGGTGCGCGCTGGTCCTGCCCGTGCTGCGGGCGGACGGGACACCGGCCGCGCTCAAGCTCCAGGACGTGGACGAGGAGACGGCCGGGGAGCCCCTGGCGCTGCGGGGCTGGGACGGCGACGGTGCCGTACGACTGCTGGAGGCCGACGCCGACACGGGCACGCTGCTGCTCGAACGGCTCGACTCGGGGCGGGTGTTGGCGGATCTGCCGAACTCCCGCGAGGCCACGCTGGTCGTCGCCCGGCTGCTGGCCCGCCTGACGGCCGTCGAGGCACCGGCGGGGCTGCGGCGGCTCGGTGACATCGCGGCTCAGCTGCTCGACCGGACCTCGGCGGTGCTGCCCCGGGTCTCCGATCCGGCCGAGCGGCGGCTGATCGCGGACTGCGCGGCGGCGGTGCGCGAGGTCGCCGGTGAACCCGGCGACCGGCTGCTCCACTGGGACCTGCACTTCGAGAACGTCCTGGCGGCGGACCGCGCCCCCTGGATCGCCATCGACCCCAAGCCGCTCGCGGGCGACCCCGGCTTCGACCTCCTCCCGGCCCTGTGGAACCGCTTCGACGCGGACGAGGTCGGGTGGCGGTTCGACGCCATGACGGAGGTACTCGGGCTGGACCGGGACCGGGCACGCGCCTGGACGCTGGGCCGGGTGCTGCAGAACGCGCTGTGGGCGGTGGGGGACGGGCGTCCGCCGTCGCCGGATCACCTGGAGATCGCGCGGCGCCTGCGCGACTGACCCGGGGCGCCTACGCCCAGGCCGGTGTCCAGGTCTCCGCGGCGGATGAGGCGGGCCGCGTGGTGTCGAGGTGATCGCGGAGGGCGGCCAACGCCGGATGCCGATTGTCCCGGTGCCGGACCAGCGAGTGCGGGTAGACCGGCGTCGGATTCCGTACGGCGATACGGCGCAGGTCGTGGCCGGCGGGCCAGACCAGCCGGGTCTGCTCCCCGACGAGGGTCGCCAGCGAACGGGACCCGGCGATGGTGTCCAGCAGCGGCTCCACGCCGAAGTCGGGGCCGTTGCTCTCGATGGTGAGCCCGAACGCGGCCGCGAGCGCGTCGTAGTAGGCGGCCCACTCGGTGCCGGGCACGAGGCCGGGCATCCAGATCCGGTGCCCGACGAGGTCGGCCGGGGTGACCGTGCGGGCGGCGGCGAGCGGGTGGGCCGGACCGGTGAGCAGCTGGACGGGCTCGTCGAAGGCCCGGCTGACCTCGACGTCGTCGGGGAGCCGGCGGCCGGTCTCGGCGAGGGAGACGGCGGGGCCCTCGTCGTCGCGGAACCGTCGGCCGGTCGCGGCGCCGGAGGCGGACCGCGCCGGGCCCGTGTCGTCGCGGAGCCGTCCGCCGGTCGCCATGACGGCGCGGAAGGACACGTCGACCGTGCCGGAGCGGATGGCGTCCACGGCCGCGTCGGCGTCGAAGAGGGTCACGACGTCCAGCTCGACCTCGGGGTGGGCGCGATGGAAGTCCCGTAGCAGCGCGGCCGGGGCGAGTCCGCGGCCGATCACGTCGACGCGCAGCGCGCGGTGGCCGGGCCGGACGGAGGCGAAGGCCCGCGCCTCGGCGCGCAGCAGCTCGCGGGCGTACGGCAGGAACGCCCGCCCGTCGACGGTCAGTTCGGCCCCGCGCGGGGTGCGCGCGAAGAGCCGTACGCCTACGGACCGCTCCAGCGCGGCGACCCGCTTGGAGACGGCCTGCTGGGTGATCGACAACTCCGTGGCCGCATGCTGGAAACGGCCCGCGTCCGCGATGGCCACGAAGGTGCGCACAGCGTCGAGATCCACGTCGGCGACGATACTGGCGGCCACTGACAATCGCCGTTCATCAGCATTTACAACCAGAGGTTGTGGCTTCCCGGCGAGTCGGTTGTTTGATCTCGGCGCCCGGCACTCGCTTTGATGCCGGTGGCCGCGGACGGGGCCGGCGGGCACGGACGAGAGGCAGGGCGGGCGGGTATGGCGGGGAGGCGGGCGCTGGGGCGCCGGTTCGGGTGGCTGTGGGCGTCGTTCGCGGTCAGCTCGTACGGCACCGGACTCGGGTTCGGCGCGTTCTCCTTCATGGCGATCCTCGTGCTGCACTCCGGGCCGACCCAGGTGGCGGTGCTCGCCGCGTCGGGGCGGGCGGTGGGCGCCCTGGTCGCCGTACCGCTGGGGCCGTGGGTGGAGTTCCGCCGCAAGCGGCCGGTGATGATCGCGATGGACCTGACCCGGTTCGGGGCGCTGCTGACGGTCCCGGTCGCGTTCGCGTTCGGGCTGCTCACCTTCGCCCAGCTCCTCGTGGTCTCGGTCGTCGTCGCCGCGGCGAACATCGCGTTCAACGCGGCCAGCGGCTCGTACCTGAAGGCGCTCGTGCCGCGGGAGGACCTGCTGGTCGCGAACTCCCGCTTCGAGTCGACGACTTGGACCTCGACCATGCTCGGACCGCCGCTCGGCGGGGTCGCGATCGGACTGTTCGGCCCGGTGACGACAGTGGTGGCCGACGCGGTCAGCTATCTGCTCTCGGCGCTCGGCATCCGTGCCATCGGCGGGACGGAACCGCGCCCCGAGCGCGGCGGCGGGCCCCGGCTGCGCGCGGGCGACCTGCTCGACGGCTGGCGCTACATCCTCGCCCACCCCACCCTGCGCCCGCTGCTGTTCAACGCGATGACGGTCAACGGCCTGATCATGGCCGCCGAACCGCTGCTCGCCGTACTCCTGCTGGGACACCTCGGCTTCTCCCCCTGGCAGTACGCCCTCGCGCTCGCGGCCTCCTCCGGCGCCGGGGGCTTCGTCGGCTCCCGCCTGGCGCGCCCGCTGGCGGCCCGGTTCGGGCAGCGCAGGGTGATGCTGGTGTCCGGGGTACTGCGCGCGTGCTGGCCGATCGGCCTGGCGTTCGTCCGCCCCGGGCTCCCCGGGATGCTCCTCGTCACCGGCGTCCAACTCGGCCTGGTGACCTGCATCGGCGTCTTCAACCCCCTGCTGGCCACCGCCCGCCTCGAACACACGGCCCCCGACCGGGTCGCCCGCACCCTGACCGCCTGGTCGGTCAGCACGAGTGCGGCGATCGCGACACTGACGGCCGTGTGGGGGCTGCTGGCGGCGGCCACGACCCCGCGCACGGCGATCGCGATCGCGGGGGTGCTGCTGCTGGCGAGCCCGCTGCTGCTGCCGCGCGGGGAACACGCCGAGCAGGGCAGGGACCCGAGCCCGTCTACCCTCTCCGCATGATCCGCACCGCGACCCCCACCGACATCCCCGTCATCCACGCCCTGATCCGCGAACTCGCCGCCCACTCGAAGGAACCGCAGGAGGCGAAGGCGAGCCCGGAGCAGCTCCACTCGGCCCTCTTCGGCGAGCACCCCGCCGTCCACGCCCACATCGCGACCGACGACAGCACCGGCGAACCGGTCGGCTTCGCCCTGTGGTTCCTCAACTTCTCCACCTGGCGCGGCGTCCACGGCATCTACCTGGAGGACCTGTACGTCCGCCCCACCGCCCGCGGCACCGGCCACGGCAAGGCACTCCTCGCCGAACTCGCCCGCATCTGCGTCGCCCGCGGCTACGAACGCCTGGAGTGGTCCGTCCTCAACTGGAACCGCCCCTCGATCGACTTCTACGAGGCGCTGGGCGCCCGGCCCCAGGACGAGTCCACGGTGTACCGGCTGACGGACGGGGCGTTGCGGAAGTTGGGCGCGACGAAAGGGAGTTGAGGGCCGACGGCGAAAATTGGCGCGCACGATCATGTGAAGACTGGGCAGGGTCGGGGCATGAGCTTCACAAATATGCCAACTTTCTTACCGGGCCTCGAACTCTCCCGCCGTTTCTACACAGAAGCCGTCCGCCCCCTCCTGGAGGACGCGGCCCCGGACATCCCGCACTCCGCCGCCCGCATCGGCAGCGGCTCCGAGGTCCTCGGCTACGACACCCCGCGCTCGACGGACCACGAATGGGGCCCGCGTCTCCAGCTCTTCCTCCGCCCCCGGGACGTCCCCCGGCACGCGGGCCGTATCAGACACCACCTCGCCGAGCACCTCCCGAAAACCTTCCACGGCTACCCGACGAACTTCGCCCCGACGGCGGACGGCGAAGTCCGCGTCATGCGGACCACGACCGGCCCGGTCCACCACAGGGTCGAGGTCACCCACACCACGGCGTGGTTCAAGGCGACGCTCGGCTTCGACCCGACGCACGACATCACCGCGGCGGACTGGCTGACGACCCCCACCCAGCTCCTCGCCGAGGTCACGGGCGCGCGGTCTTCCACGACGGCCTGCACGAACTGGGCCCCCTGCGCCACACCCTCCGCTGGTACCCCCGGGACGTCTGGCTCCACGTCCTGGCCCGCCAGTGGAACCACATCTCCCAGGAGGAGGCCTTCGTGGGCCGCTGCGGCGAGGTCGGCGACGAACTCGGCTCGGCGACGGTCGCCGCAGGCCTGACCCAGACCCTGATGCGCCTGTGCCTCCTGATGGACCGCCGCTACCCCCCGTACAGCAAATGGCTGGGCACGGCCTTCGCCCGCACGACGGCCGGCCACCGCCTGATCCCGGTCCTGACGGCCGCCCTCGCGGCGACGGACTGGCACACGAGGGAGAAACACCTCGCCTACGCCTACGAAGCGGTGGCCGGCATCCACAACCAACTGAACCTGACCGACCGGGTGGACCCGACCACCCGCCCGTACCACTCCAGACCCTTCCGGGTCCTGCACGCCGAACGCTTCACCAAGGCCCTCACGTCCCGCATCACGGACCCGACGCTGAGGGAACTCCCGGACGCCGTACGGAAGCCACTGTCACCAGGGTGATCAGGGCGACTGCGGCGGGTCAGGAATTCCGGGGGTCCGCGGAGGGTGGTCCGGGGCGGTGGCTGAGCAGGTCACCCGGCTGGCACTGGAGGACTTCGCAGATCCGGGTGAGGGTGGTGAACCGGATCGCCTTGGCGCGTCCGTTCTTGAGGACGGACAGGTTGACGTTGGTCACGCCGACGCGGTGGGCGAGTTCGGTGAGGGTCATGCCGCGCTCGCTGAGGAGTCTGTCGAGGTGCACCTCGATGTCGTGGCCCTCGTGGCCCTCGTGATCGTCGTCCGCGGCCATCAGACGACCCCTTCGAGGTCCTCGCGCATGGACGCGCCCGCGAGGGTGATCCGGGCGAAGGTGAGCAGGCCGAGGCCGGTCAGTACGGCCAGGTAAGGGGTCGACCACAGGCCCAGCCAGGCACCGGCCGTGAAGTCCGCGGACTTGGCGAGTTCCGCGAGCACGGCCGCTCTGGCGTTGGCCTCGACGATCTCGACGACCAGGCTCCCCAGCAGCAGCCACCAACCCAGCCGGCGGAACCGGCCCGCGGTCCGCACGGTGTGGATGCCGTCCCGCGCGGCCCCCTGCAACAGCCTGTGCAGCAGGAACAGACCGCTGATCAGCAACAGCGTCGAGGGCAGCGTGCCGAGCGCGTCGAGGAGGCGGAGCTGTGCGTCGGGGTTCTCGGCGCAGTAGCGGGGCACGGAGCCGACCTGCACACCGCTCTCGGGAAGGAAGCCGCCGGGGACGGTCGAGCTGGTGCCGGAATCATCGGTGACGCAGACACTGACGCCTCCCCAACCGCCCCGGACGACAGCGAGGACCAGCCCTGCCGTCAGCAGCGCCAGCAGAACGCGCAGGACGACGGACACGACCGTGGCCATGGGTTCGAGCATCTTCCGGTCTTCGGGCATGTCACGCCACCTCACTTATCGTTTCTCGATGTTATCGATTTTCGATGCTATCGATAAACGATAGGTCAGGGGGCCGGGTGACACAAGCCCCGAACGCGTCCATGACCGTGGCGGCGGTCGGTGGCGCCGGCCGTGTAGACCTTCTTGCTCGAGGGTGCCGCCGGGCTCCTCGCCGTTGACCGCGAGGGCGTGTGCGGATCTCCCGGTCACGCGCCTCGCCGATACGACCCGGCCCCCTAACGGTGACCGGTCGGCGAACCTCCCGCCTGACGCGCCGACCTGGACGCTGGGGCGATGAAGCGGCTGCCCGCGCTCTCGCGACGCACGGGAAGGCCAAGCCGGTGACGCCAACGCGGAAGGCCTCCTGACCTGACCCAGCTCCCACAAGTGACGCCGTCGAGCCACGACTTGCAGGGAAACAACAACGCCGGAACACCGACCCGCACACGCCCACCGCGCTCGTGGACACCACCGCCGCACGCCCGCCGCACGTTTGGCCACCGGCCAGCCACCGGAAGGCGCACGGCAGAACCTCCTCGGTGTCCGGAACCACCAGGTCAGGACAGGTTGGGCATGGGGCGCGGTCCACGTCGTGACGGCTCCTGCCGCACCGTCCGCTCACGCATCGCTCACGCAGAAGGGACTACGGACCAGCGCGTTCGTGTCTCCTCGGCGCCGTTTCACCGATGGAGTGCGGAGGTTTGGCGGTCCAGCTCTCTGGCTACGTTTCGCCGTCTGAACGACTGTTCAGGATGCTCCGGGACGAACTCGCGTACAGGCCGGTCCGTGAACGACGCGTGAGCTTTGGCCACAGCATCTCCGACCTCGGCAGAACTGCGGGTCGCGCTGAAGGCGTTCGTCAGACGCTCCACGATTCCGTGAATGGCGTCTTCTTCGCGCGACTTGTCCGTCACCGTGCCACCTGCCTGAAATGGGTGCCACTCAGCTTCCGCTGAGATTCTCACGCGGGAGCGTCCCGCTGTGTTGATCATTGCACCGCGCTCGTGAGTGGCCAGGGCGTCCCCTATCGGCCCCACCGAAGCGAGTTGAACTGGCCTCGGTTCGCGGATGATTCGTGAAGATCGGGCGTTGCGCGGTGGCCCCGTTGGGTGGCTTGATCTGGGACCACCACTGGCCGAGGCGCGGAGCGGCGAGCGCCTGATGGGATTCAACGCGTGGGGTGATCTCCGGCGCTTCGAGCGAGCGCGTCATGTCGTATTCCCGTCGGTGTGGGTGTGGTGTGGAAGCAGGCAGTCGAAGACGAGCTCCGCCAGCTTCCTGGGCCTCTCACTCGTGCCGCGTCGGCGGCCGGCCGTCAGCGCGGCCACGACGATGGCTTGCACGTCCGCTGCGTCCACGTCGTCGCGCACCGCCCCGGCCTGCTGGGCGCGGGAGAGGAGTGCACCGAACAGCTGGCGCAGCTGTGCCGCCAGTTCCTCGGCCTCGACGCCCATGGGGTCGCCCGCCGCCGTGATGGCCTCGGTCAGGTCCTGCTTCGCATCGGCCTCGGCGGTCATCCGGGCGAGGAAGGCGAAGAACGCCGGTCCGGCCTCCGCCTCGGCCAGGGCGGCTCGGGCGTCGAGCGTCAGCTGCTCCAGGTGCTCGCGGACGACGGCCTCGAACAGTGCCTCCTTGGTGGGGAAGTGGCGGTGGACCGTGCCCGGCCCGACCCCGGCCCGGCGGGCGATTTCGTCCAGCGGGACCGCGAGGCCCTCGGCGGCGAAGGCTGTGCGGGCGGTCTGCAGAATGCGCTCCCGGTTGCGGCGTGCATCGGCGCGCAAGGGGCGCTGTCGCTCGGTGGTCAAGTGCCCTCCAGGGATGGGGGGTTGGAGTATTGATAACCGGGGCCTGCGCCCCGTATATTCATCACGTAACCGGGGTCATCGCCCCGGTTGCGTCGAGAGGAGTGTCCCATGACCACTGCAGCACCGCGTGAAGTCCTCCAGCTTTTCCTCCGTCTGACCGCCGACGGCCCCAGCGAGGCGATGGCCGACCTGTTCACCGCCTACGCCGTCTTCGAGATGCCCTACCTGCCGCCGAGCGCACCCGTGCAGGAGCCGGGACGGGACGCCTTCCGGGCCCACCTGCAAGAAGGGGCAAGGCTGCAGAGGTTCACGGCCGTGGACCGAGTCCAGGTGCACGAGACGACCGATCCCGAACTCGTCGTCGCCGACTACCGCCTCCACGGCCGCGTCCTGGCCACCGGGAAGCAGTTCGCCTTCGACATGGTGATGTTCGCCCGCATCCGAGACGGACTGATCACCTGGTCGCGCATCTACTCCAACCCGCTCGACGGGGCGATCGCCTTCGACACGGCCGAGGGGCTGCTCGCCGCAAGCACGGCTGCTTAGAGCTCGCGCAGGTAGGCGCGCTGGGGTCCCTCGGTAGGAGAACAGACACAGGACCTGGCGATCATGGAGTTGCGACGCTCTGCGATCACCGAGAGACCTGCGCCTCCCCTGCCATGAGGGCTGACCGAACCCCTCTGGGACCAATTCGCGGCGCTGCTGCCGCAGCGGCCGGTCCAGGATCCGGCCCACCCGCTCGGCTGCCACCGCCCGCGGATCAGCGACCGGATCGTCTTCGACAAGCTGCTCCAGCTGCTGCGCTTCGGCTGCTCCTATCAGGCGATCGCCGACACGACCCGTTCGTCCGCCACGCTCCGCAGCCGCCGCGACGAGTGGATCCGACTGGGCGTCTTCGCCCAGCTCAAGCAGATCGCTCGACTCCTACGACCGGATCGTCGGCCTCGTCCTAGACCAGATCGCCGTGGACGGCTCCATCACCAAGGCTCCCGGAGGCGGCGAAGTGGCCGGGTGTTCCCCCGTCGACCGCGGCAAACAGGGCCTGAAACGCTCAGGCATGACGGACGGATACGGCATTTCGCTGGGCCGAGTCCTGGCCGGAGCCAACCGCCACGACTCCCCGCTGCTCGCCCCCGCCCTGGACCGCCTGGACGACCTGGGGCCGCTGCCCGACGACGTCACCGTGCACCTGGACGCCGGATACGACTCGGACAAGACCCGCACTCTGCTCGACGAACGCGGCCGGCACGGCCGCATCGCGCGCAAAGGCGAGAAGGCGCCCATCCAGGCCGGCCAGCGTTGGCACGTGGAACGTACCCACGCCTGGCAGAACGCCTTCTACCGGCTCGCCCGCTGCCACGAGCGGCGCGCCACCGTCGTCGACGCATTCTTCGACCTCGCCGACACGATCATCACCGTGCGCAGCCTCATCCGGCGAGCATGGACGACTCACCGCTGGGACGAACGCCCGAACCGCCGACCATGACCACACCTTGTCCGCGCCACCGCTAAACGTCGCGCACCGCGAGCAGTTCGACCGCTGCCCCGGACGACTCCAGCAGCGGTGCAGCGGCAGAACGCCGGGGATCCGCCCGGTAGGCAGCGAGATCCTCGCTGCTGGGAAAGGCTATGAGGTGGGCCTCGACCTGATCGTCCAGAGTGCGGAGCCGGCGCTCAAGACGCCCTCCGTACTCGGCAAGGAGCGGCAGGACAGCGCGTTCATAAGCCTCGAAGGCGCCCAAACCCCCTTCAGGCAGCCGCGCGAGCATCAAGTAGGTGACGGCCATGGCTCCCTCATAGCGGTCGGTAACAGTGATCTTCTGAGCCTAACTGGAGTACACGCCCTCAACGCCGCCTGTCCGCGTGACCTCTTAGGGCCCCTCGTTCCTGCTGATCGCAGGCGATCACTTGGTGCCGTTAGCTTTGTTCGCCCTGGTGCGAGCGGCGACAGGGCTCGGTGCCGGTCTCGATGAGGCTGGCGTCGGAGGTGAGCCTGTCCACGATCGCCGCGCAAAGACGCGGGTCGGTGAAGCGGGAGACGCGGTGCGCCGCCCGGCCCGAGTAGGCCAGGCTGAAGGCGGACAGACAGCACTTCACCCGCTGTCCAGCCAGGTCGACCCAGACCGCCCCGAAGTCCACTTCGGCGTGCGGTGCCGAAGTCTCGCACCGTGGTGTACGGAAGCGTGACCCCGAACTCCTCCTCCAGCCGCGTACCGATCCGTTTCGCGGTGTGCCGCTGCTTGCGCGGCGCCTCCAAGTCGGCGCGGAGCCAGTCGTCGACCGTCTTCTTGTACGGCTCCATCCGCGGCGATGTTCGCGCCGACTGCTTGCGCGGCTTCGGCACCGGCGAGGCCGGCGCTTCCCGCACCAGTCGCCGATGCACCCCGTGCTCCCGCGACAAGGCCCGGATCGACAACTGCTGTTGCCCGGTGTCCCGGCGGATCCGGTCAAACAACTCCTGCTCGGACAAGGACATCCGCCGCACCCACCCTCGGCGCACCACATCCACCGTTCCACCGCAAGACCCAAGGTGGGGCCACTTCGCCTCGCCACCACCCCTCAGCACCCTCGAACGCCCCTCCCACTGGGGCCAGTTCAACCCGCCTCGGTGGGGCCGATAGCGGACGCCCTAGCCACTCGCGGGCCATCGCCGGGAATCGGCCATGTCTGCTGAGCCTGCAGGGCAAGACTGACCAAGGTCATGAGCAGGTCGACGTCTGCCGCAACCTCCCGGTGCAGCGTCACCCAGTGCGAGCCGGGCACAAGCCGGACAGCGCGGGCGCTCGTGAGGTGGTCCTCGAAGCGCCGAATGGCCCTCGCCGTGAGGTGCGGGTCAACGTCCCGGCCGGAATGGAGGTGGACGATCTCGCCCTGGGCTGAGACGAGTGCACGACCAATGCCGCAGCTCGACTCCACCTCGGTGAGGTCGGGCCAGGTCGCCAACTGTGTGAGCGCACGCGCGGCCAACGTCATGCGCTCATCATGACCAGCTCACCGCACAGCACTAGAACGTGAGTAATCCGTAACCGAGCCGCAGCGTCGGTATGTCCGGACAGCACACGGACAGCCAACTACCCCAGCACACCCCAGACGGCCAGCACCGAAGAGGTCGAGCGCGAGGATGTCGCCGCAGCCTGAACCGCTTCACCGCACCATGCGGGGGCATCGGCTCAGTCCGACAGCTCCCACAGCAGCCGGTAATACATGATCCGCTCCGGGTCCGGCTCGACCCCGTAGGCCTCGAGCAGCGGCTCTTCCCATCCGGGACCGTAGTTCCACTGCGTACTCCATGTGGCGACGGCGAGATCGGCCCAGCGGTCGGCGACACCGAGCGCGCCGAGGTCGACGTGGCCGCTGCACGTGCCGTCGTCGCCGATCAGGGTGTTGGGAGCACAGGCGTCGCCATGGCAGACGACCAGCTCATCGATCGGCGGGGTGTCGGCGAGTACGCCAAGGGCACGCTCAACAGTTCCGATGTGCCGAAGGTCTTGATGCCAGTCCGCCGGATTGATCCGGCCCGCCACCGCTCGTGGCCGCACCGTCTCCAGCCGCCGTTCGGCCGACCAGCCGAACGGGCAGTCCGCAACGGGCAGTTGCTCATGCAGGGAGCGCAGTCCGGCACCGATCGCGCGTACTGCGGTGTCGGGGTCGCGCTTCCAGTGGTCGTCCACCGCCATGCGCCCGGGCAGACCCGTTGTGACGATCCAGGACCCCGTTTCGTCCGCGCCCTCGTCGACTACGCGCGGCACCACGGTGAACGCCGCTGCCCAGCGCAAGCGCACGACCTCGGCCGAAAGGTCGATACCGCTGCCTGGTGGGCTCCACTTCAGAAACTGTCGCGCATCCCCCAGACCGATCCCAAATGTCAGGCCGCCGAGTTCGTTCTTCCACACGGCCTGCACCGGCCGCCCCGCCGCGAACTCGGTGACGATCCATGGAAGCTCGACCGGTCCTTGCGGCGACATGGCGATCACCAGGCCATTCTCGCCGGACCCGCCTGCATCCGGTCAACCGACTTTCCCGGACATCGCAGCCCTCAACTCCGGCGACTCAGCACCGCTAAGAGACCCAGGACACGGTGCGGGCCAGGCGGCGGGACGTGGGTTCGGCATGGAGCTTCGGCCGCGTCCCTTCACCGTACGGGTGCGGACGGCATTCAAGGGGTGAGCGAAGACTCAACCGTCCGAAGCTCGGGCCAGGATGATCGGGTTGCTGAGCGCTGCCATGTGGCCGTTCACGTCGCGGATCTCGGTGCGAACGAATGTCGACTCCCTGGCGCTGATGTGCCACTCCACGGTGCTCGACCCCGTGGCGGGCACCGATTCGCCGTACACCTGTCCCTTCTCGGTGTGGAGGCTGACCGTGCCGCCGGGCACGGCTCGTACGTCGACTCGCACCACGGCCGGCTCGTCACCGATTTTCAACCGCTCACCGATCCCAGCGCTGCGACCACCAGCAGAGACGGTGAACGAAAGTTGGATGGCGTTCGAAGCGGCGATCCAGCTGTGGCCGGCGCGGATACCGGCAAGGATCGCTTCGACACTCAACTCGTCCGCCAGCACGACTGTGTGCGGGCTGCCGATCTGGCCCTCCAGGTGAGCGTCGCTGTTCCCTATCGCGGGCCGCCAGTGCCCTTGGCGGATCTCCGCGGTCAGACTGCGTCCCCACTCGGCCAGGGCCGCCTCGTTGTCCGACTGCCATGGCACATCCGAACTCCACTGCCCGTTCCACACCTCCACCACGTCGAAGCCCTGATACGGGTACATGAACGTGCCCGAGTCGTACGGCGCGTGCGGATGAGCCGCCGCGCAGAGCCCACCGGACCGGTGAACCTCATCCAGATGCCGGTCGACCACGTTGTCCCGCACGCCATAACGCCAGTCGACTGTCTGCCCCGGGCGGACCCCCAGCGCGAGCCAGTGTCCGGTCCGCGTGACGACCTCTTGGCCCAGGATCACCAGCAGATCGTCGCCTATGTGCTGACTCCAGGCTCCGTGCGTCTCGGCCGTGTTGTGCTCGGTGGTCGCGAGGAAATCAAGTCCCGCCGCACAGGCGCCTGCCACAAGCTGTGCCGGCGTCAGTTCGCCGCCGTGCGAGGACTCGGAATGCACATGGCAGTCACCTCGGTACCAGCCGCGCCCCCGATCGGCCACCCGCGTCGGCGGGAACTGAGACACCTGAAGATCCCCTCCCGCTCTGGCACCCGTATCCATTCCGGCAGCCTAGTTCTGCCGGCGGGCACCCTGGCGACGCTTCCAGCATCAGCCGTCATAGCGCCGTGACCTGCAGAAAGGAGACGGGATACAGCTTCGCAGCCCTGTCGGCCGGCTTGCTGTCGGCTGGCTTGCTGTCGCCTGCCCGTCGCGCCAGACACGCCGACCCGCCGACCCGCCGACCGCCCAGGGTCAGCGGGCCGCGCATCATCTCGATCAGGCGGATACCCGCAGGGGCTCCGGCACATCGTCGGTGAGCCGTTGGACGGCACCCCTGAAGATCCACCCGATGGCCGCCCAGGCCAGTACGGCCGCGAGGAGGAAGGCGACCGCATTGCCCGTCATCGCGGCTACGGCGCTGCCCACGACAGGGCCGAGCGCGTTGGCTCCCCAGATGAACGGCAGCGCGACACCGTTGACGCGTCCCATCGCGTGCACGGGCGTGGCTTTCTGAATGAGCGTGATGAGCGCCACGTTGGTCAGCGGTCCGGTGAAGCTGGAGATGCTCTGGGACACCACGACGACCGCGAAGGCGAACAGCTTGCCGCCCAGGGTGGCCGCCGGCAGCAGAACGAACGCGAGACCGAGCAGCGCGTGAGTCAGTACGAGCGTGCGCCCCATTCCCCACCGCTCGTTGATCCGCCGGGTCAGTGCCGCGCCGACGAGGACCGCGACACTGCCCAAGCTCAGCGCCAGGCCGAGCTGCCCGGCCGAGAAGTGCAGGTCCTGGTAGGCGTACACGATGATCATCGCGAGCGTCGAGGAGACCGCCATGTTGCCGAAGGTCGCCATCAGCGTGAGGGACCGCAGCACGCGGTTGCCGAGGGTCAGCGCGATACTGCCCCGGACGTCCCTGAGCGTGGCGGCCAGACCTTGCTCGGCGGGCGCCGGGCGAGGCTCCTTCTCCCGGATGAACAGCAGCAACACGGCGGCGGCGAAGTAGGACACCGCGTCGGCCGCGACAGCTCGGGCGGCACCGATCAGGCTCACCAGGCCACCACCGGCCGACCTGCCCACCGTCATCGCGATCGACTTGCTCAGCTGGGTCTTGACGTTGCCCTCGACAAGGTCGGCACGGCCGAGTATCTGCGGCAGGTACGCCTGGTACGCCAGCTGGAAGACCACATCGAAGACGCCCTTGAGCAACGCGGCGACATACAGGTGCGCCAGGGTGAGGTGACCGAGGACGGCGGCCAGTGGCAGCGAGCCGAGGACGACGCACCGGGCGACGTTGGCGAACTGCATCATCGGCCGCCTGCGCAGGCGGTCGGTGAAGACGCCCATGACCGGCGCGAGCAGCACGAACGGCAACCACTGCAACGCCATGAGCACGCCGACCCCGACCGCGCCGGCGCCCAGGACGAGGACCGCCAGGGACGGCAGCGCCACGACGCTGATCTCACTGCCCAGGAGGCTGATCGACTCTCCGGACCACAGGAAGAGGAATGCCCGGTTGCGGATCAGGACCGACTTCGGAAGGGTCGCGTCGTCTTCCGGATCTTCGACAGCACTCTGCGTGGAACGCCGCACGAATTCCCCCGGCCGAGATCAGCGATGCCCTTGCAAAGAGAGGGAATTCTGCCGTGCGCGCCATCGCTGGGGCAAGCGCTTTCCGGCCGTGGCTCAAGAGGGCGAGCCGGCGCATCGTCAAGTTCGTGCGCCAGTAGGCGACGACGAGCGGCACCCGGTTCTCCAGCGAAAGGCCCCGGGGCCGTCCGCGCCGGACAAGTTCGTCCCCCTCGCGCCGGACCGCGGTCACCGTCTTGCGGAACTGGCGCGGATTCACACCGGTGAACGGGGTTGTCCAGGACGGCTCGGACGCCGTGATCACACCAGCCAGGCGCTGATCGCCTCACCGAACTCGTATGCCTGGACCGGGACTTGATCACGGGGGTATCGGCGAGAAGAGTGGGCGGCATGACGGACTCAGCAGACCTGACGCTGGCACACCAACTGGCCGATCAGGCGGACGAGATCGCCCGGCGCTACTTCCGCGCACCCGACCTGGGTGCCGAGGACAAGGGCGACGGAAGTCCGGTCACCGACGCGGACCGCGAGATCGAACGCGTCCTGCGCGCGTCGATCCGTACGGAACATCCCGGCGACGCGTTCGTGGGCGAAGAGTTCGGCGCCCATGGGCGCAGCAGCCGCCGATGGATCATCGACGCCATTGACGGCACGGCGAGCTTCATCGCGGGCGATCCGGAATGGAGCACTCTCATCGCCCGGGAAGAACACGGCACCGTGACCATGGGCATGGTCTCCGCGCCCGCGCTCGGGCGCCGCTGGTGGGCAACGCCGGGCACCGGGGCCTGGATGGGCCCCTGCCCCTCCGAACCGTCAGCACCGCCGTATCGGCTGACGCTCACGGCAGGAGGAAACGCCAAGGATGCCGCCATCGGAATCTGGCCCCCACCACCGCGGCTGAGCAAAGCCGAACGCGCCGCCGCGGCCCGGCTGGCAGCGGGAACCGCAACCGTGCTCCCCGCACTCGACTGGGCATCCGCGGACCCCACCACGCCGCCACCCGGCAAGCCATCCACCGGATCCGGCACCTGCCACGGAGCCCTCCTGGTCGCGACAGGAAAACTCGACGCCTTCCTGCTGCTGGGCGCCGGCCCCTGGGACATTGCCGCAGTGATCCCCATCGTCGAGGAGGCCGGCGGCACCTTCAGCGACCTCACAGGCCGGCGACGAACCGACACAGGCGCAGCTCTGTTCTCCCGACCCGGCCTCCACCAGCAGCTCCTGGACCTGGCTAAACCCCCCAACTGACCCACAAACCAGGACCGTTTCACCCCGCCTCATGGATTACAGGTCAAGCCTTAGGCCCATCCGTGCAGCGACACCTGAGGCCCGAGGGCGAGATACCGGTGGAGCGCGCTCGCAGTGGTGTCCACGAACTCCAGGCAGAAACGGCCCCTCGGGAGCGGTACCCCTGAGTGCCACCCAAGCAAGCACTGGCACGATGACTTGAGCTCCAACCGGAGCCAACCGGTCGAGAAGCCACAGGGCGTTGGCAGTTCCCTCCGCTCACGCATCGCTCACGCAAGCCACCCCACGGCACCCCAGCCGTGTGACCCATCATGCCCCGAGCAACACAAAAGGCCAGGTCACGGGCTATGTGACCTGGCCTTCGAAGGAGCCCCCTGTCGGATTCGAACCGACGACCTACGCATTACAAGTGCGTTGCTCTGGCCAACTGAGCTAAGGAGGCCTGCGTGTGCGCGGTGGCGCGCGCGATCACGTGCCCGTGCAGTGTACCCAGGTCCCCGGCGGCCCCTGTCGAAAATTTCCTCGAAGTTCACATGGGCTCAGGTACTGACAGACCAGGCAAACGCCAGGTACCGTCCTGACCCAGTTCACTCGCGTGGACTACACCACCACCTTCCTACAACGGATCGTCCGGCACGTTCCTGCCGGTAGAAGGGGGCCCTTCACCATGGCCACTGTTTCGTTCGACAAGGCGACCCGGATCTACCCGGGTTCCGAGAAGCCCGCCGTAGACGGACTCGAGATCGAGATCGAGGACGGGGAGTTCCTCGTTCTGGTCGGTCCCTCCGGCTGTGGCAAGTCCACCTCGCTCCGGATGCTCGCGGGGCTCGAGGACGTCAACGCCGGCGCCATCCGCATCGGTGACCGCGACGTCACGCACCTGCCGCCGAAGGACCGGGACATCGCCATGGTGTTCCAGAACTACGCGCTGTACCCGCACATGACCGTCGCCGACAACATGGGCTTCGCGCTCAAGATCGCCGGCGTCAACAAGGCCGAGATCCGCCAGAAGGTGGAGGACGCGGCGAAGATCCTCGACCTCACGGACTACCTCGGCCGCAAGCCGAAGGCCCTCTCCGGCGGTCAGCGCCAGCGCGTCGCGATGGGCCGCGCCATCGTGCGTGAGCCCCAGGTCTTCCTCATGGACGAGCCGCTGTCGAACCTCGACGCCAAGCTCCGTGTGTCCACCCGTACGCAGATCGCCTCGCTCCAGCGCCGCCTCGGCATCACCACCGTCTACGTCACCCACGACCAGGTCGAGGCCATGACGATGGGCGACCGCGTGGCCGTACTGAAGGACGGTCTGCTCCAGCAGGTCGACTCGCCGCGCAACATGTACGACCGCCCCAAGAACCTCTTCGTCGCCGGCTTCATCGGCTCCCCCGCCATGAACCTGATCGAGGTCCCGATCACCGACGGCGGCGTGAAGTTCGGCAACTCGGTCGTCCCCGTCAACCGCGAGGCGCTCAAGGCCGCCACCGACAAGGGTGACCGCACGGTCACCGTCGGCGTGCGCCCCGAGCACTTCGACATCGACGAGCACAACGGCGAGGCCGCGAAGACCCTCACCAAGGACACCGAGGACGCCCCGGCCGGTCTCGCCGTCTCCGTGAACGTCGTCGAGGAGCTGGGCGCCGACGGTTACGTCTACGGCAGCGCCAAGGTCGACGACAACCTCACGGACCTGGTCGTCCGCGTCAGCGGCCGCTCGGTGCCGGAGAAGGGCGCCACGCTCCACGTGGTCCCGCGTCCGGGTGAGATCCACGTGTTCTCGACCTCCACGGGCGAGCGCCTCACCGACTGACCAGGCATCACCGGCCGACCAGGCATCACCGGCCGGTCGGATCTCACCGACTGGTCAAACGTTCCCAGGAAGGGCCCCGCGGTTCGCCGCGGGGCCCTTCCTGTTGCCCGCGGACGCCCGACCGTGTCGACAAATACCCCGGCAGAGCGGTCATTTCGAGCAGCGTTCGTCAACCCCCTACCCAATCCGAGGCACCAATCCATCCCCCGAATTGGTGACTAAATGTCGCCAAATCATTACCGGACGCTACCCTCACACGCGTGAAGCACTCCAATAACCAACAGCCGCGACGCGGCCGGGGCCCCGCCCGCCGGGTCGGCCGCACGCTCGCCCTCGTCCTGCCCGTCGTCATGGTGCTCTCCGGGACCCTCGCGGTCACCCGGGTCAACTGGTCGGGGAGCCCCTCCAGCTCGATGCTCACCGCGACGGACGTCACGGCGGCCGGAGCCTCCTCGCGGGCCGCCGCACGCGCCCCGCAGGACATCCTGCGCGACCAGCTCATGACCGAGCTCCAGGACAAGAACCCCGGCGTCGTCCTGACGCACCTCCAGGAGGCGGTGAACGGCCACCCGTCGCTCGCCACGCACTGCACCTCCATCGCCCGCGCACTGGGCCGCGCCGCGGTCCGTATCTACGGCGCCGCACGCGCCCAGTCCTACGCCCGCCCCGTGTGCGACACCTCGTTCGCCTCCGGGGTCATGGCCGCGCACAGCTGACCGGAGCCGGTGCCCGGAGTAGGAGGTCGGTAACGGCTGATTAAGGAACGGTTGCAGCCGAAAGATGCGGTGGGGCCGCCACGTACAGTTCGGGTCATGACCGATCCGAACGCCACGTCGCGCCCCACCCAAGCCGTGATCCTGGCCGGTGGCCAGGGATCCCGGCTGCGCCCGTACACCGACGACCGGCCCAAGCCGATGGTCGAGATCCCCGGCACGGGGACGCCGATCATCGGCCATCAGCTCGTCTGGCTCGCCGAGGAGGGCGTCACCGACGTCGTCGTCAGCTGCGGGCATCTCGCCGAGGTGCTGCAGGACTGGCTGAAGTCGGCCGATCTGCCGGTCGAGGTGACCACGGTCGTCGAGACGGAGCCGCTGGGGCGTGGTGGCGGGCTCAAGTACGCCGCCGCGCATCTGCCGCGGCCGGACAGCGCGTGGTACGCCACGAACGGGGACATCTGGACCCGGTTCTCGCTGCGGGACATGGCCGACTTCCACACCGAGCGCGATGCTGTCGCCACGATCGCGTTGGCTCGGCCGCGGATTCCTTGGGGGGCCGTGCAGACCGACGGGTTCGGGCGCGTTACGGACTTCATCGAGTCGCCGCCCACGCAGTACGCGATCAACGCGGGGGTGTACGTCTTCTCGCCCGAGTTCGCCGGGTTGTTGCCGGAGCGGGGGGATCACGAGCGGACGACGTTCCCTCACCTTGCGCGTGAGCGGCGGTTGGCCGGGTTCCCGATTCCTCAAGGGGCTTACTGGCGAGCCATCGACACTGCCAAGGATCTCCGGGAAGCCGCCAAAGAGCTTGCTGCGCTTGGTCGTTGAGTGCGGCGCCGTCGTGGCTGGTCGCGCAGTTCCCCGCGCCCCTAAAAGGCGGGCCGGCACCTTTCGGTGCCGGCCCGCCTCAGTTTCGCTCCCGGTGGTCAGCCGGTAGGGGACCGGGTCAGCAAGCCCCCCACCGGCCCAGTTACCCCAACAGGCCGCCCACCAGGCCCGGCTGGCCGGAGGAGGATGAACCTCCGGTGCTGGAGCCGCCGTTGGAGCCGGTGCCGCCGCCGCTGGTGCCACCGGTGGACGTGGGTCCTGAGGTGGTGCTGGGGGCCTGGCCGGCCGGGGAGGACCGCTGGGGCTGGGTGCGGCCCGCGGTGCCCTGGGTCTGGCTGGGGGCGCCGCTGGTGGCCGTACCGGAGGAGGAGTGGGTCGCGCCCGGGGTCGTCGCGGCGCCCGACGGCTTGGCCGAAGTCGCGGGCCGGGACGGGGACTTGGACGCCCTGGGGCTGCTGCTGTGGCTCTTGGTCGGTTCGCCGGGGAGCGGGGCGCCCGGCAGTTCGTTGCGCGGGGCCTCGCCGGGGCCGGGGACGACCACGCGGCTGGAGTCGCGGACCGCGCCGCCGAGCAGGGAGCCCACCAGCAGCGTGAGGCCGATGGAGACGGCCGTGACGAGGGCGCCGCGGCGCAGGACGTAGCGGCGCAGCTCCCAGATGTCGACGCGGGGTCCGAGGCGGCGCCAGGCGCTGCCCGCGAGGCGGCCGTCGACCGAGTAGACGGGGGCGCCCGCGATGATCAGCGGGGACCACGCGGCGAGATAGATGATGTCGGGCGCGTCGTAGGCCGGGACCGTCTTCCAGCTGACCGTGACGATCAGTGCCGCCGAGAGCAGCGCGCCGAAGACCGCGGCGACCCGCTGCCACAGGCCGAGGATCGTCAGGACGCCCACGATGACCTGCGCGAAGGCGATGACGAGCCCGGAGCCGACGGGGTGCTGGAGCGCGAACTGCCGTAGCGGCTCGGCGACTTCCCACGGGTGGAGGGTGTTGAGCCACTTCACCATGGAGCCGCGCTTGCCGCCGTCGAAGTAGACGGGGTCGCACAGCTTGCCCATGCCGGCGTAGATGGAGATGAAGCCGAGGAAGATGCGCAGCGGGAGGAGGACGACCCCGAGGTTCATCCGGCGGCCGGGGTAATAGGCGTGCCGTACGGGCTCGTTGGGGTTGCGTCGGGTGCGGCGCTCGCGTTCCGTGCCGTCGAAGTCCTCGAACTCCCCGTCCCCGTAGGCGGGTTCGTCGTAGGCGCTGCCCACCGTCCGCATGGGCGGCAGGAGTCGGTTCTCGCCGGTGTCGTGGTCGCCGCCGCGCTGGGCGCCGACGACCGGGGTCTCGATGGTCCGCGCGGTCAGGTCGTCGTCGTAACCGCCGCTGTCGATACGGGGGATGACCTGCGTGGCTCCGGCGTCGCCGACCGGTTCGTCGCCGTGGCGGACGCCCGTGCCGCGCACGGCCTGGAGCAGCCGGTGGGCGCCGGTGTCGTCCGGGGCGGACTTGCCGCTCCAGACGACGGGCCGGCGGCGCGCGCCGGCGGCGGGGATCCGGCCGGGGGCCTCGGTGGCGCTCAGGTGCCGTGCGATCCGCGGCGACGGGGGGCGCGACGAGGCGCCCAACTGCACGCGGAAGCTCGCATGATTGACGATGATCTGCGCCGGATCGCTCGGCACCTTCACCATGCTCAGCGCGGGAGCGTCGTCGAAGCCCGACGGGCCGTCCCCCGTGGGTGTGCGGGGTGTTCTGGTGTCCACACTCATCTAACCGAGTGACGTGTGTTTAGGACACTGCTTTGACTCGCCGGAAGTGTCCGGACCGCGTCAAGCGTGTGCCCGGCGCCCAGATTGCCCCGAGTGGGGGACGGTGCCGAACGTCCGTTCAGGAGCGCTTGCGTGCCGCCTCGTAGAGCACAACTCCGGCCGCCACACCGGCGTTCAGGGACTCCGCGCCACCCGGCATCGGGATGCGGACCCTGAAGTCGCAGGTCTCGCCCACGAGTCGG